>CAZNMF010000121.1:0-16701 GCA_964573795.1 uncultured Solibacteraceae bacterium
GATCAGATGGCCCTTGCCGTCGTACGTCGTCCCGTTCGCGTAGCCGCTCGGCTGCAGGAACGTCGTGAGCTGGCCGTTCGTGTCGTACTTCATGATCCGGTTGTTGTCCTGATCGACGAAGTACACGTTGCCGTCGTCGTCGGACGTCGGGCCCTCGGTGAAGATGAAGTCGCCGGCGATCTTCTCGACCTGCGCGCCGGGCGCGAGGACCTTCGACGGCTCGGCGGGGGCCGCCGGCGCGGGCTGCTGCGCGGCGCGCATGACGCCGGCCGCGCCGATCATGACTGCCACTACCATCCACGGACGAAATGCGCGACGAGACATCAAGCCCCTCCAGGGAATTGCGATGCGGTCATCATATGGGAAGATAGGGCCGCATGTACCTGACACGACACGAGACGCCGAGCGGTCCGCGATGGGCGCTCGACGGTCAGTTCCTCCCCGAATCGTTCACGCTCGGCTTCCTGTTGCAGCTTCCGGCCTCGGCCATCGCGGGTGTCCTACAGGCCATTCCGCGATCGGGCGCGGCGACCGGCGCGTTGCTGGCGCCGCTCGAGGCCGACCACGAGGTCTGGGCCTGCGGCGTGACGTATCTGCGCAGCCGCGAGGCGCGCGAGGCCGAGTCGACCGTGCGCGACGTCTACGCGCGCGTCTACGATGCGACGCGGCCCGAGCTCTTCTTCAAGGGCGTCGGCTGGCGCACCGTCGGCCACCAGGCGCCGATTCGCGTGCGCGACGACAGCACGTGGAACGTCCCCGAGCCCGAGCTCACGCTCGTCGTCAACGCCGCGGCCGAGATCGTCGGCTACACCGTCGGCAACGACGTCTCGTCGCGCGACATCGAAGGCGAAAATCCGCTGTATCTGCCGCAGGCCAAGGTCTACGAAGCGTCCTGCGCGGTCGGCCCCGGCCTCGTGCTGACGACGACGGACGCGCTGCGCGATCTGCCGGTCACACTGGAGATCTCTCGCGGCGGCGCGGTCCTGTTCACGAACACGATTCGGACGTCGCAGATCAAGCGCCCGCTCGAGGAGCTGGTCCACTATCTGTGCATGGAGATGCCGTTCCCGCGCGGCGCGCTGCTGATGACGGGCACGGGCATCATCCCGCCGCACGAGTTCTCGATGGCGCGCGGCGACCTCGTCCGCATCACGATTGGCGATCTCACCCTCGAAAACCCGGTAGCTCTACGATGACTGCACCTGTTCTGATTGCTGGCCAGTGGCGCGACGCGCGCGATCCCGAAGGCACGTTCACCGCAACCGATCCGTCGACGGGACAATCGCTTCCCGACGCGTATCCGATCTCGTCCGAGCGCGAGATCCACGACGCGTGCGAGGCCGGCGCCGCAGCCGTCGCGGCCGCGCGTGCGCTGCCGGATTTCACCGAGCGCATCGCGGCGTTTCTCGACGGCTACGCGGATCGCATCGACGCCGCGGCCGACGCGCTCTGCGAGATGGCCGCGCGTGAGACGGCGTATCCGATCACGCCGCGCTTGAAAGCGGTCGAGCTGCCGCGCACGACGAACCAGTTGCGGCAGGGCGCCACGGCTGCGCGCAATCGCTCGTGGTCGCATGCGACGATCGACACGAAGACGAACATCCGTTCCCGCTACGAGCCCCTCGGCGGGCCCGTCGTCGTCTTCGGCCCGAACAACTTTCCGTTCGCGTTCAACTCGGTCGCCGGCGGGGACTTCGTCGCCGCGATCGCGGCCGGCAATCCGGTGATCGGCAAGGCGAACACCGGCCATCCCGGCACGACGCGTCTCTTCGCGGAGCTCGCGCTCGAGGCCGTGACGGCCGCGGGCCTGCCGACGGCGTGGGTGCAGCTCGTCTATCGCACCAAACCGAACGTCGGCTTCGCGCTGGTCTCGCATCCGCTCGTGGCCGCGACGGGATTCACCGGCAGCAAGTCCGCCGGCGTGCAGTTGAAAGCCGCGGCCGAAAAGGCCGGCAAGCCGATCTACCTCGAGATGTCGAGCGTCAATCCGATCTTCGTGCTGCCGGGCGCGCTGCGCGAGCGCGGCGCGGCGATCGCGAAGGAGCTCTTCGACTCATGTTCGCTCGGCGCGGGCCAGTTCTGCACGCGTCCCGGCCTGACGATCGTGCAAGACGACGAGCGGGCGCGGGCGTTCGTCGACGACGCGCGCGGGCTGTTCGCGGGCGCGACGCCGGGCACGCTGCTCGGCACGTCCGGTCGCCAGGCGATCGGCGAAGCGCTCAACGTGCTGACGGCCCACGGCGCCGAGATCCTCGCCGGCGGCAAGCCGATCGACGGCGGGCGCATCAGCTTCGCGAGCACGCTGCTGCGCACGACGGGCGCCGCGTTCCTCGCCGATCCGCACGCGCTCCAGACCGAAGCCTTCGGCACCGTCAACATGATCGTCGTCGTCAAGGACGAAGCCGAGATGACGCGCGTGGCCGCGAGCCTCGAGGGCAATCTGACCGGCTGCGTCTACAGCGACACGACGGGATCGGACGATGCGCAGTACGCGAGGCTGACGCCGGTGCTGCGACAGAAGGTGGGACGACTGCTCAACGACAAGATGCCGACCGGCGTCGCGGTCTCACCCGCGATGAATCACGGCGGGCCGTATCCCGCGACGGGCCATCCCGGCTTCACCGCCGTCGGCATTCCCGCGTCGCTGCTCCGCTTCGCCGCGCTCTGCTGCTACGACAACGTGCGCCCGCACCGCCTGCCGCCGGAGCTCCAGGACAAGAATCCCACCGGCACGATGTGGCGGTTCGTGGACGGGGAGTGGACGATCAAGAGCATTTGACTCCAAACTTTGAACTTCGAACTTTGAACTTCGAAACGCACCGCAGTCACCGGTCTTCTTTTCGAAGTTCGAAGTTCCAAGTTCGAAGTTATTTTCTACAAGCCCCAGCTTTGGACTTCACGTAATACGTCTTGTAGTTCTTCGCCGACGGATCCATGCAGCCTTCGAGATTGAGCAGCTCGACTTTGCGGAAATCGGCCGGCGCGGTTTCGGCTTGCAGCGAGATGTAGCCGCCGGCCAGCGGCGTGCCATCGACCTTCACGGTGGGATCGACGGGCGCCACCGCGCCGCCGCCGATCTGCGGACGTGAGTACTCCAGCACGACCTGGCCGTCGATCGTGTGCTGGATCAGCTCGTCGCCCTTGACGATCACCTCCACGCGCACCCACTGATCCCCGTCGTACGTCTTCGACGTCGAGCTCGTGCAGTGCGCCGTGTGGAACCGGCCGTTCATGACGATGTTCGTGCCGGGCGTGCAGACGTTGGCCGTCGATCGCGGCTTGCCGTCGCTCAGGCCGCCGAGCAGCTGCACTTCGATCGAGATCGGAAAATCCTGATCCTTCAGCATCGTTCGCGGATGCGGGCTGTGCAGCATCAGGCCGTTGTTGCGCCGTGCCCAGTCCGGACCGCCTGGCACCTGATCGCCGACGAAACGATATTCCGCCGCGAGGATGTAGTACGAGAACGGATCCTTGTAGAAGATGTGGCCGAACTCGCCATCGAAGCGCGTCCACTTGTCGTAGCGGACCTTCAGCAGGCCGTCCTCGACGCGGAACGTGTCGTTGAAGTTCTCGCCGAGGTCGTGCTTCGAGAACTTGATCAGCCAGTCGTTCAGATCGCGGCCGTTGAAGAGCTGAATCCAGTCCTTCCGGTCCGGATCGTTGGTCGCGTCCGCCGGCGCCTGCGCGCGCATCGATGCCAGGCTCAGATACGCCGCGCCCGCACAGACGATCGCCAGTCCCAGGGCCTGCGCCCGTCGTCCCCATTTCGCCATGGTCATCCTCGCGACAAAGTCTCGCACAAACGGCCCGCGGCCGGTGTCTAATACGCACAACCAGACGAACCCGCCCATGCCGACGCTCGTTCAGCTTCGCACGCTGACTCGCACGTTCTTCGGCCGCTTCTTCGAGTCCGACGTCACCGCGGGCTCGGACGACCTGCGCGGCGCGATCTTCTATCTGCTCGCGTTTCTGGCCGCTCCGGGCATCGCGGCGCCGTTCTTCGTCGGCCTCGGCTCCAGCTACCAGACGCCGGGCGTCGCCGGCTGGGGCTGGAGCATGATCGCCAGACAGCTCGGCCCCGAGGCGCTGCGGCTCGTGTCGATCAACGACAAGGCGCTGTATCTCGGCATCTCGCTCGTCGTGTCCGGCGTCGTCAGCGTGATCGCGTGGAGCAGCCTGTTGCCCGACCGCCGCGACGCGCTCATCCTCGGCGCACTGCCCGTGCGCGGCCGGACCATCGTCGCCGCGCGCCTGCTCGCGCTGACGGCGTTTCTCGTCGTGATCGCGCTCGCCATGCACACGCTGGCGTCCGTGTCGTTCGCGATCTTTCTGTCGCCCGGCAGCGGCTTCGCGTTCTTCGTCCGCAACATCGCGGCGCATTTCGTCAGCGCGTGCGCGGCCAGCCTCTTCGTGCTGTTCCTCGTCACCGCCGTGCAAGGCGTCGCACTAGCGGCCGTCGGCCCGCGATGGTTCGCGCGTGTGTCACCGCTGCTGCAGATGACGCTCGCCGTCGTGATTGTCGCGAGCCTCTGCTTCGTGCCGGCACTCGTGCAGGCCGCGCGGCCGACCTTTCAGCCTGGCGCGCCGGAACCGTCGCTCCTGCTGCGTCTCGCGCCGCCGTTCTGGTTCCTCGGCATCTACGAGACGATCCTCGGCACGACGAATCCCCTGTCGCACCACTTCGCCGTCGTTGGATGGAGCGGCCTCGGCGCCGCCGCGGCGCTGACGTGTCTGACCTATCCCCTCGCCTATCGCCGTCTGCTGCGATCGGCGGTCGATCGCGTCGACGCGACAGCCTCGCGCCGCGCGCTGATCGACTGGCTGTCGCGCGTGCTCAGCCGCGAGCCCGACGTCCGCGCCGTCGTCCAACTCGTGTTGACGACGTGCGCACGCGTCGATCGCCAGCGATTCGTGCTGGCGGCCGCCGTCGGCGCGGGCGTCGCGTGGGGCGCGCCGGGATGGCTGGCGTTCGCGCGCGCGCCGCACGCGCCGCCGTCGACGCTCGTCCTGTCCGTGCCGTTCTCGATCCTGCTCTTCACCCTTGTCGGCCTGCGGATCGCCGCGGCGCTGCCGGCGGATCTGCGAGCGTCGTGGATCATCGATTCCGATCTGCTGTCCTGGCGAACGGCGCGCCTCGGACTCGAGCGCGTCCTCGTCGCGATCGGCGTCGCGCCGATCGTCGTCGTGTCGTCGCTCGTCTGCTGGCGCCTGTGGGGCGCTCCGGCGGCGCTGTTTCACGTCGCGCTGCTCGCGAGCGTCGGACTGATCCTCGTCCAGGCACTGCTCTGGCGCATGCGCGGCGTGCCGTGCGCGCATCCGTGGACGCCGCGCGCGGGCCGGCTTCGCGCGCGCTGGCCGTTGTACGTCGCGGCGCTGCTCCTCGTCACCAGCCTCCTGCCGGCACAGGAGCGCCTGCTGCTTTCGCACCCCGCCGCAGCGTTTCTGGCCGTCGTCTTCTACGCGACGATCGCGCGGCTGCTGCGGCGCGCGGCGATTCGACGTGGCCCCGCGCGGGACGACACCGCGCCGACGATCGTGGCGTCGGGAACGGAATACGCCGCGCACGCTGCCGATCGCGACGATCTGTCGTCTTCCTCGCCGCGCCGTCCGTCGACGAGCGCCGCGCCCGCGCTGCTCGTCGTGCGTGAAGGCCGGCTTTCGGCGGCTCTCAGGCGCCTGCGCGAGTCGTTTGCCGAGTTACGCGCGGACTTCGTCTGGCGTCATGAGCTCTGGCATCTGCGACGCGACGTCGTGCTGGCGGGCCGCGCGATCGTTCGCCGGCTCGGCTTCTCGACCTTTGCGGCGGCGACCATCGCGCTCGGTGTGGGCTCGACCGTAGCGATCTACACGATCGCCTACGCCACGCTTCTCAAGCCCGTCGACATTCCCGAGATCGATCGCGTCGTCAATCTTTACAACTACTGGCCGTCGGCGAGCGGAGCTCTCACGGCGTTCTCGTGGCCGGACTACCAGGATCTGCGCGAACAGCAACGCGCGTACGAATCGTTGACGGCATGGTCGATGTACGGCGGCGCGCTCGTCGCGCACGGCGCTGCGGCGCCGCTGCGTGCCGAAGCGGTGGATGGCACGTACTTCTCGTTCGTCGGGGCGGCGATGCAGCTTGGCCGGCCAATCGTCGCGAGCGACGATACGCCGGGCGCGCCCTTGACGATCGTGCTCGGCGACACGACGTGGCGGCGCTATTTCGACGCGGATCCCGCCATCGTCGGCAAGACCGTCACGCTCGGCGGCCAGCGTGCACAGGTGATCGGCGTCGCGGCGCCATCGGTACGCGGGGTGATGTATCCGAACATCCATGCCACGGACGCGTGGATTCCGCTCGCGGCCCTGCGCGACGGCGGCGCGTTCGAAGGCATCCTCCGCGACACCGATCGCGACAGGCACGGGCTCTTCGTCAAAGCTCGCCTGCGGCCCGGCGTCGCCGTCGACGCGGCCGCGACGGAGCTCCGGACAATCGCCGGCCGTCTCGATTCCGACTTTCCGCTCGATCGCGATCCCCGCGATCGGCGGCACTGGGAAATCCGCGCTGCGGCCGACATCCACATGCACGAGACGATGACGGCATACGCCATGCCGCTGACCGTCGTGCTGATGATCTCGGTCGGCCTCGTGCTGCTCGTCACGTGTACGAACCTGGCGAACCTCACGCTTGCGCGCGGCGTCGCCATTCGCAACGCCATCGCCGTCCGGCTCGCGCTCGGTGCGTCACGCCGGCGGCTCGTGCAGCAGCAGATCGTCGAAGCGACATTCGTCGCCGTCGTCGGCTGCGGCGCCGCTGCCGCGCTGACGCGGCTTCTCATCGGTCTCGTACGACGAAGCGACGGCATGCGCTTGGGTCCGGGGCTGACGATGCAGATCGATCCGGCGCTCACGACCGGCAGTTGGGTCGTCTTCGGCTTGGCGACGCTGCTCGTGACTGCCGTCTGCGGCGCGTGGCCCGCGTGGCGGCTCACGGCCATCTCGCTCCGTGCGACGCTGTCCGACGCCTCGGGCGGCGGCGCGTCGAGCGGCTGGCGCGGCCGCCAGTGGCTGATCGCCGCGCAGGTCGGCGTGTCCGTGCTCCTGCTGAGCGCCGCGGCCGTCTTCATCGGCGATCTCACGGCGCGGGCCCGGCCCACCGCGGACATGGACCTCGATCGCGTGGCCACGTTGACGATCGAGCCGTCGAAAGCTCAAAGCGGCACGGAGCGCCTGCGCGAGACGCTCGGGCGCATCGTCGATCGCGCACGGCGCGAGCCCGGCGTGGCGACGGCCGCCGTCGCGACTCAGCTTCCATTCAGCGACTACGTCTCGTCCTGGCTGGATCGCGGCGCCGAAGCCCCGGCGCCGGTGACGGTGGTGGCCGCGTCGTCGACGATTTTCGACGCGCTCGGCGCGCGGCTCGTTGCGGGGCGAACGTTCAACGACGCCGCGGATGCGCACGAGCTCGTCATCAGCGCCGCCGCCGCACGCGCGGTCTTTGGCGACACGAACGTCGTCGGACGCACGGTGCTGGTCCGCGAACAGCGGACTGGCGCGGTCGATGTCGCCGCACGCATCGTCGGCGTCGCCGCCGACGTGCCGACGACGCCGACGCGCACCTCCGCCGGCGTGATCTATCAGCCGATGACGCCGGACGCGGTCCATCTCACGGTGCTCGCGCGCGCGACCGAGGGCGCGCCCGCGCCGACGAGCGTGCTGCCGACGATCGTCCATCAGATCGCTCCCGACCTGCTCGTCATCGAGTCGACGACGGCGTCGATCGCCGCCGGCATCGACAGCCCGTCGGCACGCGTAATCGCGCTGCTCGCCGCGATCCTCGGCGCGGCGACGCTGGCGATGGCCATGACCGGACTATTCGGCGTGCTCTCACAGCGCGTCGCAGATCGGCGCCGCGAGCTCGGCATCCGCGGCGCGCTCGGCGCTGCGCGCGCCGACATCATCCGGCTCGTCGTCCTCGACGGCCTGCGTCCGGTCGCGATGGGATTCGGCGTCGGCACGATCGCGGGCGTCTTCGTCCAGCTCGCGCTGCGACCGTTCCTCGCGCGCCTGATGCCGTCGATGACGTGGACGATGCTGCTGCCGATTCCGCCGCTGCTGGTGCTCGCGGCGCTGGCCGCATGTTATTTCCCCGCGCGCCGCGCGCTCGCCGTCGATCCGGCGACGGCGATCAGAACGCAGTAGATTTTCAACATGGAGACGTGGAGGCCATGGAGGGAAGACATGCGTGGCTGGTGCGAGCGGCCGCGAACGCGGCCGAGCGGACGTGCGCATCGAACGGCACTACGCACGCCAGAGCGACTTCCGAGCGTGCGTAGTGCCGTCCGATACGCACGTCCGCAGGCGCCCGGCTACGCCGGGCGCCGATCACCAGCCACGTCTCTCCCTGTTCTCCATTTCTCCACTGTGAATAAATACGGCACTACTGGAACAGCTGCGGCGTGAACTGTGTGAGGTAGTCGCGCCAGTTCAGCCACGTGTGGCCGCCGCTGCTCTCGGTGAACTGCACCTGGAAGCCGTGCTTCTTCAGCAGATCGACGGTCGACCGCGTCGTCGTGATCAGGCCGTCGTCCTTGCCCGTGCTGAACCAGATCAGCTTCAATCCCTTCTTCAGCGCCGCATCGTCGAGCGCGGCGAGATGCTGCTTCTCCCACGCTTCGCCGAACGGCGGCGCCGGCGTGCCTGCGGCGGGAGCGGCGCCGCGCCCGCGGCCGCCGCCGAGCAGGCCCGAGCTGAACACGCCGATGTAGGCGAACTGGTTGAGGCGCGAGAACGCCACGTTCAGCGTCTGCGAGCCGCCCATCGACAGCCCGGCAATCGCGCGGCTCGCGCGATCGGTCAGCACGCGATAGTGCTTCTCGACGTACGGCATGACGTCCATCGTGAAGTCGCGCGTGAAGTCGTCGGGCGCGCCCGCGGCCGCGGGCGTCGCGGGCGGCGCGGCGCCGACGCCGGGGATCGGGCCGTTCGTGTGTCCCGCAGGCATGACGACGATCATCGGCTTGGCTTTCCTGGTCGCGATGAGGTTGTCGAGGATGAATCCCGCGCGCCCGACCGAGGGCCACGAGTCGTCGGAGTCGCTTGCGCCGTGCAGCAGATAGAACACGGGATATTTCGCGGAGCCGTTCTCGTAGCCGGGCGGCGTGTAAACGTGCATGCGCCGATCGCGGCCGAGCGCGGTCGAGTAGTACGTCACCGATGCGACGGCGCCGTGCGGCACGTTCTTCGAGTCGAACAGATCCGAGCCGGCGACGTAGGCGACGCTCCAGACGTTGTTGTTGGACTCGCTGATCGCCGGGCTGCGCGGATCGATCGTCGCCACGCCGTCGACGTTGAAGGTGTAGCGGTACGCGCCCGGCTCCACCGGACCGACCGTCGTCGTCCACACGCCGTCGCCGCCCTTCGTCAGCGTCGCGGCCGGCGACTGGCCGATGTTCGGAATGTCGCTCGCGTTGAGGCGAATCGACTGCGCCTGCGGCGCGTAGATGCGGAACGTGATGTGGCGATCGGCCGAGACTTCCGGCGACACGACCTGCGGCGCTTGCGGGCCGCGGCCCTGACCGGGCGCCGGAGCCGGCGCGGCTGGTGGTGCTTGACGGGCATGGGCCGGCGCGAACGACGCGCACAGCATCGCCGCAGCCGCCACGATGTGGCCTGCACGTAGTCGTCGAATCATGGTGAAACTCCTGTGGCGCGCATTATACGCGTGCTAGAGTGATCGTCGCGCTGCAGGGCGCACCCGTCCGCGGAAAGGGCCTGGCCCACCTGTTCTCGTCACGTCATCACCAACTACGAACCTTCTGCCTCGTCGTGCGGACACGGGCGGCAACTTGGAGGTCGTAGTATGTCTGCCCCATCCGGACGCCGGACGTCTCTCTCACTGCTTCGACAGGACGCCAAGCGGCTCGTGCGTGCCGCACGAGCCGGCGATGCCGCCGCGCTCGCCCGGCTGCGCGCGGCCTTGCCGCGCGCAGCCAGACTCGACGACGCGTCGCTGCGGCGCGCGAGCAAGCTGGCTGACGCGCAGCACGCGATCGCGCGCGAGCATGGGCACACGAACTGGGCCGCGCTCGCGCGGCACGACGATCCGCTCGAGCGCTTCCTCGTCGCCGTGCGCGGCGGCGCGCACGGCGAGATCGCGCGTCACCTGCCGGCGTTCGCGCCGCTGGCGGCCGCGAGCGTACACGCCGCGACCGCACTCGGCGAGCGCGACGCGCTCGAGCGGCACCTCGAGCGCGACGCGTCCAGCCGCGATGCGGCGCATCGCGGCTGGACGCCGTTCGTCTACGTGTGCGCGTCGCCGCTCAACCGGCTGAGTGCGCGGCACTCAGCCGGGTTGCTCGACTGCGCGCGGCTGCTGCTCGATCGCGGCGCGGATCCGTACGCGTCGACGCCCGCGGAGCCCGGCAGTCCGACGCCAACCGTTCCAGCCTTCATTCGCGCCATCAAGAATGCCAACGTGCCCATCGCCATGCTGATTCAACAGCGCGCGTTGACGTCCGACGCGGGGCTGCCCTCTGCGACAGCCGCGGACCTGCGCGCACACCTGGCGACATGGATGCAGCAGCGTCCACCATGGGCGGATGCGTTCACGGAGTATTTCCAGCGGCCGGACGTGCGAGAGCAGATGAAGGCAGGCTTGGACGAGTGGCAGCGGCGGTTCGGCGCGCGGCCGCACCACATCGTCCCCAGCGACCTTCGCGAGCTGCATCGCCCGCGCGCGTCGTCGATGCCTCCGCAAATGGAGTCGCTGTTTGGCGGTCTGCTGACGCGCGGTTACGACACGTCGGAACGCGGTCTGGACGGCCGCACGACGTTCCATCGTCTCGCCGCCGCGGGCTCGCCGACACTCGTCGCGCTCGCGCTCGATCACGGCGCCGATCTGCACGTTCGCGACGACGACGGCGTCACGCCGCTGGCCGCGGCGGTGCGCGCCGACAATCACGCCGTGATCGATCTACTGCGCAGCCGTGGCGCGTCCGACGCCGAGGTCACCGGCGTCGATCGCTTCGTCGGCGCGTGCGCCGGCGGCGACATCACCCGCGCGCGACGGATCGTCGAAGGCGATCCGTCGGTACCGAGCAGACTCGACGCCGTCGACTACGACGTCCTCATCCGCGCGGCAGCAGCCGCAGACGCGAACGTCACGCGCACGATGCTCGACGCCGGCGTCGATCCCAACGGCATCGGCCGCAGCGGCGCGACCGCGCTGCACCTCGCCGCCTGGCACGGGCACGTGGAGATCGTGCATCTGCTTCTCGCCGCCGGTGCACGTCGCGACATCCGCGACACGACGTACGGCAGGCACGCGGTGGACTGGGCGAAGCACGGATCCGTCCACTGTCGCGACGCGGACGACGAGTACGACGCGATCGTCAGACGATTGACAAAGACGTGAAAAGTCCCGTGTCTTGTCGCGTCATCGTCCCACCCGCACGTCCTGCCGCTTCTGCTCGCCGTCGCCGACGGACACCTTGATCGACGCGGCGGCGAACTGCTGCGCGAATGCGGGATCGACGACGCCGGCGTCGTTCCGCAGATCGGCCGGATCGACATCCGTCAGCGCGGCCAGCAGATAGTCGCCGGGCACGAGATCGTCGAACGTGAACGTGCCGTCGGTCGCCGGACGCGTCGTCCGCACGCGGCGCGAGTCCGGACGCCACAACGCGGTGTCCGCAGGCACGATGACGACCGCGAGGTCGAGCACCGGACGACCGGCCGCGTCCTGCACCGTCCCCGACAGCGATGCGCGCCGCTCCGAGAAGATCAGCGTCGCACCCGATCGATCGCCCTCGCTGAACGTCAGCGGATAGTCGAGCACGTCGCGGCCGTCCACGATCGCCGATCGCAGCCGCCACGTCTCGCTCGGCAGCGTCGCGTTCAGCCGATACGTGCCCGGCAGCACGCCGTCGATCTCGAACGTGCCGTCGGCCTGAATCCGCGCAGGCGGCACCGGCACGCGTCCCATCGCGGTGCCGTTGATCATCGCCGTTCCGCCGGCGCCGTCCTGCACGATCGACACGCGCACCTTCGCGGCATCGGGCAGGGCGCGCGGCGACGGATCGTCCGTGATCAGCCGTCCCGTCAACTTGAGCGCCGGCTGGAGGACGAGCGTGAGCCCTGTCACGTCGTCGCCGTCGACGACGACGGTCGCCGCGGCCCATTGCACGTCCGCGGCATCCGGCGACGTCTGGCTGGTCGTCGCCGGACGCGGGCCCGGCCCATCCGTCCGCGCGGGCGACGCCCCGGAGCGTGCCGTGATCGTGTAGCGCCCAGGCGGCACGCTCGTGTAGCGGAATCGCCCGTCCGGCCCGGGCGGCACCAGCGACGGCGACGAGACGCCCAACAGCGTCGGACCGCGCGACGGCTCGTCGGACGTGATCACCATCGACAGCGGCGGCAGCGATCCCTGCGCCGCCGACACGACGCCTTCGATCGTCGCCGTCCGCACAAGCGACATCACGATGTCGATCCCCTGTCGCTCCTCGCCTGCCGCCACGCGCACGCGCGCTGCCTCCGTGCGCCTCGCGGTGCCCGGATAGTAGACAGGCGCGTAGCCGGCCGTGCGCGGTTTCGGCGCGATGGGGGCGGCGGCCGGTTTGAGCGTCGCGCCTGGATTTCGCGGCCGTTGCTGCAGCGCCGCGAAGATCGCGTCGACGTCGGCCTCCGCGCGCGTGTCGACATCGCCCGTCACGAGCTGCTGCGGCACGGCAGCGATCACGTACTCGCCGGGCTCGAGCCCGAACAGCCGGAACACGCCGCGATCGTCGGTGACGGGCAGCGCCACGAGCGGCGAGCCGGCCACGGGCTGCGAGACGTCCGTTCGCGTCGCGAGCACGCCGACATCCGGCACGGGCGCACCAGTCGCGGCGTCGACCACGCGTCCAGTGATCACGCCGCCGCGCGGAAGCGTCAGCGCCACGTCGACGCGCTGGCCGGCGGCGACGGCGATCGCCGTCCCTGACCGGCCCGGCCGCGTGGCGCCGTACGCCATCGTCACGTACGCGGCCTTCTTCGCCGACAACGTGAATCGCCCCGCAGGCAATCGCTCGAACGCAAAGCGTCCCTCGTCGTCGGTCACGACGGCGCGCGGCGCGGACAGCTCGCCGCCGCTCAGCGTCACGATCGCGGCGCGCACCGGCGCGCCCTCGTCGCTGCGGACGACGCCCACGAGCGACGACGCGCCCGTCGCCAGCGCGGACGCATTGCCGCGACGCGTCGTCGTGGTGTCGCGCGTCTGCTGCGCGTACAGTGCCGCCGCGCCCATCACGAGCGCGAGGCAGAGACCGAGCGGCGTCTTCATCGGACGCCGCCCTTCACTAGATTGACCGTCTTCGTCTCGCCCCAGTCGACGGACACATGTGTCGCGCCGCGCGACGCAGCCTCGAGCCACGCCGGGTCCTGCCACGACGCGCGCTCCGCAGCGTCGACGGCGACGACGAGATAGTCGCCGGCCGGCAGGCTCGCGACTTGAAAGCTGCCAGCGGTGCCGGGCACCGCCGATCGGATGCGAGCCGGCGAGATGCCGTAGTTGGTCCACGCGCTCTTCTCGACCGGGAAGATCACCACCGCGGCATCGGTCGCCGGCACGCCGTCGCTGCCGCGCACGGCCCCGCCGATCGTCGCCGGCTTGTCCGTGAACGTGATCACCACGTCGTTCACGTCGCGCCCGCGAAGATCGAGGGGCGTGTGCGTCACGTCGGATCCGTCCACCACGACGGACTTCACGATCCACACGGCCGACGGCCCGTGCAGCAGATATCGCCCCGGCGTGAGACCTTCGATCGCAAATCGATCGCCGGGATCGTTCGGCGAGAACGTCCGCGTCTTGCTCTGCGCGGGGTTGCCGTCGGCGGGCTCCGCGACGAGAAACGGCGAGATCTGCGGCCGCTCGGCCTGCCCTTCGTAGACGATGCGGCCGCGAATCGCCGCCGCGGCTTGCATCGGCACGACGACGCCCGTCACGTCGCGGCCCGATACGACGACCGACGCGCGGCCCCACGAGTCCTTCGACGCGCCGATGCTCTGCGTGCGGAGCCCCGTTCGCGGCGGCGCCGACGGCACCGACATGCCCGAGATGCTGCCGCCCGCACCCGCCGGCATTGGCGGCCGCGGCAATTGTGCGAATCGCGCGGCCGACGACTGCGGCGAGTACTCGTACTGCGACATGGCGCTGCTCGCGTCGATCACGTACTCGCCGGACGGCACGTTCACGAATGCGAACGACCCATCGGCCGCCGCCAGCGCCGTCGCCGCTTCGCTTCCCTGTCCGAGCTCTTCGGCGCCCGCGGGCACGAGCCGCAGCGTCAGCTTGCCGGGATCCGCGGCGCCTTCGACCTGGCCGGACACGCGAAACGCGGGAACGGCCTGCAGGCGGATGTCGATGCCGTCGGCGCCCGCGCCGTAGCGCACGTCGACCGGCGAGGCCTGCGACATCGACGCGCCATTCGGATAGCACGACGTCGCGTACGTCATCGTCTGACCCTGGCGCGACGGCGGCACGGGATAGCGTCCCAGCATCAGACGCGTCGCCGGATCGATCTCGACGACGGACGCCGCATCGGGCGAGATCAGGCTTGCCGACGCGGCGACGGAGGACTGGACGATGGGCGCGCACACGAGATAGCGGCCGGGATCGAGGCCGGCGAGCCGGTACGCGCCGCGATCGTCGGTCGTCACCGGCGTCGACGGCGCGAGGTGCACGCGGCCCGCGACCATGAGCTGGCGCAGCACGCGCACGTACGCGCCGGCCACGGGCTCGCCGCGCTCGTCGACGACCGCGCCGGCGATCGCGCCCGTGGGCCACAGCTTGACGTTGGCGCGATCGAACCAGTCGCCGTCGCCGAGCAGCAGCGGCATCCCCGTCACGTTGCCGGGCTCGGCGCCGAACGCGGCATCGAAGTACGCGTTGCGACGCACCGTCAGGAGATAGCCGTCGGACGCAGGGAGATCGACGAACACGAACCGCCCACGGCGATCGGTGAGCTGCTGGCCAACGCGGCGCTGCGGCACGCCGGCACGCGCCTGGATCGCCAACGTGACGAGCGCGTCGCCGAGCGGCGCGCCCGTTGCCGCGTCGACGATCGTCCCGCTGATCGCGCCAACGCCGGGCGGGAGCGGCGGGAGCGACGCGGCGGGCGGCCCGCTGAAGACCACCGTGTTGCCGCCTCCGCCGCCGCTCCCGCCGACGCCGACGACCTGCACGGCGCGAAGCCCGGCGCCTGGCGCGTCGGCCATCGCGATCACCAGGGCGGCGGCGAGGACGAGGCGGCTGGGTGAAGTGGCCACACCACCAAGAACACCGGCATCCCGCGATCGTGTCGGATATCTTTGCTTGGTCATGAAACACCGCCACCGGGTTCTGCTCCTGCTGTTCTTCCTGTCGATCGTCACGTATCTCGACCGCGTGTGCCTGTCGGTCGCGGGCCCGCGCATGCAGGCGGACCTCGGCATCTCACCCGAGCGCTGGGGCTGGGTCGTCGGCGCGTTCACGTTGTCCTACGCGATCTTCGAGATCCCGACGGGCGCGATGGGCGATCGCGTCGGCCCGCGCCGCGTGCTGACGCGCATCGTGATCTGGTGGTCGGCGTTCACGTCGCTGACAGGCGCCGTGTCGAGCTACGTCCTGATGCTCGTCACGCGGTTCCTGTTCGGCGCCGGCGAAGCGGGCGCGTATCCGAACGCCTCGTCGGCGATCTCGCGCTGGTTTCCCGTCGCCGAGCGCGCGCGCGCCCACTCCGTCGTCTGGATGGCGAGCCGCATCGGCGGCGCGCTCTCGCCGCTGCTCGTCGTCCCGATCCAGCGCGCGTACGGGTGGCGCGCGTCGTTCTTCGTCTTCGGCGTGCTGGGCCTCGTCTGGGCGTTCGCGTGGTACCGCTCGTATCGCGATCGTCCCGCCGAGTCGGCCGGCATCACGCCGCAGGAGCTCGCGGAAATCGACGTCGAATCGTCGGCCGCGCACGCGCGCCTGCCGTGGGGCGTGGCGCTGCGCCGCTGGAACTTCTGGAAGATTCTGCTGATGTACCACACGTACTGCTGGGGCGCGTACTTCTACCTGTCCTGGCTGCACACGTATCTCGAGCGCGGACGCGGCTTCAGCGAAGGCGAGATGGCGGTGGCGTCGACGCTGCCGTTCATCGCGGGCATCGGCGGCAATCTGTTCGGCGGCTGGCTGAGCGATCGGCTGACGATCAGTCACGGCCTGCGCATCGGCCGGCGCGTCGTCGGCGCAACGGGACTGGCCGCGTCAGGGCTGCTGATGCTGGCCGCGGCGATGACGACGAGCAAATGGATCGCGCTCGCGTGTCTGACGCTGGGCTACGGATCGATGGACTGCATGCTGCCGGTGTCGTGGGCGGTGTGCCTCGACATCGGCCGGCGCTACGCGGGTTCCGTTGGCGGGACGATGAACATGGCCGGCCAGGTCGGATCGTTCCTCTCGTCGGTCGCCTTCGGCTACATCGTCACATGGGCCGGCAGTTACAACGCGCCGCTGTATCCAATGGCGGCGCTGCTGCTCGTGAGCGCGGTGTTCTTCGCGCGAATCGATCCGACGGAACAACTCGTTCCCGTCGAGCCGGCCTGATGAATCACATGGAGACATGGAGGCCATGGAGGCGGCGACCTGGCGAGGCCCGCGCCGCCGGGGGGCGCGGGGCGGGGCGGGTGTACGGACGGTAAGCGAAACCCAGAGGTCGGGCG
>CAZNMF010000122.1:0-5042 GCA_964573795.1 uncultured Solibacteraceae bacterium
CGTCAATTTCCCGCTATTGGCCGATGCCGATCATACGGTCGCCGAGAAGTACGGCGTGTGGCAGGAGAAGTCCAACTACGGCAAGAAGTACATGGGCATCGTCCGTACGACGTACCTCATCGGCCCCGATGGCGTCGTGAAGCGGCGCTGGGACAACGTGAAGGTCGACGGACACGCGGAGGAAGTGTTGGGCGGGCTTACGGCTTAGGGCTTACGGAGGGATATAGGCTTGGGGCGTGAGGCTTGAGGCGTGAGAAACCTCACGGTCCCAAGCCTCGAGCCCCACGCCCCAAGCCTTGTCTACCGCCCGTCCCCCTGCGGCAACGCGACGTTCAGCGTCATCGTCGCGTTCGGACGAATGAGGACGTCTTCCGAGTACGGCGAGAAGCCGTCCTTGCGAACCTCGATGTGATGGCGCCCCTCTGACAGCTCGATCCTGATGCGATCCTGATCGGCGGGCGCGGTCCAGCGCTCGCCGTCGACGAGAATCTCTGCGTCGGCGGGTTGCACGCGCAGCGACAGCGTGCCGAAGCGCGCGCTGCGCTCACGGCGCGGTCCGTCCTGCGGAGGCGGCATCGGACGCCGCGGTCCCGGCCGCACCGGACCATCGCGGTCCGGCTCTTCGGTCTGCGGCTGCTCGCTGGCCGGCGGAGGCGCATCAGACACTTCACCTGGACCGAGCGGCTCCATCGCGAGATGGATCTTCTGATCCGAGCCAGGCGCCGCATACACGTTCTGGACGATCGTGCGGTAGCCCTGCAGATAGATCGCGATTTGATGTCCGCCAGGGCGCACGCGCAGGCGCTGGAACACGCCGTCGAAGTCGTCGACCGTTCCCGCGGCGTAGCCATCGACGAACACCTGCGCGTCCCGCGGCGTCACCTGCAGACGGATCGATCCCGTCGTGTCGTACACGTAGCCGTACGGCGGATACGGATAGCCCCACTGGAACCACGGGTCGTAGTACCAGTACGGCAGATACCGATGGCCGGCGACGACGACGATGGAGGTGCGCGCGACCGGGCCGCGAATGCGACGGCCTTGCGCATGGGCCGTGCGCGGAAGCAGGAACAGCGAGGAGATGACCGCCGGCAGCAGCAGCCATGAACGATATCGACCGATGACAGACACGTGAGTCACTCCCGGCAGGCGCGCGACGGTCGTCAGTGCAATGCGAATGCCAGCCGCGCGCCACGCGCGATTGACGACATGCGCGCCGACGCGTGAGGAGAGCGACCAGATGAGAGGACAGCGCGGGGCGCGACTAGTCCTTCGGCACGCAGAAGATGTCGAAATGGGGCCAGCGCAGGAGATCGCCGGCGGAGAGCTGCTGGCCGCGATAGTCGGTCTCGCCGATCAGCCGAAGGATCTGATAGCCCTTGCCGGCGAGGAAGACGAACAGCCGTTCGCGCTGCAGCAATCCCGTGAACTTGAAGACTTCGGCGCGAATGAACGGCCGGACGCGGTCGATGAGATTCGCCAGTGATTCGAGGACGGCGAGGTCGTACCCTTCCGCGTCGATCTTCACGTAGCGGACGCGCGGCACGAGCGCCGGAAAGTGATCCTCGAGATGGCGCTCGAGGTTCTCGCCGCGGACGGTCAGCGTGAACGCGTGTCCGTGCCGCCAGCGGCTGACGCCCTCGTGACGTCCGCCGTTGCAGAAGCCGGAATCCGAGTACTCGAACTCGATCGGGCCGGTCTCTCTCGTCGCCGCGAAGTTGAGCGGCACGATGGTCGCCTTCCCGGGATTGAGCGCCGCGTTCTGTTCGAGAACGGGAAAGACGTACGGGTTCGGCTCGAGCGCGAGCACGCATCCGGACGGTCCGGCGGCGAGGGCGATCGGCAACGTCGAGTCGCCGGTGTGCGCGCCGATGTCGATCGCGACGTCGCCCGGCCTGATGAACCGGCGCAGCTCGTCGATCTCTTCCTGACGGACGACCTTCGGCCGCTCGCCGGGGTGCAGCCATTGCGCGTACGAGACGCGGCCGTCGCGCGGCAGGTCGAACGTCCGCACGTCGGTGCCGTACGTGCGGGCCGCAGGACGCCAGCCGAGCAGGTGTGCGAAGTCGCGGATCTTCATCGACGCCGCCGCATACGTCGCACGGCCCGGACAGGCTAACATATTGAGGCTATGCCGCTTCCCAGCACGCCGGTCTCGGGCGCCCGGCACGATTTCATCCGTGAGATCATCGCCGCCGACAACGCCGCGGGCGTCCATGGCGGCCGGGTCGCGACGCGGTTTCCCCCCGAGCCGAACGGCTACCTGCACATCGGCCACGCCAAGTCGATCTGCCTGAACTTCGGCATCGCGCGCGACTTCGGCGGCACCTGCAACCTGCGGTTCGACGACACGAATCCAGTGACCGAGGACGTCGAGTACGTCGAGTCGATCGAAGAGGACGTCCGCTGGCTCGGCTTCTCCTGGGACGATCGGCTGTTCTACGCGTCGAACTACTTCGAGCGCCTCTATCAGTGCGCCGAGGGTCTGATCCGCGACGGCAAGGCGTACGTCGACAGCCTGTCCGCCGACGAGATTCGCGAGTATCGCGGCACGCTCAAGGAGCCCGGCCGCGACAGCCCGTATCGCGCGCGCTCGGCCGACGAGAACCTCGACCTCTTCCGCCGCATGCGCGCGGGCGAGTTCGCCGACGGCGCGCACGTGCTGCGCGCGAAGATCGACATGGCGTCGCCGAACATCAACCTGCGGGACCCGATCCTGTACCGCATCCGGCGCGCGCATCATCACCGCACGGGCGACGCGTGGTGCATCTACCCGATGTACGACTACGCGCACCCGCTATCGGATGCCTTCGAGCGCATCACGCACTCGATCTGCACGCTCGAGTTCGAGGACCATCGCCCGCTCTACGACTGGCTGATCGCCAACGTGCGCGATCTGCCCGGACGGCCGCAGCAAATCGAGTTCGCACGCTTGAATCTCACTTACACCGTGATGAGCAAGCGCAAGCTGCTGCAGCTCGTCACCGAGAAGCGCGTGTCGGGCTGGGACGATCCGCGCATGCCGACGATCTCCGGTCTGCGCCGGCGCGGCTACACGCCTGAATCGATCCGGCGCTTCGCCGACGAGATCGGCGTCGCCAAGCGCGAGAACGTCGTCGACGTCGGGCTGCTGGAGTTCTGCGTACGCGAGGATCTCAACAAGCGGGCGCCGCGCGCAATGGCGGTGCTGCAGCCGTTGAAAATCGTCCTCGAGAACTATCCCGACGGTCAGACCGAGGAGATGGACGTCGTCAACAACCCGGAGGATCCGTCGGCCGGCACGCGCCGCGTGCCGTTCTCGCGCGAGCTCTACATCGAGCAGGACGACTTCCGTGAAGATCCACCGAAGAAGTTCTTCCGGCTCGCGCCCGGGCGCGAAGTTCGCCTGCGCAATGCGTACCTCATCACCTGCCGCGACGTCGTCAAGAACGACGCGGGCGAGATCGTCGAGCTGCGCTGCACGTACGATCCGGCCACGCGCGGCGGCGACGCGCCCGACGGCCGCAAGGTGAAGTCGACGCTGCACTGGGTCTCGGCTGCGCACGCGATCGGCGCAGAAGTGCGGTTGTACGATCGCCTCTTCAACGTCGAGAATCCCGGCACTGGCGACGAAGACTTCCTTACGCAGATCAATCCTCATTCACTCCAAGTGCTGTGCGACTGCCGGCTCGAGCCGTCGCTCGCGTCCGTGCCGGCCGGCTCGATCTTCCAGTTCGAACGCCTCGGCTACTTCGCCGCCGATCCGGACTCTCGTCCCGGGCAGCCGGTGTTCAATCGGACGGTGACGCTGAAGGACACGTGGAGTCGGATAGAAAAACAAAGTTAAGGGTTCTAGGTTCTCCGTTCTGGGTTCTCCGTTCTGGGTTCTCGTTCCGGGTTCTCGTTCTGTAGCCGGCGGGCTTCCGCCCGCCGGACGTTAGACAAATCTTCCCCGTCTCCGTGTCTCTACACTAGCGACGATGGAGACCGAGCCGGCAGATGACCGGCTGGCCGAGCTCGGCCGGCTCTATGACCGGCTGTCCGGATCGCTGTTCAGATACGCGGCCATGATGCTCGCCAATCGAAGTGATGCGGAGGATGTCGTGCAGCGTGTCTTTGTACGGCTGCTCGACAGGGACATCCGTGACATTGCGGCTATCGACGACTACGCGCGACGCGCTGTCAGGAACGAGTGCCTCAACGTGCTTGGCCGGTCGCGCGAGCGACTTGTCGATCGCAAGGACGATGGTGGAGATCCGATGAAGGACCTGCCGGTGATTCGCGTCACGCGACGATAGGGTTCCAGGTTCTCGGTTCTCCGTTCTAGGTTCTCGTTCGGGGTTCTCCGTTCCCACGCGTCGGGGCCGCCAGCATTTCGGTCGACGAATTTTCCGCCATTTCGCAGCGCGTCCGGTCATCTCTCCAGCATTCGCTTGGTACGACGCATGAATCTGGTGCTGTCGTGGGAGTTCGAGACTATCGAGAGCTGGACTGCTGGATCCTTGCGGATCGACTCAGACGCCTTGTCCTTCGCGCCACGATGCGTTCAGGCTTTGCACAGCACCGGTGGCTGAGCAGTCAACTGCAACGCGCGGCGATATCCGCCTGCAGCAACATCGCCGAGGGCTTTTCGCGCTTCAATCCGAAAGACTTCGGCCGATTCATGAACATGAGCAAAGGCTCTCTCAGCGAGATCCTCGAGCATCTGGAAGCGGCCAAAGAGCTCGGTCTCATCACGGCCGAGGAATACGCGACAATCGGCGACCTGACCCGCCGCTCGCGTGCCGCCGCCACCAAGCTCGCGGCCTATTTGCGAACCGCTACGCCGCCGCGTGCTCCCGAATGATGACGGCTCACCTGAGCACCTAGAACGGAGAACGGAGAACCGAGAACCTCTATCTGAGAAACCCGAACGCATCGTCGCCGCGCTTCGATTCCTGCTGGAAGTGACGCAGCGCAGCCTTCGCTGCGAACCACGCAAGACCATCGGCGTGCCAGCCGAAGGCGAGCGCGAAGAAGTGAAAGGGATAGTTGCGATGCGGGCCGATCCACGGGAGGCCGTC
>CAZNMF010000123.1:0-3024 GCA_964573795.1 uncultured Solibacteraceae bacterium
AACACGGTCTGCGGGCAGAGCCAGCCGCACCAGATGCGGCCGACGGCCGCGGTCGAGAGCGCGAGCGTCACGAGCCCGGTCAACGCGATCAGCACGACCTGATAGAAGTCCTGCGGCCAGAACAACACGCCGAACAGGACGAACCGCCGATCGATGACGTTGAACAGCATCAGCGGCAGGCCGCCGACGCGCACGAACGGCGCCAGGACCAGGAACGCGAGCAGGACGACGCTGACGATCGTGCGCGCGCGATAGAACCGGCCCGACGGCTGGCGCGCGTACACCCATCGTCGCCGTCCATCCGGCGCGATGCTCGCCAGCTCGTTCCGGAACCGCTCGTGCTCGCGGTCGTCGGCGATCATCACGAGTGGCTCGTCGCACGTTTCTACGGACATGGCCGATCGCGCTCCGGGTCGGGCGCCTTGGGATTGGCCGGCGCGCTGCCGTGCTTCGACAGGACGTAGCTCGCGAGCCGTTGCAGCTCGTCGCGCGTCAGCGCCGGTCCGCCGCCGTACGGCATCATCCCGCGCGCCGGATAGCCGGTCTCGATGCTGTGCATGACGTCCGCGACGGCGCAGCCGTGCAGCCACGTGTCGTCCGTCAGATTCGGCCCGACGAGCCCGCCGAGATCCGGGCGATGGCACGCCTGGCACGGGTGGGTCTGGCTCTCGAAGATCGCCCGGCCTTTCGCGAGACTCTCGGTGTCGGTGAGCACAGCCACGGCCGCGATCGGCGCGCCGGCGGCTCCCGCCGCCGACGCGAGAGCGCGATGCGCCTCGACGTCGGCCTCGTACTCGGCGGCGACGGTCTTCGATCCGAGGAGCGGCGTGCTCAGGACGTGGAAGTTGATCAGGTACAGCGCGGCGACGGCGATCGTGAAATAGAAGCCGTACAGCCACCACCGCGGCAGCTCGTTGTCGAATTCCCGGATGCCGTCGACCTCGTGATCGAGCAGCTCGTCGCGTTTGCGGCTCATGCGGACCTCCGTGAGGCCGACGCCGTGTCGGCGGGCGTGTCGCCGGCATCGAGCGGCATGGCGGCCCGATGCGCGAGCTCGCGCGCGTCGGCACGCGCAACCCACACGAGCACGCCCGTGAAGACGGCGACGAACAGGACCAGCGACAGCACCGGGAAGACGTGGATGCCGTCGATGCGGCTGAGAATCTCCGTGTACATCAGCGGGCTCCTTCGGCGAGGACCGGCGCGGCGCCATTCGCATCAGCCACCGTTCTGGCCTTGATGTCGGTGCCCAGGCGCTGGAGATAGGCAATCAGCGCGATGATCTCGGCATCGTCGCGCACCTGGAATCCGCCCTGGCGGAGCGTGGTGCCAATCTCACGCGCCTGGCGCTGCAGGTCGGCGGCCGCGACGCGCTCGTAGCCGTCGGCGTACGGCACGCCCAGCCTGCGCAGCGTGATGATCTTCCCTTCCGTGTGACTGGTGTCGAGCGCCGCATCGTAGAGCCACGTGTAGGCCGGCATGATCGATCCCGGCGACGTCGACCGCGGATCGCGCATGTGGAGGAAGTGCCACGAATCGGGATACTTCCCGCCTTCCCGCTGCAAGTCGGGCCCCGTGCGCTTCGATCCCCACAGGAACGGGTGGTCGTAGACGAACTCGCCCGCCTTCGAGTACTCGCCGTAGCGCTCGGTCTCGGCGCGCAGCGGACGGACCATCTGCGAGTGGCAGCCGACGCAGCCCTCGCGGATGTAGAGATCGCGGCCTTCGATCTCGAGCGGCGTGTACGGCTTGACCGCGGCGATCGTCGGCACGTTCGTCTTGATCAGCGCGGTCGGCACGAACTCGACGATGCCGCCGACGAGCACGGTCACGAGCGTCGCGACGGCGAATCGCACGGGCTTCGACTCGAGCGAGCGATGCCAGCCGGCGGCCGCGCGCGCCGGCTCCGGCACGAGCGGCGCGGCCTGCGCGCGCTCGTCGCGCACGAGGACGCCGCTCTTCGCCGTGCGATAGAGGTTGTAGACCGCCGCGAGCGCCCCCAGCAGGAACAACGATCCGCCGGCCACGCGCAACGCGTACATCGGCGCAAGCCGCACGACGGTCTCGAGGAAGTTCGGATAGCGCAGCGTGCCTTCCGTCGTGAACTGCCGCCACATCAGGCTCTGCGTGATGCCGCCGATGTACATCGGGATCACGTAGAACAGGATGCCGAGCGTGGCGAGCCAGAAGTGCAGGTTCGCGAGCCGCACCGAGTAGAGCTTCGTGCCGTAGATGCGCGGCACGATGTAGTACAGCATCGCGAACGCGATGCCGCCGTTCCACGCCAGCGCGCCGAGGTGGACGTGGCCGATGATGTAGTCGGTGTAGTGCGTGAGCGCGTTGACGCTCTTGATCGACATCATCGGCCCTTCGAACGTCGCCATGCCGTACGCGGTGACGCCGACGACCATGAACTTGAGGACGGGATCCTCGCGCACGCGATCCCAGGCGCCACGCAGCGTCAGCAGGCCGTTGACCATGCCGCCCCAGGACGGGGCGATGAGCATGATCGAGAACACCGTGCCCAGCGACTGCGCCCAGTCCGGCAGCGCCGTGTAGAGCAGATGGTGCGGGCCGGCCCAGATGTAGATGAAGATCAGCGACCAGAAGTGCACGATCGACAGCCGGTACGAGAACACCGGCCGGTTCGCCGCCTTCGGGATGAAGTAGTACATGACGCCCAGGAACGGCGTCGTCAGGAAGAACGCGACGGCGTTGTGGCCGTACCACCACTGGACGAGCGCGTCCTGCACGCCGGCGTACATCGAGTAGCTCTTGAGCAGACTGACCGGCAGCTCGAGCGAGTTGACGATGTGCAGGACGGCGACGGTGAGGAACGTCGCGAGGTAGAACCAGATCGCGACATAGAGATGGCGCTCGCGGCGCTTGAAGATCGTGCCGAGCATGTTGACGCCGAAGACGACCCAGACGAGCGTGATCAGGATGTCGATCGGCCACTCGAGCTCGGCGTACTCCTTGCTCGTCGTGAAGCCGAGCGGCAGCGTCAGCGCGGCCAGCACGATG
>CAZNMF010000124.1:0-15304 GCA_964573795.1 uncultured Solibacteraceae bacterium
AGCTCGATGAGCGTGCGCACGGCGACGCCGGTCGCGCCTTTGGACTGATACGGCGATTTCGTCTCGGCCCACGACGTGCCGGCGATGTCGAGATGCGCCCACGGCGTGCCTTCGGCGAACTCGCGGAGAAAGGCCGCGGCCGTGATCGCGCCGCCCGGCCGGCCCGCCGAGTTCACGATGTCGGCGATCTCGCTGCGCAACTGTTCCTTCGTCTCTTCATAGATCGGCAGCGGCCACACGCGATCGCCGGCATCGACTGCGGCGCGACGGACGACATCGACCCAGCTCTCCGGCGATCCGAACAGCCCCGAGACGTGACGGCCCAGCGCGACCATGCACGCGCCGGTCAACGTCGCGACGTCGACCAGATGCGTCGCACCGAGCTGCCGCGCGTACCACAGCGCGTCGGCGAGAATCAGGCGGCCTTCGGCGTCCGTGTTGATGATCTCGACGGTCTTTCCGCTTGCGCCGGCGACGACGTCGCCGGGCCGCGTCGCGCGGCTGCCGGGCATGTTCTCGACGCTCGGGATGACGCCGATGACGCGGAACGGCGCCTGCAGACGCGCCAGCGCGCGCATCGCCGCGGCCACGGCCGCGCCGCCGGCCATGTCGCCCTTCATGCGCTCCATGCCGTCGGCCGGCTTGATCGAGATGCCGCCGGAGTCGAACGTCACGCCCTTGCCGACGAGCGCGAGCACGGGCGACGCGGGCGCCGACGAGGGCTCGTGCCGCAGCACCATCAGCCGCGGCGGCTCGGCGCTGCCCTGCGCGACGCCGAGCAGCAGGCGCATGCCGAGATCGCGCAGGCGCGCCTCGTCGAGGATGTCGACGGCGAGACCGGCCTCGGTCGCGGCCAGTGCGACGCGCGCGGCAAACTCGCGCGGCGTGAGGACGTTGCCAGGCTCGTTGGCGAGCGCCCGCGCGAAGTTCGCGGCATCGCCGGCGATGCGCCCGCGCCGCACGGCATCGGCGATGGTCCGGACATTCGCGCCGGGCGCGACGATCGTCACGCGCGACGGAAACGGTCCGGGGCGATCCGCTGCGTTCTTGTAGGCGCCGCCGTCGAACTCGGCGGCCGACAAGCCGTCCGCCGCAGCCATGGCGAACCGATCGGCCGGCACGCCGCCGCGCACGAGAAAGCCGATCGACGCCGCGCGGCGCTCGCGCGCCACGTAGCCGCCAATCGCCGCCACGCGCCGCAGCCGCTCCGCATCGGCGTCCGCCGCTGCGCCGGCGCCGACGAAGCAGACGCGCGCCGCCTTCCAGCCACCAGCCACGACGCGTGCGATGAACGTCGTGTACGGCGCGCGGCTCCACTCGCCCGTCGCCGTGGCGCGCCGCCATTCGCCGCCGATCGCGGCATCGACGTCCGGCGCGTCGCTCAACCCATCGTCAGTCCCGAAGACCGGAATGACGAGGACATCGACTTCGACTTCTGCAGGCTGGCTGATGACTGCGGTGAATTGCGGGTCGGACGCTGAAGACGGCACCATCGAGGACACACGCTCCCTTCGGCGAGTGACGATGAACAGCCGATGATACTTCAGCGGTTGCCCGAGCGGATCCGCGGCGACCGAATCGGCACGGCGCGCGCGCGGCCGCCGCGGATCCGAAACGCCCGCACCTGCGCCGTGTGCGCGCGAAGGCCGACGATCACGTAGATCCAGTCGTCGTCATACGCCTCGGCAACGTCGGACGCGGATGGCTTGGCGTCGCGTTGGGGATGCGAGTGATAGACGCCGACGATCGCGAGCGGCGGCACCACGTTGCGCAACACGCGTTGCAGATCGAGTTGCTGGCGTGGATCGACGCGATAGCGCGTCGCCGGCGATGCGTCCACGTTACGCGCCGGCACGGCGAACGTGACGCGCGCACCGGAGCCGACGAGCAGTCCGCAGCATTCGTGCGGACGATCCCGCCGCGCGTGCGCGACGAGCGCGCGACGGACGGCGGCGGGCATCACGAGCGCGCGCATGGCATGCATTTCGAAACTTCGAACTTCGAAGTTCGAACTTCGAAATTGATATCGCGCCTTTGGCGCATTTGCTCCTATCGCTCCCGCGCCGATCGCCAGCGCGCGCGCGCCTGGCCCGCGCGCGTGAGCACGTCGCGCGCCCAGGCGCCGGACTGCAGATCGGCGATCGACGGCATGTCGCGCGCGAACTGCGCGAGGGCCTCGGCGACGAAATCGGCATTTTCGGCGAGCACGCTCGTCCACATGTCCGGCGGGCTCGATGCGAGCCGCGTCATCTCCGCGAACGCGGGCCCTGCAGCCGCCTTCCCACCGATCCCGAGCGCCTCGTCCGCCGACGTCATCAACGCCGTCGCGACGACCTGCGGCAGATGACTGACGTATGCCACCGTGCGATCGTGCGCATCCGCGTCCATCCACGACGGCCGCGCGCCGAGCCCGCGTGCGAACGCTTCGACGCGCGCGCGCGCATCGGCGTCCGCCGTGCCGTCGACCAGCAGCCATGGCCGATCGGCGAACAGATCCGCTCGCGCCTGATCCAACCCAGGACGCTCGCCGCCGGCCATCGGATGGCCGCCGACGAACTGCCGCAGCCCAACGTCCTTCGCGGTCGCGACGATCCGGCGCTTCGTCGATCCAACGTCCGTGACGACCGCATCGGTGCGAGTCCGACCGAGCGCGTGCAGCACGTCCTGCATCGATCCGAGCGGAACGGCCAGGACGATCAGATCGCAACCGGCGAGGGCCGCGATGTCCGTTGCGCCGTCGCTGACGACGCCGCGCGCGCGCGCGTCGCCGACCTGCGCGGCCGCGTCGCAGCCGTGGACGACGACGTCCGGCCAGATCGATTTCGCGGCCAGCGCGACGGAGCCGCCGATCAGCCCGAGGCCGGCCACGCCGATGCGCTGAAATGGAGCGGGAGACGCCACGTCAGGTGTCTCCCTTCAGCCACGACACGAATCGTCCCGCCGCAGCCGCAACGTCGCCCTTGGCCGCGGCCGCGTCGCCGATCGTCTGCACGAGCGCGCTGCCGACGACGGCCGCGTCGGCGTAGCGCAGGACCTCGCGCACGTGCTCGGGACGCGAGATGCCGAAGCCGAGCGCGACGGGCAACGTGCTGGCCTTCCGGATGCGCGCGACCAGCGGCTCAGCCGACGAGGCCACCGCATCGCGCGCGCCGGTGACGCCCAGCCGCGAGATCGCATAGAGAAATCCGCGGCCCAATCGCGCCGCTTCCGCCAGCCGCGCGTCCGTCGTCGTCGGACTGACGAGAAAGATCAGATCGATGCCGCGCACGTCGAGGGCCCGCCGCACGTCCTCGGCCTCTTCGATCGGCAGATCGAGCATCAGGACGCCGTCGACGCCCGCGTCCGCCGCGCGCGCGACGAACGTCTCGAGGCCCATGCGCAAGACCGGATTGACGTACGTGAACAGCACGATCGGCGACGGCACCTGCGCGCGCACGTCGCGGACGAGATCGAGCGTCGCCGCCAGGGTCCCGCCGGCCGCGAGCGCGCGCTCGGACGCGCGCTGAATGACGGGTCCGTCGGCAATCGGATCGGAGAACGGCACGCCGACCTCGATCACGTCGGCGCCTGCGCGCCCCAGCGCGACCAGCACGTCGCGCGATCGCGCGAGATCGGGATCGCCCGCCGTGACGTACGCGACGAGCTTCGGATGGCCGTTCGGCGCGAGCGCAGTCTGCAACCGGCTCACGCGACACCTCCGACCATCGCGCGATCGCGCTCCTCGAGGATCGCGCGCACGGTCTCGACGTCCTTGTCGCCGCGGCCCGACACGTTCAGGATCGCGACGGTCCCACGCGGCAGCTTCGGCAGCTCGCGTTGCATCCAGGCAATCGCGTGCGCCGACTCGAGCGCCGGCAGAATGCCCTCCATCCGCGCGAGCCACTCGAATCCGCCGAGCGCGGCCTCGTCGTCGATCCACGTGTACTCGGTGCGTCCGCGCGATGCGAGCCATGCGTGCTCGGGTCCGATCGACGGATAGTCGAGCCCGGCCGACACGGAGTGCGTCGGCAGGATGTTGCCGTCTTCGTCCTGCAGCAACAGGCTGCGCGTGCCGTGCAGCACGCCCGCGCGTCCACCGGCAAAACGGGCGGCGTGGTTGCCCGGCGTGATTGCGCGTCCGCCGGCTTCGACGCCGACCAGCCGGACGTCTGCGTCGTCGACGAACGCGTCGAACAGGCCGATCGCATTGCTGCCGCCGCCGACGCACGCGACGGCGAGATCAGGAAGACGGCCGGCCGCCGCGAGGATCTGCGCGCGCGCCTCCTGACCGATCACCGACTGGAACTCACGCACCATCAGCGGATACGGATGCGGACCGAGCGCCGAGCCGAGCGAGTAGTACGTCGACTCGACGTTGGCAACCCAGTCGCGCATCGCTTCGTTGATTGCGTCCTTCAGCGTGCGGCTGCCGGAGTCGACCTGCTCGACCGACGCGCCGAGCAGGCGCATGCGAAACACGTTCAGCGCCTGGCGCGCCATGTCGTCGGCGCCCATGTAGACGACGCACTCGAGGCCGAGCAGCGCGCAGGCCGTGGCCGTCGCGACGCCGTGCTGCCCCGCGCCGGTCTCCGCGACGACGCGCCGCTTGCCCATGCGCTTGGCGAGCAGCACCTGACCGATCGCGTTGTTGATCTTGTGCGCGCCGGTGTGCGCGAGATCCTCGCGCTTGAGGAACAGCCGGACGCCGGTGCCGGCCGTCGCGCGCGAGGCCTCGTAGAGCGGCGTCGGCCGGCCGACGTAATTCACGAGCAGACGGCGCAGCTCGTCGCGAAAGGTCTGATCTGCTCGCGCGGCCAGATAGGCCTTCGTCAGCTCGTCGACGGGCGCCATGAGCGTCTCGGGCACGAAGCGCCCGCCGTACTCGCCGAAATAGCCGCGGCTGTCTGGATCGCGCCGGCCGAACACCGGTCCCGGCGTCTCGAGTGTCGTGGTCACAGTCCCTCCGTGCGCAGGCGCGCCAGCGTGTCGAACAACTGCCGCAGTCGTGCCGCATTCTTCACGCCGGGCGCGTCCTCGACACCCGACGAGACGTCGATCGCCCACGGACGCACCTGACGGATCGCGTCCGCCACGTTGTCCGCGCTCAACCCGCCCGCCAGCACCGTCGGACGCCGCGCGGCGACGCGCGCGGCCCGGCTCCAGTCCGCCAGCCGCCCCGTGCCGCCGCGGCGATCACGATCGGCGGCATCGACGAGCGGCGTCGCGTGCGCCGGCAGATCGATCGCGCGCTGAACGGCGATGTCGTCGTCGAGCGGCAGGCCTTTGATCAGGCGCGCGCTGACCGCGGCGTATCGCTCGACGTCCTCGTCCCCGTGCAACTGCGCGGCGTCGAGCCCGGCCTCTGCCACGGTCGCGGCGACCTCGTCCGGCGGCGCGTCGACGAAGACGCCGACGCGCGTCACGAACCCGGGCAGCGACCGGCCGATCGCGCGCACGTTCGCGATCGTCGTCACGCGCGGGCTCTTCGGCCAGAAGATGAAGCCGACCGCGTCGGCGCCGAGCTCGACGGCCAGCGCCGCGTCCTCCGCCCGAGTGAGACCGCAGATCTTGACTCTCATCATGTACGCCCTTCCGCTTCGGCCCGCAGCGCGCCCATAGCCGCACCCGGATCGTCGACCGTCATGAATCGCTCGCCAATCAGAAACGCGTCGTACCGCACCGCGGCCAAACGCCGCAGATCGTTCGGCGTCTTCAGTCCGCTCTCGGCGACCGCGAGGATGGGGTGAATTTCCTTCGAAGTTCGAAGTTCAAAGTTCGAAGTTCGAACAGGTCTTTGGGGGATCGCCCCTCCCAACTCGTCCAACGTCCCCGTGTCGACCGCGAGAGTCCGCAGATTGCGGCTGTTCACGCCGACGACGTCCGCGCCGGCCGCCAGCGCGCGATCGAGCTCGTCACGGTCGTGCACTTCGACCAGCGCGGCCAGGCCCAACGCCGACGCCAGCTCTCGCAGTCGCCGCAACGCCGCGTCGTCGAGCGCCGCGACGATGAGTAGCACGGCATCGGCGCCGGCCGCGGCGGCTTCGACGATCTGATAGTCGGTGACGAGGAAATCCTTGCGCAGCAGCGGGACGGACACGGCGTCACGCACGCACCGCAGGTGATCGAGATCGCCGTCGAAGAACGTGGGCTCGGTGAGGACGGAGATCGCGGCGGCGCCGTTGGCGGCGTAGCCGCGCGCGATCGCGACCGGATCGTAGCTGGCGCGCAGCACGCCGCGTGACGGCGAGCGCCGCTTGCACTCGGCGATGATGCGCATGCCTGGCGCAGCCAACGACAAGCGGAACCCAGCGCCATTCGGCGGCCGCTTCGCGGCTTCGCGCTCCATCGCGGATCGGCTGACGCGCGACTCGCGCTCGTCGGCCGACCGTCGCGCCGCGGCCACGACCGTATTCAACAGGTCGCTGCTCATCGTGCGCAGATCCTCCGAAGCTGATCGAGCGCGATCCGCGCGCGGCCGCTGTCGAGGCTCGCCGCTGCGCCGACGATGCCGTCCTGCAGCGTGTCTGCCACGCCGGCGACAAGCAGGGCGGCGCCGGCATTGAGCAGCACGATGTCTCGCCGCGGCCCGAGCTCGCCGTCGAGCAGCCGCGTGACCATCGTCGCGTTCTGGTCCGCCGTGCCGCCCGCGAGATCCTGCAGCGTCGCGCGCGGCAATCCGACGTCGGCCGGGTGCAGATAGAAGGTGTTGACGGTACCGCCGCGCAGCTCTGAGATTTTTGTGTGTCCGAGCGTCGACAGCTCGTCGAGCCCGCCCGCGCCGTGTACGACCCACGCGCGCTCGGCGCCGAGTTCGCCGAGCGTGCGCGCCACCAGCTCCGTGTGCTCCGGCCGCGACACGCCGACAACCTGTCGCCGCGCGCCGGCCGGGTTCGTCAACGGTCCGAGCAGATTGAACGCCGTGCGCACGCCGAGCTCGCGGCGCGTCGGGCCCGCGTGCTTCATCGACGGATGCCACTGCGGCGCGAAGAAGAACGCGAGGCTGGCCTCGCGCAGCGCCTCCAGCACGCGCGCGGGCGCGGCCTCCAGATGCACGCCGAGCGACTCGAAGACGTCCGCGCTGCCCGACCGGCTGGAGATCGCGCGGTTGCCGTGCTTCGCGACGCGCACGCCGGCGCCGGCCACGACGATCGCCGCGGCCGTCGAGACGTTGAACGTGTGCGTGCCGTCGCCGCCGGTGCCGCACGTGTCGAAGACGTCGGTCAGCTCCTCGTCGACCCGCACCGCGCGCGATCGCATCGCCCGCGCGAAGCCCGCGAGCTCCGACGGCCGTTCGCCCTTCAACGCGAGCGCCATCAGCAGCCCGGCGATCTGGCTCGGCAGCGCCTGGCCGTCCATGATCAGGCTCATCACCTCGAAGGCCTGATCGGCCGTCAGATCTTCGTGCCGCCGAAGCTGCTCGAGCAAGGCCGGGAACATTACCGGACCTCGAGGAAGTTCCGCAGAATCTGATGGCCGACGGTCGTCAGCACCGACTCCGGATGAAACTGCACGCCGAACGTCGGATGCCGCTCGTGCCGCACCCCCATGATGATGCCGTCGTCTTCCACAGTGGCCGTGACCAGAAATTCCTGCGGCACGGCGTCCTGCGCGATCACGAGCGAATGATAACGGCCCGCTTCGAACGGCACCGGCACTCCGGCGAACAGGTGCGTCGCGTCGTGGACCACGCGCGAGATCTTGCCGTGCATCGGCGCCGGCGCGCGATCGACGCGGCCGCCAAATGCGACCGCCAGCGCCTGATGCCCGAGGCACACGCCGAGCACCGGCAGCCGTCCGGAGAATCGGCGCAGCGCTTCGACGGTGACGCCGGCGGTTTCCGGCCGGCCGGGGCCGGGCGAGATGACAAGGCGATCCGGCAGCGCACGCTCGATCTCCTCGACGGTGATCGCGTCGTTCCGCACGACCTTCACGTCCGCGCCGAGCTCGCCGAGCCGGTGCGCCAGGTTCCACGTGAACGAGTCGTAGTTGTCGATCAGCAGCACCATGGCAGCTCCATCCATTCACTCGGAGGGGCGGACCTTCAGATCCGCCCGCCACGGCCGAACCTGAAGGTTCGGCCCTCCGAAAGACTCGAGTCCGCGAACGCTCAAATCCCCGCGTTCGCCATTTCCAGCGCCTGAATCAGCGCGCGCGACTTGTCGCGCGTCTCCTGATACTCCGCCGATGGCACCGAATCGGCGACGATGCCGGCGCCGGCCTGCGCTTCGGCGTGACCGTCGCGCATCGTGATCGTCCGAATCGCGATGCAGAAGTCGAGATTGCCCGCGAAGTCGAGATAGCCGACCGCGCCGCCGTAGAGACCGCGCCGCGTCGGCTCCAGCGCGCCGACGATCTGCATCGCGCGGATCTTCGGCGCGCCGGTCAGCGTGCCGGCCGGGAACGTCGCGACGAGCGCATCCAGCCGATCGCGCCCTTCCGCCAATCGCCCTTCGACGCGCGAGACGATGTGCATGACGTGCGAGTAGCGCTCGATCGCCATGTACTGCGGCACGCGCACGCTGCCGACCTCGGCCACGCGACCGATGTCGTTGCGCCCGAGATCGACGAGCATCACGTGCTCGGCGCGCTCCTTCTCGTTCTGGATGAGCTCCTCGGCGAGCTGCCGATCGGCGGCCTCGGTCGCGCCGCGCGGACGCGTGCCGGCGATCGGGCGCGTCTCGAGGCGATCGCCCTCCGCGCGCACGAGCATCTCCGGCGACGCGCCGACGATCGTGTCGCGTCCCAGCCGGATGAAATACATGTAGGGCGACGGGTTGATGTGCCGCAGGGCGCGGTAGACGTCGAACGGCGAGGCCGTCGTGTCCGTCTCGAAGCGCTGCGAGAGCACGGCCTGGTAGATCTCGCCGGCGGCGATGTCCTCCTGGATCTTGCGGACCGCCTCCTCGAACTCGTCGCGCGTCTGGTTGGCGCGAATCTCGAGCGGCGGCGCCGCGGCCCGCTTCGGCCGCGACAGCGTGCGCTCGAGCTCGCGCTCGAGGAACTCGATCTTCGCGCACGCAAAGTCGTAGAGCGTCCGCAGATCCTCGCCGGGATGCACGCGCGCGTTGGCGATCGCCAGAATGCGGTGCTTCGCGTGATCGAAGGCGAGGATCGTGTCGAAGACCATGAACACGGCCTGATCGCGATCCGCGCGCGGCTTGTGCACCTTGACGGCCGGCTCGAACCACTCGGCCGCGTCGTAGTCGAAGTAGCCGACTGCGCCGCCCGTGAACCGCGGCAGGCCGGGCACGATCGGCGACTGGAACTCCGCCATCAGCTCGCGCAGCACGCCGAGGAACGGCTCGTGCCGCTCGGTCCGCGCGCCGGCCTGCTCGATCGTCGTGTGGCCGTTGCGGCCGCGCGCGACGAGGAACGGGTCCTTGCCAAGGAAGGAGTAGCGGCCGACCTGCTCGCCGCCTTCGACGCTCTCCAGCAGGAACGCGTAGTCGGAGTGCTCCGCGATCTTGAGGAAGGCCGACACCGGTGTCAGCAGGTCCGCCATGATCTCGCGGCAGACCGGCACGAACGTGCCCTGCCCCGCGAGCTCCACGAATTGTTCGAACGTCGTCTGCGTCATGACTGCCTCGTCACGTCGGCCACGAATGCGCGCGCGGCCGTCATCATCACTGCGGGATCGGCGCGACGGCCGGTCCACCACTCGAACTGCAGGCACGCCTGGCCGACCAGCATCTCGAGCCCGCCGATCGTCGCCGCGCCCGCCTCGCGCGCCCGTCGCAACAGCGTCGTCTCGGCCGGGTTGTAGATGAGGTCGTAGACCATCCGGCCCTGAATCGCCGCGCGATCGAGCGGCGACTCGTCGACGCGCGGCCACGTGCCGACGGGCGTCGTGTTGACGAGCAGGTCCCAGCCCGTCGCGGGCGGCCACGGCGATGCGGCCACGCCGATCTCGTCCGCCACCGCGCTCGCGCGCTCGTCGCGCCGCGCCGCGATCTCCACGCGCGCGCCGCGCGATGCAAAGGCCCACGCCGCCATCCGTCCCGCGCCGCCGGCGCCGAGCACGACCACGCGCCGGCCGCGGAGATCGAATGCACGGCGATCGAGCGGTTCGAGCATGCCGGCGACGTCGAAGTTGCGGCCGTCCCAGCCATGTGCCGTGCGCTTCAGCGTATTGAGCGCGCCGACCGTGCGCGCGAGGTCGTCGACCGCCGGCACGCGCGCGAACAGCGACTCCTTCAGCGGCGCCGTCACACTGGCGCCCTGCACGCCGAACGCCGCGGCGGCCGACAGCAGATCGTCGGCGTCGGCCGTCTCGAGCGTCACGTAGACCGCGTCCATGCCCAGGCGCGCGAGCATCGCGTTGTGCATGGCCGGCGACGCCGAGTGGCCGAGCGGCTGTCCCGTCACCGCGTAGAGCGTCGTCCGCGACGACTGCTGCGGCACGCGGTAGACGTCGCGCAGCGCCGCGACGGACAACTGTCCCGGCGCATTCGTCCCGGCGTACGTCCACTCGGAGCCGAGCGCCTGCGGGAACACGCGCGAGATCTGGCCGATCGCGCCCATCGCGATCGCGACGTGCGACGCGCCCGTCTCGCCCGCTCGCATGGCGTCCCGCAGCCGCACGACGTCGCGGAGCGACTGCGGCGTCACCGCGACCTTCACGATGCCGGCCCCTTCGGCGCGCATCGCGCGGACGCGATCGTCGAGATCGGCCGGCGTGCCCTCGAAGTCGTGGTGCGACAGCACGAGCTGGCCGGGGCGCGCGGCCGGCAGCGACCGGCGATCGGCGCGCCACTCGACGTCGACGTGGTCGGCGCCGCGATCGATGGCCCGTGCAAGAATGCGCAGCCTCGCCTCTTCGCCGGCGTCGAACGCCCCGCCCTCCCACGGCGCGCGGCAGGTGACGATGACGGGACGCGAGCGGCCGGCCAGGGCCGCGTCGACGTCGACGTCGCGCACGCCGTCGAGGCGCAGCTCGACCAGGTCGGCGCCGGCGGCGTCGCGGCCGGCGCGGATCTCGGCCATCGTGCGGCCGGTCACCACCTGGACGATTGCTGCGCGTGACATGAGCGATCCTCGGACAGACACAAAAAAAGCCTCTTCAGCGGTCGGCTGAAGAGGCCAGCGATACCTCGCGTCGCAGTCTCGCCTTAGCGGATGCGGACCCCTCCAACCGTCTGGCCGGACCACCACCAATACGACCAAGCGGCCGTCGCGGGCGTCCGAAACACGGTGAAGGCAGTCATTGCGCTCGCAGGAGCGTAGCAAACCCGGGTACACCGGTCAAATCCACGCGGGCTCCGTGCGATAATTCCTGTGGGGCCCCAGCTCGCATGCCAAGAACCCTCGCGCTTGCTCTATCTACGGTCGCGGCGGCTACGGTTGTCCTCGCGGCTCAAGCTCCAGACTCCGGTTTTCTGCCCGTCGACCAGGTCCGTCCCGGCATGGTCGGCGTCGGCCGGACCGTCTTCGAAGGCGAACGCCTCGAGGAGTTCCGCGTCAACATCCTCGGCGTGCTGCGCAACGTCATGGGGCCGCAGCGGAACCTGATTCTCGCGCGGCTCGAAGGCGGTCCGCTCGCCAACACCGGCGTCATCGCCGGCATGAGCGGCAGCCCGGTCTACGTCGACGGCAAGCTCGTCGGCGCCGTGTCCTACTCGCTCGGATCGTTTCCCAAAGAGCCGCTCGCCGGCATCACGCCGATCGACGAGATGACCAACGACGTGAGCGTGGCGACGCCGCGCGTGACGGCCGCCAGCGGGATCAGCGTGTCGTGGCCCGCGCCGCCGGCCGAGGTCTTCGCGGCGCTCGAGCGCGTCGCGCGCCGCGCGGCCGCGCCCTTCGGCGACGCGCCCGGCGATCTCTCCGTCGTGGGCCCGCGCTCGCTCGCCGATTTCGCCCCCGCGCTGCGCCCGATCGGCGCGGCGATGGTGCTCGGCGGCTTCGACGCCGCGGTCGACGGCAATCTCCGCGAGGCGCTCGCGCCGACCGGCTCCACCGTGCGGACGGCGACCGTCGATCCGGCCGCGCCGGTAGAGGACGCGAAAGCGCTGCGGCCTGGCGACCCGATCGGCATGGCCCTGATGCACGGCGACATGGAGATGGGCGCGACCGGCACGGTGACGCACGTCGACGGCGATCGCGTCTACGCCTTCGGCCACCCGTTCCTCAGCCTCGGCCCGGTGTCGCTCGCGATGACGCAGGCGCACGTCTACACCGTGCTGCCGAGCCTCGACAGCTCCATGAAGATCGCGAGCCTCGGCTCGGTGATTGGGACCGTCACGCAGGACCGCGCGACGGCCGTCGGGGGCACGCTCGGCGCCGGACCACGCGAGCTCGAAGTCCACCTGCTGCTCTCGTCGCCGCGCACGCCGGATCGCCGCTTCACGTTCTACGTCGCGCACGATCCGACGCTGACGCCCCTGTTCACCTACGTCGCGATTCTCAACGCGCTCACGTCGTATCAGCGGCAGGCCGGCGCGCTGTCGGTCACGGCCAGGGGCACGGTCGACTTCGGCCGCGACGGCCAGATCTCGATCGACGACGTGTTCTCCGGCGACTCGGCGACGACGGCCGCCGCCAGCGCCGTCGCGACGCCGATCGGAGCCATCGTCGCCAACGAGTTCAAGACCGCCATGCCCGAGCGCCTCGATCTCGAGTTGCGCGCGCTCGAGGAGCAGCAGGGCACCACGATCGATCGCATCTGGCTCGACACGACGCGGCCGCAGCTCGGCGGCACCTACGCGCTGCAGATCCAGCTTCGCGACTTCCGCGGCGGGGCGCGTACGCTCTCGATGCCGATCTCGCTGCCGACGCAGGCCGACGGCCCGCTCACGCTGCTCGTGAGCGACGCCGCGACGCTGACGACGCTCGAGCAACGCGACCTGCGGCCGGGCAAGCCGGCCTCGTTCGGCGAGCTGATCGCGCAGGCCAACAACACGCGCCGCAACAATCGCGTCTACGTCCGGCTGATCGCAACGGCGAGCGGCGCGGTCGTCGGCGGCGACACGCTGCCCTCCCTGCCGGCGTCCGTGCAGGCGCTGCTGCGCTCGGACGCCGGCGGCGCGCAGACGCCGGTCACCAAGAGCGTCGTTGGCGCCTGGGATCAACGCCTCGACGTCGCCGTCCATGGCTCGCGCGAGCTGACGATCAATCCAAAGCCAGCGTCCTAAGAAGTGGTTCAGAATTCCCGGATGGAGGGCCGAACCTTCAGGTTCGGCCGCCGCGGGCGGACCAGGAGGTCCGCCCCTCCAATCAATTCCATGACGCGATTCCGTCTGCTCGCCACCGTTCTGCTCGCGTTCACGATCGCCGTGCCGATTGCCGCGTCCGGTCCTGTGTTCTGGACCGTTGCCACGTCGGCGGAGTTGCTGAAAGGCACCTCCGACGGCGTCTTCATCAGCTTGAGCGGCACGGTCACCGCCGGCCCGCCGCTGACCAACCGCCTCACGTCGACGCCGGCGCAGATCTGGAGCCTCGCGCAGTCGGCCGACGGCACGCTGTGGGCCGGCACGGGCGGCGACGGGCACGTCATTCGGTTGCGCAACGGCCAGCCCGAGGCCTCCGTGTTCGACGCGACGGAGGCGAACGTCTTCGCGGTCGCGACGTCGGGCTCACGCGTCTACGCGGCGACCTCGCCGGACGGCAAGGTCTACGTCATCGAGAACGATGCGCCGGCGCGCGTCTTCTTCGATCCGGAGGAGAAGTACATCTGGGCGCTGGCCGTCGATCGCGACGGCCGCCTTTGGGTCGGCGCGGGCAACCCCGCCGTGATCTATCGCGTGGCGCAGGACGGCACGAGCAGCGTCATCTATCATCCGCCCGCGGCGCACGTCGTCACGCTCGCCACGGACAACGACGGCCGCGTCCTCGCCGGCACGGAATCGCCGGGACGTCTCTATCGATTCGACGCGAGCGACAAGCCGTTCGTCCTGCTCGACACCGGGCTCGCCGAGCTCCGCGCGGTGAGCAGCGATGCGTCGGGCGTGCTCTTCGCGGCGGCCGTGGCCAAGGGCGAGGAACCGGCATCCGCCGGCGAGACGACGTCGGTCGCCGTCACGCTGGCAGCCGCGCCGGCGTCCGGCACGCCGTCGACGAGCGGCCCGACGCGACGCGGCGTGCTCTATCGCATCGCCGCCGACGGCACGTGGGAGGAAATCTGGAATACGCCGGACGTAATCTACGACGTCGCCGCGCAGAGCGACGGCGGCGTGCTCATCGCGTCCGGGCCGGAGGGCCGGCTCTACAAAGTCGATCGGAACCTCGACGTCGCGCTGCTCACCGGCGTCGACGCCAGACAGATCACGCGCTTCGCCGTGGCCCCGCGTGGCGGGGCGCTCACGGCCTTTGCGACCGCGGGCCCGGGCCGCGTGATCACCGTCGGCAGCGGCGAGCAGTCGCCGGCGCGGTACACGTCGAGCGTGCGCGACACGCACAGCGTCGCGACGTGGGGCCTGATTCGTTGGGACGGATCCGGGCCGATCACGTTGTCGACGCGATCGGGCAACACGGAGCGGCCGGACGACTCGTGGAGCGCGTGGTCGGCGCCGTACACGCGCCACGAGGGCGAAGCGATCGCGAGCCCGCCGGCCCGCTACGTCCAGTGGCGCGCCGTGCTCACGAAGCCGGCATCCGGACCGAGCGCGGTCCTGACGAGCGTCACGCTCGCGTATCTGCCCCGCAATTCGCGGCCGACCGTCGCCAGCGTCACCATCCATCCCCCCGGCGTCGTCTTCCAGCGGCCGTTCGTCAGCGACGAGTCCGCGATCGCAGGCCTCGACGACGCGACGGCGGACGCGCGGCGTCCGCCAGGCGATTCAGGTCCGGCCACGCCGGCGCCCGGACGCCGCATGCTCCAGAAGGGACTGCAGACGATCGCCTGGAAAGCCGACGATGACGACGGCGATCATCTGACGTACTCGCTGCAATATCGCCGCGAGGGCGAGAGCGAATGGCACGACCTGAAGTCTGGCCTGACGGACGGCATCTTCGTCTGGGACACGACGACGGTCGCCGACGGCCGCTACGTCGTGCGCGTGCGCGCGTCGGACAGCCCGTCGAACGCTGCCGAGCGCGCGCTCACGGGCGATCGCGAGAGCGATCCGATCGAGGTCGACAACACGCCGCCGGCGATCACGTCGGAAGTCGCGCGTCAGAACGGCGGCACGCATCTGCTCGTGCACGTGCAGGACGCGCGCAGCCCGATCCAGAAGGTCGAGTACTCGCTCAACGGCGGCGCGTGGCAGCTCGTCTACCCCGTCGACGGCCTGTCCGACTCGCCGGACGAGCGCTACGACATCCCCGTCGCCAACGACGTCGCGGCCGCGCAGATCATCATTCGCGCGACCGATCAGCTGCTGAACGTCGT
>CAZNMF010000125.1:0-6225 GCA_964573795.1 uncultured Solibacteraceae bacterium
GGACCGATCGCGCTGGTCTATCCGGAAGGCGCGTGGTATCGCGACGTGACGCCGGCGAACGCCGAGCGCATCATCCAGGAGCACCTCATCGACGGCCGCATCGTCGAGGACATCTGCTTCGCGCGCAACCCGGTGCCTTGAGCCGGCCGGCGCTTTTTTTTCTGGAGACGGAAACGGCATGGAATACGGAGCGGTCGTCAAGGCGTGGGGCCTCATTCTCGGCGGCTATCAGCCGAACCTCTCGGTCGAAATCACGCGCGAGTGTCCGCTGCGCTGCCCAGGGTGCTACGCCTACGGTGACGAGCATCTCGGCGGCGACGTCGTCCTGCGTCAGTTGGCGGACTACAAGGGCCAGGAGCTGATCGACGGCGTCCTCGCGCTGGTGAAACAGCACAAGCCGCTGCATCTGTCGATCGTCGGCGGCGAGCCGCTCGTGCGCTTCCGCGAGCTCGAGACGCTGCTGCCGATGCTGACGGGCATGGGCATCCACACGCAGGTCGTGACGAGCGCCGTGCGGCCGATCCCCGAGTCGTGGGCGAACATGGAGAAGCTGCAGGTGTGCGTGTCGATCGACGGCCTGCAGCCCGAGCACGACGTGCGCCGTGCGCCGGCGACCTACGATCGCATCCTCAAGCACATCAAGGGACAGCACGTCACCGTGCACTGCACGATCACGCGTCAGCAGACGCGGCCGGGCTACATCACGGAGTTCACCGAGTTCTGGACGCGCGTGCCCGACGTCAAGCGCATCTGGTTCAGCCTCTACACGCCGCAGATGGGCGAGCAGTCGGCCGAGATGCTGACGATGGACGATCGGCAGCGCGCGGTGAAGGAGATCAGCGCGCTCTATCTGCGCGAGCCGAAGCTGCACGACATGCGGCCGACGGTCGTCGCCGGCTACCTGCGGCCGCCGCAGAATCCCGACGAGTGCATCTTCGCGAAGACGACGACGTGCGTGTCGTCGGACTTCAAGCATCCGATCGTGCCGTGCCAGTACGGCGGCAATCCGGACTGCACGCAGTGCGGCTGCATGGCGTCGGTCGGCCTCGACGCGCTCGGCCGCCACAAGCTCGGCGGCGTGATTCCGGTCGGCGCGATCTTCCGCGGCTCGCTGAAGGTCGGCGCGGCCGTCCGCGCGCTGCGCGGCGGCGGCCACCGCGGCCCGTCGAACGGCGTGCCCGTTGCGGCCGCGCGCACAGCGGAATAGGGCGGGGTCGGGAAAGGCTTTTCAAGTTCGAAGTTCGAAGTTCGAAAAGAGCCCTCGTCAGCCGGCGCCTCACCGCGCGTCTGCCGTCAGCGCGGCGTACAGCCACGCGCGCGCGGTTTGCCATTCGCGCTCGACCGTCGCGACGGACACGCCGAGCGCCTGTCCCGTTTCCGCCAGCGACAGCCCGCCGAAGAATCTCAGCTCGGCAATCTGCGTCTTGCGCGGATCGAACGTCGCGAGGCGGGTGAGCGCGCGATCGAGATCGAGGACGTCGACGTCCGGCCCCGTCGTCGCGACGTGCTCGTCGAGCGTCACGCGCGCCCACCGGCCCGAGCGCTTCGCCATCCTGTCGCGCCGCGCGCGATCGACCAGGATGCGCCGCATCATCTGCGACGCGACCGCAAAGAACTGCGCGCGGTTCTGCCAGTCGGCGCGATTCTGATGGACGAGCCGCAGGTAGGCTTCGTGGACGAGCGCGGTCGGCTGCAGGGTCTGATCGCGCCGCTCGCGGCGCAGATAGGCGGCCGCGCGGCGCCGGAGCTCCTGATAGACGAGCGGGATCAGCTCGTCCCGCGCCTTCGTGTTGCCTTCGCGCCACGCGTGCAGCAGCGTCGTCACGTCCGGGGTGGTCACGGCAGTCTCGAGCCGCCCCATCCTTGCCGAACGGTCCGGACCAGTCAAGCCGTGAGCAAGTTTTCGCGCGGTTCTCGCGTCACTGTGCAGAGGGCGGCGCGACATCCGGTCGACGCCGGCTCCTCGCTCCCTGAGGAGGAACCGATCATGGTCCAGATGCGTCGATTGCTCGTTCTGTTGCCACTGCTCGCGGTGGCCGCGCTGTTCACGGCCCGCGAGACGACGGCGCAGTCCGTCGGGATTGACGGATTGCGCTTCACGACCGCGTTTCCGTTCGCGACGGAGAACGTGACCCTCGATGCCGGCAGCTACACGGTCACGCGCGTCGGCTCGAACCCGCGACTGCTGAAGATCACCAACGACGCCACCAGCAGGACGACGCTCGTCTCGGTCGATCTCGGCAAAGTGCCGGCGAATCCGCAGTATCCCACGGGTGTGGCCTTCGAGCGGCACGGCGACAACTATCAGCTCAGCAGCTTCTGGGATACGGGGACCGGCATCGCGGCGAACGCGGTCATGCCGGCGTCGCACGGCCAGGTCACCGTCGGTCAGCCGACGTTCCGGATGGTGCCGGCGACGAAACAGTAGGTTTCGCTCGCGTGATCACGAGAGTCCCGCGGCCTGGAGCGGCCGCGGGACTTCGTGCGATAGGGAGAGCGCTACTGGGTCGCGCGCAGCGCCGCGATGTAGTCCGCGACCTCGTCGCCGTACGTCTGCGGCAGATCGAGCGGCATGCCGTGATCGACGAGCGCCTGGGCGCAGCCGATCCAGTCGCCGTCGGCGGTGGGCCGATTGCGCGACGCCCACGCGAGCGTGCCGCTCGCGTTGTCGCCGTAGCCGTGACGCTCCGTCCAGCTCGCGCCGTGCTCGAGGAGGAAGCGCGCGAGCGCGGGGTCGCCGCGGAAGACGGCGTGGTTGAGCGCCGATGCGTGCCAGTCGCCGCCGCGCACCGTGATCGGCCAGCCGAGCTCCACCATCAGCCTGACGGCATCGTCATGGCCGGCTGCGGACAGATTCGGAAGCTGCTGGAGCTGCGGGCCGCTCAGATCCTCGACGACGTCGGGCTTGACGGCCTTCAGCCGGCGCGCTTCGATCGCGTCGTTGCGCGCGCATGCGGCGACGAACTGATCCTCGATCGACAGGTCTTCGCCAGCATCCACGTCTGCGAACAGCCCGACGTCGTGCAGGCCGTAACGCGACGCGAGGAGATAGGCGCTGACGCCGTCGTGCGTCCTCGCGCGCGGATTCGCGCCGGCGTCGAGCAGCGCCCGCACGTGCGCCGCCGATCGGCCTCGTCGAATCGCCCAGAGCACCGGGCTGCCGAGCGGGCTCGACGTGTCGCTGACGTCCTTGGCGTGCGCGAGCAGCAGCCGCAGGCCCTCGAGATCCTCTTTGTCCAACTGATGGTGCAGAGCATTGGTGCCTTCGACGATGGCGCCCGCGTCGAGCAGCAGACGCAGACACGTGTGATCGACGCTCTCGGTCGCGTGATAGAGCGACTCGTTGTCGTTGGGATTGGCGCCGGCCTCGAGCAGCAGCCGCGTCATCTCGGGATCGTGGTTGAGCCCCGCCGCGCCGTAGAGCGCGCTCAGCGGCACGTTCGGCTCCGCGAGCCACGACTGACTCGGATCCGCGCCCGCGTCGAGCAGCAGGCGCGCCGCGCGGTGCAGGCGATCGCGGAACCCATCGAGGCGCACGAGGCTCGAGTGTGTGACCGCGACGAGGGGCGGCCGGCCGAGCGCGGCGCCGCAGTCCGGGCACGTGAGCGATGACGTGCGATTCACCCAGTCCGGTTGCGCGAGCGCGCGGCGGATCGCGCCTTCATCGCCGATCGCGCACGCGAGAATCGGATCGGCCGCGACGAGATCGGGTTTGTCGGCGAGCATGCGCGCCGCCAGATCGGGCCGCGGCCGTTCCGCATCGTGCTGATAGACGAGGTTCAGCCAGCGATGGATCAGGTGCGACGGATCGTCGGTCTGTCCATGCTCGACGTACGCGCGGAGCGCATCCCAGGACGGAAAGCCGTACTCGCGCGCGACGCACGACTGCATGTCGTGCAGGCGCAGGCCGCGCGTGGTGAGCGCGGCGTCGTGCGTGTCGCGTGCCGACGGCAGCGACGTCCGCAGTCGTTCGAACGCACGCGGATCGCCGGCCTCGTACAGGCGCAGCAGATCCTTCGCTTGTTTCTTCAGATGATCAAGGTTCGGGCGTGAGGGAAGCGGCGGCACTGACACCTCCATGCATGTGACTGCCGAAGGCCCGCAATGCCGGCTGCATAAAGGTTTGGTTGATCGACGAGACGACGCAAGTGGGTTCAACCCTTCCCGCGGGCCCGGAAGCGGCTTGCGACCGCGGGGACGATCCTATGCGGAGCGACGCGGCGGCGGCAAGTCGCGCGCGCAACTGGGCGCCCACAAGACAGTTGCTACGGTACCCGCTTCCGCTGCCCGCGCTCCTGCGTTGGCGGCCGCTGTTCCGCGTCCTTGCCGGGCAGATCCGGCACCGGCAGCGCGCGCGCTTCGTAGCCGGCGCGCGTCAGCAGGCCGGACGTGTCCGGCAGCGGCGCCGGCGGCGCAGCCGCGTCCCTGAAGCGGAACGCGGACGTCAGATCGCCGAACGTCTCCCGCCGCCATGCGGTGATGTTCGGTTCGGCGACGCCGGTGACGCGCTCCAGGAACTGCAGCACCGACGTGTGATCGAACGTCTGGCTGCACACCCAGCCGCCGGCAGTCCACGGCGAGATGATGATGCACGGCACGCGGAAGCCGCCGCCGATTGGCAGATCGCCGACGAACTCGCCGGGCGTGCCCGGCGGCGGCGTCGGTGGGACGACGTGGTCGAAGAGGCCGTCGTTCTCGTCGTAGTTCAGGATGAAGACCGTCTTCGCCCACACGTCGGGATTCGCGGCGATCGCATCGAGCTTGCTCGCGACGAATGCGGCGCCGGCCGCGGGCATGTAGTCGGGATGCTCCGATTGCGCCGCGGTCGGGATGATCCACGACACCGTCGGCAGCTTGTCGTTGATGGCGTCGTACTCGAACTGGCCCTCGGGCCCGCGCACCATGCCGCGCGTGTAGAGCGGTGAGCTCGAGTCCGCGCGGCGGAAGGCCGCGAACTGCTCGAGCAGGTTGCACCCGTAGTTGTCCGCCTGCTGATACACGCGCCAACTGATGCCCGCCTGCTCCAGCCGCTCCGCGTACGTCGTCCATCGGCCGCCGCCGGGCATGGGATCGTTGGCGATCATCGGTCCGCCGTGATGGCCGTCGGCGTCGATCGTGCCGGTCATCCAGTACATGCGATTCGGCCACGTCGGGCCCATCAGGGAGCAGTGATAGGCGTCGCAGATCGTGAACGCTTCGGCGAGCGCGTACTGGAACGGGATGTCCGTGCGCGTGTGATAGCCCATCACGTACGGCGCTTTCGCGCCGTCGGCCTTGCGATGCGCGGGCATCCAATTGTCCATCTTGCCGCCGTTCCACGAGTCGTGCTGCACGGCCCACGCGTGGCTCGTCGACGGAATCTTCTGCGCGCTCGAGCGGCGCGTGTCGAGATGGAACGGCAGGATGTAGCCGTCGGGATGCGCGGCGTCCGGCTGATGGAACACGTTGCGGCCGGTCGAGAGCATCAGCGCGTTCGGGTCATCGAACCCGCGCACGCCGGCCATCGTGCCGAAGTAGTGATCGAACGATCGATTCTCCTGCATCAGCAGGACGACGTGCTTGATGTCGCGGAGGGAGGCCTGACGCGCGGGCGCGGCGGCGAGCGCGCGGCGTACGTTCGGCGGCATGAAGGAGGCGGCCAGCGCCATCGCCGCGCCGGCGGCCGATTCCATCAGACGGCGACGCGTGATTTGCGTCGGGCGTGTGTCATCGTCGGCGGGCGTGCGCGGATCGCGTTCGTCGGTGTCGGACATGGAGATCTCCACGAGCGAGCATCGCCGCGTGTCGTAACGATCGCGCGACGCGCGCGGCGATCGTGCCGCGCGAGCCCGTTCGATGTGGGAACGCGGGCATCTTACGGCGTGGTCGCGCGCGCCGCAAGTGCGCGGCGGGCGTAGAATGCCGACGTGGCAACGTCGACGCCTGGCCGCAACGATCCCTGCCCGTGCGGCAGCGGCCGCAAGTACAAGCACTGCTGCATCGCCCACGTTGAGCGAGAGGAAGCCGATCGTCGCCGGCTTCGCGAAGCGGAAGCGCACGTCGTCGAGGCCGTGTTCGAGTTCGCGATCGCGACGTGGGGCGAGACGCTGCTGCACCACGCGTGGGAGGACTTCTGGAACTACGACGGCGCGCCTGAGGACATCGCCGGAACGGCCGAGTTCGAGACGACGTTCACGGCGTGGTTCGTGTTCGAGTTCGTGCCCGATGCGGACGTCGACGAGGCGG
>CAZNMF010000126.1:0-7221 GCA_964573795.1 uncultured Solibacteraceae bacterium
TCGTAACCGCGCGCGCCAAACGGTCGGACGGCAAAACCCCGTGAAATCGGCTGCCATCGTAGTCTCCGTTTTCAAAAGATGTCAATAAAAATGGGCGATTTACAATGATCGCATCATGTCGATCCTCGAGACGTTTCCCAATCCGCGGCCGGAGCGCGACTACGAGATCCAGATCCGCTGCCCCGAGTTCACGTCGGTCTGTCCGAAGACGGGCCAGCCGGACTTCGGCGAGATCCAGATCACGTACACGCCCGAAGCGACCTGTATCGAGTTGAAATCATTGAAGTACTACCTGCAGGCGTACCGCAACCAGGGCATCTTCTACGAGGCCGTCACCAACCGCATCCTCGACGATCTCGTCGCCGCCTGCGCGCCCAAGCGCATGCGCGTCGTCGGCGCCTTCTCGGCCCGCGGCGGCATCACGACGACCGTCGTGGCCGAGCACGGCTGACCTGGCATCCCGCTTGCCCTCTCTGCGCGCCAAACCGCGCGCAGCCGGCTGAAACCGGCGAATGATTGCAATTTCTGCAATCCCGCGCGCTTGCGAGGTTGCAGAAAATGCACGCGCGCATCCCGGCGCCAGGCACGCCCATCTGGATTCGCCAGCGACGCTGGACGGTCGAACAGGCTCGTGTCGATCGCGGCGTCATCCGCCTCGACGTCGCGCACGGCGCGCGGCGCCTGACGTTTCTCTCGCCGTTCGATCGGCCGGCGACGGCCGACAGACCGACGCGGCCGATGCGCGCGCGCCGGCAGCGTGCCCGCGCGCGGCTGGCGTGGGCGCTCGGCGCGTCGCACCCCTTCGATATGCCCGTCGCCGCGATCGACGCGCGCGTCGATCTGCTGCCGTACCAGCTCGAGCCGATCCTCGCACTACTCGCCGGCGCGCGGCGCGTGCTCATCGCCGACGAGGTCGGGCTCGGCAAGACCATCCAGGCCGGCCTCGCTATCGCAGAGCTGCAGCGGCGACGTCCGTCCTGCCGCGCGCTCGTCCTCGTGCCGGCTCCGCTCGTCGACCAATGGATCGACGAGCTCGTCTCGCGCTTCGCGTTGGCGCCACGCCGGGTCGATCAGGACACACTCGACGAGGACGCACGCGAGGCCGTCGTCGGCGCGTGGTCGCCCTGGGCGCGATCCGGCGTCTTCGTGGCGTCCGCCGACTTCCTCAAGCAGCGCCACGTGATCGACGCGATGCCGCTCGTGCCGTGGGATCTGCTCGTCGTCGACGAAGCTCACGGCGTCGCGGGCGACTCGCAGCGCCATGACGCGTGCGACGAGCTGGCGCGGCGCGCCCGTCACGTGCTGCTCCTCACCGCAACGCCGCACGTGGGCGACGCCGAGCGGTACCGGCGGCTGCGCGATCTCGGCGCGCTGGACGCGAGCGGCGATGCCGTGCAGATCTTTCAACGCACGCGCGTGGACGTCGGCCTGCACGCGAGCCGCACGATTCGCTGGCGGCGCGTGCGCCCGGACGAGCGCGTCGTGCGTCTCGTCGAAGCGCTGCTGGCGTTCGAGCGTGCCGTCGCGCACGCGTCCGGGCGCGCGCTGCTTCCCGCCGCGCTGCTGCTGCTCTCCGTGCTCCGCAAGCGCGCGGGCTCGACGCTCGACGCGCTCGATCGCACGCTCGCGCGACGTCTCGAGTGGCTCGATGCGCCGGAGCGCGCGTACGCGTTCGACTGGCTCCAGCCGCGGCTGCTGTTCGACGACGACGAAATCGAGGAGCGGACGGCGCTGACGGGCGAGAGCGGCCTGCCGCCGGCGCAGGAGCGCACGTGGCTCCGTCGCCTGCGCGTGCTCGCCGCCGCGGCGATGCGACACGATCCGAAGATCGCGCGCCTCCGCACGCTGCTGGCACGCACGCGCGAGCCGGCGGTCGTCTTCACGGAGTTCCGCAGCTCGGCGGACGCGCTCGAGCGCGCGCTGCGCAGCGTACGGCCGCTCGCCGTGCTGCACGGCGGCCTGTCGCCCGCCGAGCGGCGCGACGCGCTGCGCCGTTTTCTCGACGGCCGCGCGTCCGTGCTGATCGCAACGGACGTCGGCGGTCAGGGCCTCAACCTCCAGACTCGCGCGCGCTGGGTGATCAATCTCGAGCTGCCGTGGAACCCCGCGCGTCTCGCGCAGCGGATCGGCCGCGTCGATCGCATCGGCCAGACACGGCGCATCTACGCGACGATCCTGGTCAATGCGCGCGTCGAACGTCCGGTCGTGGCGGCGCTCACGAAACGCGCACAGCTCGCTCGCGACGTCATGGGGCTCGCCACGTTGGCCGACGCGATGCCGCCGGTCGAGCTGCAGATCGAGCATCCCTCCGTCCCCTCGTCCCTTGGCCCCCTGGTCCCATCGTCCCCCGCCCTTCCATGCGTCCACTGGCGGCGGCGCGCACGCGCGATGGCGCGCGCGCTCGCGCGGCGTCGGCGCTGGGCTCGCCGTTGGCGCGGACAGCCGTTGCACGGCGCGAGGCCGTACGTGTGCGCGTCTGTCGTACGGGGCTCGGCGGGCATGAAGCCCTCTGGCGAGGATTCGAACAGCACGCTCGCCGTGCTCACCGTGCCGATCGTCGCGGCCAGCGGCGCGGTGATCGAGCGCCACGTCGTCGCGCTGGCGATCGGCGGCACGGGCTCGCCGTCGATCGACGTCCTGCAGCGTGTTGCCGTCGAGCGCGCTGCGAGACGTCTCGCGCGCATTCGCCGGCACATCTCGGACGCGGTTGCCGCACGCGCGGCGATCGAGCGGGCGGTCGATGCGCACCTCCAGACGTTGCGCTGTCCGGAGGACGTGCAGCTCGAGCTCTTCTCGCTGCGCGCGATGCGCGACAGCGATCGGGCACAGGCGACAAGCGCCGCGGCCAGGCTCGACCTCGATCGTCGTCTCGCTGCGCTGCACGCCGAGGCCGCGATCGACGTCGGCCGGCCCGTGCTCGAGCTGGCCGCAGGCTTCCGGCCATGAGCGCCCTTCCGGGCGTGAGCGGCGCGCTCTTTCCAAGCCGCTACCTGGCCGACGCCCTGACGCGAGACGCGGGGACGCTCCATCCGGGCGCCGTCGCGGCGGCGTCGTCGCTCGAGCCTCGCCTGCAGGGCTGGTGGAAGGCCGTGTCCGCGCGGTGCGGACCGATCACCGCCACGCGCGTGCTCTTCGACGTCGTCGCGATGCCGCTGTTCGGCATGCTCGGATTCCGCGCGCGCGACGTCGCGTTCGACGGCCGCTGCGGGCAAGCGTCGCTCCACACGCCCGGCGGCGCGACCGTCGCGCTGATCGTCCGGCCGTGGGCGACGCGCCCGTCGGCGACGACGCGCGACGTCCACGCACAGGCCGGCCGCGCCGGCGCGGCATGGTGCTTCGTGCTGGCGCCGCCGTTTCTCTCGCTCGTCGCGGCGCGCGGGCATGCCACGCGGCGATCGATCGACTTCGCCCTCCCGCACGTCGTCGCTCGCCCAAGCCTCGACGTGTTCCTCGCGATCGCACGAAGCGACGCGTTCGAACGGGTCCGCGCGGCACATCGCGACGAGCTCTCGCGGCTGGACGCGCTCATCGAGCGATCGCGGATCTATCAGGATCGCGTGCGCCGCGATCTGCAGCATGGCGTGGCAGCGGCCCTCGCGAGCCTCGCCGGCGTGTGCGAAGCGGCCGGACGCCTGTCGCCCCGCGACGCGCGCGACGATGCGCTGACGATCGTCTATCGCGTGCTGTTCCTGCTCTTTGCCGAGTCGCGCGATTGCGTGCCGCACCGGCACGCGATTTACGCGCGCGCATACGCGATGAGCCGTCTATGTCGCGACGCGAGCCGATCGAGCGACCCGGGATCGTGGGAAGGCCTGGCCGCCGCGACGCGGCTCGCCCGGCTCGGCTGCCGGACGTCCGATCTCGACGCCCCGGCGTTCAACGGCCGGCTGTTCGCGCGCGCGTCAGCGGCGTCGCTCGAGCGCGGCCGTCCCGCCCGGCGGCCGACTCGCGACAGCGAGCGGCGCGACGCCGCCGCTCGCGCGGCGCTCGTCGCGCTCGGCTCGCGGCCGGGACCGGCGGGACGCGAGTCGATCAGCTTCCGCGACCTCGGCGTCGAACAGCTCGGCACGATCTACGAGCGCGTGCTCGACCTGCCGCTGTCGAACGATCGCGAGCGCGCGCGGCCGCGCCGCGATCGCACGGCGCGGCACAGCGTCGCGCGCAAGCAGACCGGCACGTTCTACACGCCTCAAGCCTTGACCGAGCTCGTCGTGCGGCGCACGCTCGGCCCGCTCGTCAGCGGCGCGACGGCCGACGAGATCCTGGCGCTGCGCGTCCTCGATCCGGCCATGGGCAGCGGCGCCTTCCTCGTCGCCAGTTGCCACTATCTCGCATCCGCCTACGAGCACGCGCTCGTCGACGAAGGCCGCGCGAGCGCGACGGACTTCGGCGATGACGACCGCGCCAACATCCGGCGGCTCGTCGCCGAGCGCTGCCTGGCCGGCGTCGATCGCAATCCGACGGCGGTCCAGCTCGCGCGTCTCTCGCTCTGGCTCACGACGCTCGCGGCCGGCAAGCCGCTGACGTTTCTCGATCATCGTCTGCGCGTCGGCGACAGCCTGATCGGCGCATGGCCCGACGACCTCTCGCGACTGACGGATCGCCGGCGCCGCGGGTCCGCGGCGCTTCCGCTGTTCGTCGACGACGACCTCGACGCCGTCATGCGCCGGATCGCGCGTCCGCTCGGCGCATTGCTCGAGCGCCACGACGACACGCCGCGGGACGTCCGCGCGAAGGAAACGCTGTGGCGGCAGATGGCCGGCGAATCGTCCGCGCTCGAGCCGTGGCGCCTGGCGCTGCACGTGTGGTGCGCGCGCTGGTTCTGGCCGCGCGACGCGGCGACGCCGCCTCCCGATGCCGCGGAGTCTCGCGCGCTCGTCGCGGCCCTGCTGCGCGGCGACTCGTCGCTGCCGCGCGCACATCTCGACGCGCGCCTGCGCGACGTCGTGCGCGCCGCGGCCGCGCACGCGTTCTTCCACTGGCCCCTCGAATTCCCCGACGTCTTCTACGATCGCAACGGCCGCGCGCAGGACGCGCCCGGCTTCGACGCCGTCGTCGGCAATCCGCCGTGGGAGATGCTGCGCGCCGACCCGCTGGAGCGGCATCAGGATCATGATGACGACGACGCCGGCATCGCGCGCGCGTCGTCGCGCGCGGATCGATCGCTGCTGCGCTTCGTCCGCGACTGCGGTGCCTATCCGTCCTGCGGCCACGGCCACCTGAATCTCTATCAGCCCTTCGTCGATCGCGCGCTCGCGCTGACGCGGCGTCACGGGCGCATCGGTCTCGTGCTGCCATGGGGCCTGGCCACCGACGACGGCGCGGCGCCGTTACGGCGGCGCCTGCTCGACGAGACGGCCGTGACGACGATCGTCGGCGTGGACAACGCCGGGGCGCTCTTCCCGATCCATCGCAGCACGCGTTTCATGGCCGTCACGGCGAGCCCGGGGCAGCCCACGCAGGAGATTCGCGCGGCGATGGGCCTCACACGTGCGAGCGATCTCGATGCTCTGCCCGCGCACGAGATCGGCGGCACGCCGGCATTTCCACTGCGGCTGACGCCCCGCCAGATCGTGCGGATCAGCGGGCCTTCACGGAGACTTCCCGACATCCGCCGCGCCGACGACCTCGTCTGGCTCGAGCGCGTCTGCGTATCGGCCCCGAGGCTCGGCGCGCGGGACGGCTGGCACGTCGCGTTCGGGCGCGAGCTGAATGCGACCGAAGCGCGCCGGCACCTGACCGCGACGGGACTGCCGGTGCTCGAAGGCAAACATGTCACGCCATTCGCCGTGGACGTCGCGGCCGGCGCAGATCGCCTCGATCGCGCCATGGCCGCGCGGCTGCTGCCTGCGCATCCGTTCGAGCGGCCGCGGCTCGCCTATCGCGACGTCTCGGGCGTGACCAATCGCACCTCGCTCATCGCGGCCGTCGTGCCCGCCGGGTGCGTGACGACGCACACGCTGCTCTGTCTGAAGACGCCGCTTCCGCGCGATCGCCAGCACTTCCTCTGCGCGCTCTTCAACTCGTACGTGCTCAACGCCATCGTCCGCGCCCTCATGGGCGGGCACGTGACGACGACCATCGTGGAGGCGCTGCCGGTGCCGATCTGGCGCGGCGACAAGCGCCAGATGACGATCGCCAGGCTCGGCCGCCGGCTGGCCGCCGCGCCGGGATCGTCGCTGGCGCACGCCGTGCTGCAAGCGCTCGTGGCGCGATTGTACGGGCTGGACGCGGTCGACTTCGCGCGCGTGCTCGAGACGTTCCCGCTCGTGCCCGCCGCCGATCGCGATCGCGCGGCACGGTTGCACGAGCGTTACATCGCGCGCGACGCGCGCACGAACGGCGCGGCGGGACTCGACGGATAATCCTGGTCATGAAGCGATGGGGAAGATACGCCGCCGGCGTCGCGGGACTGGCGCTCGTCGCCGGCTTCGGCGTTCTCGTCTGGAAGGCGCGCGGCGAAGCCGACACGCTCGTCACGAATCCCATCGAGACGCGCCGGCTGCCGACACGGACGCCGATCGACCTCGGCCTGGTCTACGACGACGTGGCGATCACGACGTCCGACGGGCTCCGACTGGTCGGCTGGTACGTGCCCGGCACCAACGGCGCGATCGTGCTCGCGCAGCACGGGTACAAGTCACAGCGCGGCGAGATGCTCGATGAAGCCGCCATGCTCCGTCGTCACGGCTACAGCGTGCTCATCACGACCATGCGGGCGCACGACATGAGCGATGGCCGTCTGCTGACGTTCGGCGCGAAGGAGATTCCCGATCTCGAGGCGTGGACGCGGTTCGCCATGCGCCAGCCCGGCATCGATCCGTCGCGTGTCGGCATCGTCGGCAACTCGCTCGGCGGCACGCTGGCCATCGAGACCGCCGCGCGGATGCCCGCGATCAAGGCGATCGTCGCCAACTCTCCGTTCTCGTCGCTCGACGACACGATCGAGACCAGCGTGCGGTTCTTCACCGGCCTGCCGCCGTTTCCGTTCGCGCCGCTCATCCGCTTCTGGGCCGAGCGCGAGACGGGCATCGACGTGGCCGACGTCGACGCAACGCGCTGGATTGGACAGCTCAGCCCGCGTCCGATCCTGCTGATGCAAGGCGGCGCCGACGTCGTGATCTCGACGAGCAGCGGCCAGCGGCTGTACGACGCCGCGCGCGATCCGAAGGAGCTGTGGTTCGACCCGCAGGTCGCGCACGCGCGTTTCGACACCGCGCG
>CAZNMF010000127.1:0-1787 GCA_964573795.1 uncultured Solibacteraceae bacterium
GCGACAATGGCGCTTCACGCCCGCCGTCCTCGACGGGCACCCGATTCGCGTCATCGTGACACTCGAGCTCGAATTTCGACTAGGTCACTTCACCGCGGACGCCCACGCCATGCCGTCCGGCCCGCGTCCGGCGTCGAGCTGGCCGGCGATCGTCAGCGACTTCAGATCGATCACTGTGACGTGATCCTCCGGCGTGCACGCGACGAACGCGCGTGCGCCGTTCGGCTCGATCTGGATACCTGCGGCACGGCCGACCGGCAGGCGCTTCACCTCGCGCCTCGACGCCGCGTCGAGAATCGTGACGTCCGATCCGCGCAGGGTTGAAATCAGCACGTGACGGCCGTCCGGCGTGAACTTCAGCCGGTTGGCGCCGGGGACGTTCGCGTCGATCGTGTGCGTCACGCGCTTGGTGGCCAGGTCGATCACCGACACCGTGCCGTTTCCCGCGTTCGCGGCCCACACTTCCCTGCCGTCCGGCGACACGTCGAATCCCTCGACGCCCGGGCCCGTCGGCACGACCGTCTTCGTCCACGCGCCGCCGGCCGATCGCTCGGCAATCAGGATCGAGCCGGACGCGATGTTCGACGTGACGATCCGCCTCGCGTCGGACGACACGCTGATCATGTGCGTGCCGTTCTGGCCGCTGTCGAGCGTCCAGTCGATCTTGCGCGCCGCCGGATCGTAGCTGCCGATCGCGTTCGATCGCTCGGCCGTGAACCACAGCTTGCCCGCGACGAAGTCGAGACCATGCGGCGCGCGCAGGTTTCCCAGATCGATCGGCGCCAGCGCCTTCATCGCGACCAGGTCGACGACCGAGATCAGGTGATCGCCGCCGTTGTAGTTCGCGATGTAGGCCGTACGGCCATCGGTCGACGCGATGACCTCGTGCGGGTCGGGCCCCGACGGCACGCGGCCGAGGACGTTCAGCGTGACGGGATCGACGACGGAAAGGGTCAGGTCCCCCTTCGACAGCACGAGCAGACGGCCCGAGCTCTGGGCCTGGACGTTGATGGCAGCCAGGACGACGAGCGCGGCCACGACGATCGTGGAGATGATCTTCATAGGATCCTCGCAATACTTGGGAGATCTCTATGAAAGCACAGACGCCGACGCGTGGACACGGGCGATCGCGTCATCGCGCCAGCACCACCTTCAGCCCGTCCATCAGCATCTGCACGGCGACCATGACGAGCAGCATGCCCATCAGGCGCTCCATCGCCATCAGCCCGCGCTCGCGCAGCAGGCGGTAGAAGAACGTCGACGCGAGCAGGATGGCCGCGCTCACGGCCCAGGCGATCGTCATCTCCCCGAACAGCCCCGCGAACGACGAGGTCGAGCGCAGCAGCAACAGCGCCGCGAGCGTCGACGGCCCGGCGAAGAGCGGAATGGCCAGCGGCACGAGGAACGGCTCGCCGTCGATCGTCTCGCCGATCAGGCCGTGCTCGCTCGGGAAGATCATGCGCAGCGCGATGAGGAAGAGCACGATCCCGCCGGCGATGCTGAGCGATTCCTGCTGCAGGTGGAGATAGCGCGTGAGCGATCCGCCGGCGACGAGAAAGACGAGGAGGACGAGGTACGCCAGCAGCACTTCACGGACGAGCACGACCCGCCGTCGTTCCGCGGGGACGCCGCGGAGCACCGCGAGAAACAGCGGCACGTTCCCGAGCGGGTCCATGATCAGGAACAGCGTGATGATCGCGGACAGCGTCATGGTCGAGGACCAGACGCGAGTATAGTCCGCACGCCGCGCGCGACCGGCGCCCGGCTGGGGCGAGCGCCGGCCGCCG
>CAZNMF010000128.1:0-1759 GCA_964573795.1 uncultured Solibacteraceae bacterium
CCGTCCACATGGCGCGGATCGCGGCTCTGCTGAATCGGCCCCAGGTGTCGGCGTGGGACATCGTCGACATCCTGATCGTCTCGATCCTGATCTACGAGGCGCTCAAGCTGATTCGTGGCACGCGCGCGATGCAGATGGCCATCGGGTCGCTGCTGGTCCTGCTGCTGCTCTACATCTCGCAGGAATTTCCGCTGCGCACGGTGGGCTGGCTCATCCGCAACGTCCTCGCGTACGTCGTGTTCGCGGCCATCGTGCTGTTCCAGGCGGACATCCGCCGCGCGCTGTCGCACCTCGGACGCGCGCCGTTCTTCCGCTATCTGGGCCGATCCGAGCGCGCGGCCGAGACGCTCGAGGAAGTCGTCACGGCCGCGGGCATGCTGGCGAAAGCGCACGTCGGCGCGATCATCGTCTTCGAGCGCGAGATCGGGCTGCGGAACTACGTGGAGAGCGGCATTCCGATCGACGCGAAGGTCAGCTACGACCTGTTGACGACGATCTTCCAGCCGACGACGCCGTTGCACGACGGCGCGGTGATCATCGCGGAAGAGCGGATCGCGGCGGCGGCGTGCTTTCTGCCGCTGACCGTCAATCCGCTGCTCGACAAGGATCTGGGCACGCGGCATCGCGCGGCGATCGGGCTCACCGAGGAGACCGATGCCGTGGCCGTCGTCATTTCGGAAGAGCGCGGCGAGATCTCGATCGCGCGTCAGGGAAAGCTGACGCGCCGGCTGACGACCGACGATCTGCGCCATCGGCTGCGGACGCTGCTGTTGCACCGGCGGTCCGAGGAGCCCACGGCGGCGGTGGAGGTCGACGCCTGATGGCGTGGCGCCCACTCCGCAACATCGGGCTGAAGCTGGCCGCCCTGGCGCTCGGCTGCATTCTCTGGTACACGGTCAGCGGCCACGTGATCGAGCGGCGCCTCCCGGCGCCCGTCTTCTATCGCAATCTGCCCGCGCCGCTGCAGTTGACAGGCGATCAGATGGACACCGTCAACGTCCAGGTCCGCGGCGACGACAACATCGTCCGTCCGTTGGCCGAAGGTCAGCTGCAGGTGATGGTCGATCTCGGCGATGCGCGGCCCGGCACGAGCATCATCCCGCTGCGGGTCGACGACGTGGTGGCGCCGTCGGGCGTGGACGTGGTGATGATCGATCCCGGCAGCGTCACGGTGACGCTGGAGCGGACGTCGCAGATCGACGTCGCCGTCAGTCCGACCATCGAGGGACAGCCCGTGCCCGGCTACGCCGCCGGGCCCGCGCGAATCGAGCCCGGCACGGTGACGGTGACGGGGCCGGAGAGCGCGCTGCACTCCGCCGTCACCGTCATCACCGAGCGCGTCGTGCTCGACGGCCGCACGGCGACGTTCTCGCAGGACGTCGGCGTCGGCGTCACCGACGCGCGCCTGCGCGTGCTGAAGCCGCGCACCGTGCGCATTACCGTTCCCATTACGAAAGAACCCTGATTCGTGGCACAGCGACTGTTCGGTACTGATGGTGTGCGCGGCGTGGCGGGCCAGTGGCCGCTCGATCCGCCGACGGTGGCGCGGCTCGGCGCGGCGCTCGTGCGCGCGCTGCCGCACGCGCGTCCGCGGCTCGTCGTCGGCAGAGACACGCGCGAGTCGGGCGAGTGGATCGAGCGCGAGCTGGCGCGCGGCGCGACGGGCGAAGGCGCGACGGTGACGAGCGCGGGCGTCGTGCCGACGCCGGCGGTCGCGTACCTGGCCGGCGCGCTGGACTTCGACCTCGGCGTCGTCCTG
>CAZNMF010000129.1:0-3669 GCA_964573795.1 uncultured Solibacteraceae bacterium
GCGATCCCACTGGCCGAGCGTCAGCATCTGCGCCGCGGACGCCGGCCCCGTGTCCCACACGTTCGTGGTGAATGGGCGCATGACGACGGCGGTGCCTGGATGGAGCAGCGTGGTGGCGATGCCGGCCGCATAGCTCGACGCGAAGACGAACGGATGCTCGAGCATGCGGCCCAGCCCGCGGCGTCGCATCACATCGGCGGACGAGGCCGGCGCGGGCGTCAGGCTGGACGAGGGGTCGTGACCGGGCATCGCCTGAACCGTGTCGGTGTAGCTCGATCCGGACTGCCGCGCGTCGACGGTGCCTTCGCCCATGAAGAAGGCCGCACGCTCGAGCTGCATCGAGAAGCCCCAGTAGCCGGTCTCGAGGCCGTTGCGGAGATGCCACGCGCCGAGCAATGCCGCCGCGAGCATTGCAGCCCCGGCGGCGTGCCGCCAGAGACGCGCGCGCCGAGCGGCGCTCGCGCGCGGCGCGACGATCCACACCATCGCGAGCACCAGGGCCGCCGGCAGGAGGTACGCGACGAAACGCTCGTACGCCGCGGCGGCGGCGGCGATCGTCGCCAACGCCAGCCATTGCCAGCGGCCGGTCGCGAGATAGCGCAACGCCGCAGCGACGCTCGCGATGACGAACGTCGTGCACAGCGGCTCGGTGACGAGCATCGCGCTCCACGCCCATTGGCCGGGCTCGATCGCTTCGAGCGTGGCGGCCCACAGACCGACGCGGACGCCGCCGATCGCGCGGCCGGCCACGAAGCACAGCCACGTCGTCACGGCGCCGAGCAACGCGTGGATGACGATCGTCCCGCCGGTCGGCGCGCCGAGCGCCGTCGCGATGGCGACGAGCACGGGAAATCCGGGAAGCCGGAACAGCTCGGGCCGGCCGTCGAGCGCATACGCGCCGTGCTCGGCGATCGCGCGGCCGAGCGCGAGATAGCGCGCGCTGTCGGGCACGTGGAAGATCGTCGGATCGTGCCGGAGGAGGATCGCGAGGCCGGCCACCGCCAGTCGAAGGCCGGCGCTGCCGGCGACCGCCGCCAGCAGCCATCGGCGCTCGTGCGGCGTCATGCGCGGCGAATGACCTCGATCAACGCGCGCGGGTGCAGGCCGAACACGGCCTTGCGCTCGTTGAGATACGCCAGGCAGCAGTCGCCGCAATCGTGCTGCCGCGCGTGCAGCAGCGCCGATTCGAAGCCATCGCGCAGCAGGTTCTTCGGCCGGAACGTGCCGGTGTGCAGGCCGCACGGATGGACGTCGCCGTTCGCGTCGAGATGGATGTAGTACCGGCCCGCCATGCACGACGAGGGCGAGCCGTCGGGCGTCGGCACCGCGAGCACGCGATAGTCCGCCCAGCGTGCGGTGCGGTCGTAGCTCGAGGCCGCGAACATGAGCGCGCGGCCCGCGCGCTTCCACGCGGCCAGTTGCCGGTACATCGCGCGCTCCTGTTCGTCGCTCAGGCCGAGCGCGATCGCCGATCGATCCTGATACTCGTGACCGAACATCACCGCTTGCGCGTTCAGCTTGTAACCGCGCGCTTCGCAGAACGCGAGCATCGGCTCGAGCTCGGCGAGCGTGTCGCGGTGCACGACCATGTTGACGTAGGCGCGGCGGCCGCGCTCGCGCGCGAGCTCGAGCGTCCGCATCGCCGCGGCATGGCTGCCCGCGCCGCGATAGCGGTCGTGATTGATCTCGGTCAGCGCGTCGAGGCTGACGACGACCTCGTGCAGATGCTCGAGCAGCTCCGGCCGCTCCGCGATTTTCGTCCCGTTCGTGACGACTGCGGTGATCAAGCCCACGCGCTGCGCTTCGGCGGTGATCTCCACGAAGTCCTTGCGCAGCGTCGGCTCGCCGCCCTGGAACTTGATGCGCAGGCAGCCGGCGCGCGCGAGATCGCCCAGCGTCTCGCGCCACTGCGCCGTCGTCATCAACGCCGTGGGCATGTCCGGACAGCGGCAGTAGTCGCACTTGAGATTGCACGCGTTGAGCAGCACGGCCTGCACCTCGAACGGATGCAGGCGGCGAAAGCGATGGCGAAGATAGTGCGTCGCCAGGCGGACGGCGTGCGTCACGGCCAGACCTCCGTCTCGTGGATCCGCAGCGCTGCGCGCGGGTACGACGCGTGCTGGCGGACGAAAGGATACATGACCAGCGCCGCGGTCGTGACGACCACGAGCCAGCAGGGCAGCGACATGGCGATGAGCGCGTCGACGATCGTGCGGCCGCGTGACGGCACGCGCGGAATGGCCCCAGCCGCAATGGCGACGAGGGCGGCCGCCGCCACGACGAGTGGCGGAAGGGCGAGGGCGATGGCGAGAAGCGCCGCGCACGCGAGCGGCGGACCGGCCGTCAGCGCCACGGCGCGCCACAGGAACACGAGCCGCATCGGCCACGTCATGCGCGCGGCGGCGGGCAGGAAGCGGAGGACTTCGCGCTGATACCCCAACGTCCGGCGGACTTTGTGCCGCAGCCATCCGCCGAGCGTCGCCGCGCTGCGAAGCTCCTCGACGTCCGCGTCGAGGAGCGCCGCGCGTTGTCCAGTCTCCGCCGCGCGACACGCGACGTAGACGTCATCGGCGACCGCGTCGTCCGGCCAGCGATCGACGAGCGAGCGCCGGAAGAGATAGCACGGCGCGACGACGAGTCCCGTCGTCCGGCCCGCGCGCTGCTCGAGGCGCCGCAGCGCGTTCGACAATCGCCAGTGCCACGCGTCGAGCGGATACGGCCGGCGCGGCATGGCCGTCGTGCCGACGACGGCGACGCGATCGTCGGCGCGCACCGCGCGCATCAGCCGTTCGAGCGCATCGCCCGGCAGACGCGCGTCCACGTCCGTGACGAGCATCCACGGCGTGCGTGCACGCGCCAGCGCCGTGTTGAGTTGGGCGATCTTGTTGGCGAGCGTCGTCTCGACGAGCGCGATCCGCGGATCGCGGGCCGCGTGCGCGGCGACGATCGCCGGCGTGCCGTCCGATGATCCGCCGTCGACGACGACGATGCGCGGCGCGGGGCCCGGATACGCGAGCGCCGCGAGCTCGCGCAGCTTGCCGGACATCAGCGCCGCCTCGTTCAGCGCCGCCACGACGATGGTGACGGGCGGCCACTCGTCGCGTCGTACGCGCATCGGTCAGCGTCGCCGTCTTTTGGCCGCGGCGCGGCTGCGTGCGGCGGCTTTCTTCGCGGTTCGTCGCCCTTTGGCCACCGTCTTGCGCGCGGTCCGGCGGCCCGTCGCGACGGCCTTGCGAACCGTCTTGCGCGCCTTCGCGACGCGCTTCACGGCCTTGCGGACCGCCTTCTTGGCCTTCTTCACCGCGCGCTTGGCCCGCACGCGGACGACGGCGGCCGTCGCCGCGACCTGTTCCTGTCCCGCCTCGATGCGCTCTTCGGTGGCGACGACGACTTCTTCGCCACGCTCTCTCACCGCGTCGACCACCGCCGCCGCGCGTCCCAATGCATGACCAATCACTTCTGCCGAGCTGTGCAGCAGATCGTCCGTGGATTCAGCCATGGAACCTCCCGCGCGAAGTATAGCGCCTTCGGCGAAGTTCGAACTTCGAACTTCGAACTTCGAACGGAGAACCCAGAACCGAGAACGGAGAACCGAGAAAACTAAATCGCCCGTTCGTCTTCGCGCAGTGCGCGGACCAGCGCCTGGGCGGCTTCGGCGGGGGAGCCGGT
>CAZNMF010000130.1:0-2466 GCA_964573795.1 uncultured Solibacteraceae bacterium
AAGACGTGGCAGCTCGTCGAGTTCAAGGCCGACGCCAACAGCGCGTGGGTCACGTGCAAGCTCGACTTCTATCGCGACCCGGCCTTCATGCAGCAGTGGCCGTTCGCGCACACGGTGACGATGACGTATCGCGTGTCGAACGGCGCGCTCGAAGTGCACACGCGCCTCGACAATCTCAGCCACGACCCGATGCCGGTCTCGATCGGCTTCCATCCGATCTACCAGCTGCCGGACGGCAACCGCGACGACTGGACGGTGTCGGTCGACGCGAAGACGCACTGGATCGAGATCCCGCAGCGCCTGCCGACCGGCGAGACGCAGCCCATCGAGAACTTCTTCGGCGGCGATCGGACGTCCATCCAGCTCAAGCAGTACGCGCTCATCGACGACGTGTTCACCGATCTGGTGCGCGACGCGAACGGCCGCGCGACGATGAAGCTCATGTACAACGGCAAGGAGCTCCACGAGATCCTCGGGCCGAAGTTCAAGACGATCCTGCTGTGGTCGACGCCGCTCAGCCAGGGCGGGTTCGGCGGCGGCGGCCGCGGTCAGGGACGCGCGGGACGCGCGGGTGGTCAGGGCGCGCCCGGTGCCGGCCGCGGACCTCGCGCCGGCGGTGCGCCGCCCGCGCCTCAGCCCTCCGGTCCGTACCCCGTCGATCCGGCGCAGGGCGTGAAGGTCGCGCCGCCGGCTGCTGCGGGCGCGACGCCGGCGCCCGGCAACAAGGGCTTCATCGCCTTCGAGCCGATGGTCGCGATCACCAACGCCCTCAACCTCGCACAGTCCGGCGCCTACAAGGAGCTGCAGACGATCCCGCCCGGCGGGTCGTGGGAAGAGAGCTTCTGGGTGACGACGAAGGGATACTAGGTTCCGGGGTTCTCGGTTCTCCGTTCTCCGTTCTGGGTTCGAAGTTCCAAGTTCGAAGTTCAAAGTTTCCCTATGCCTTCATCGACGTTGGCCGATGACACGACGCCTGAAGTCGAGCGGATGCAGATCGAGGCATGGCGCCGGATGTCTGCGTCGGAGAAGGCGGCGATCGTCTCCGGGTTGACCGATGCCGTCATGCGGCTGGCGATGGCGGGCATCCGACAGCGGCATCCGGACGCCTCGCCTCACGAGCAGCGCCTGCGGCTGGCGCTCATCACGCTCGGACCGGAGCTGGCTCGAGCCGCGTTCCCCGACGCCGCGACGCTCGACATGCCGTGACGACGCCTGTCGATCCGATCGCCGTCGCGCTTCTCGTGATTCGCGTGCTCGACGATCTCGGGATTGCGAACACGGTCGGCGGCTCGATCGCCAGCTCGCTGGCCGGCGAGCCCCGCTCCACGATCGACATCGACATCGTCGCGGCGTTGGACGAGCGCCGCGTCCCCGCCGTCATCTCCGCGCTATCGCCGGCGTTCTACGTCGACGAGTCGGCCTTGAACCGGGCGGTTCGCCACCGGTCGAGTGCCAATCTGATTCATCTCGCAACGATGCTGAAGGTCGATCTATTCGTCGCCGGCGGGACGCCGCTCGACGCGCAGCAGTTGACACGACGTCGTCTCGTGACCGTACAGCCAGGCATCGAGATCGGCGTGCATCCGCCCGAGGACATCCTCCTGCAGAAGCTGCGCTGGTATCGCCTCGGTGGCGAGGTCTCGGATCGTCAGTGGCGTGACATCCTGGGCATCGTCCGCGTGCAAGGCGGACGCTTGGACGTCGACTATCTCCGGCGGTATGCCCCAGTCCTCGACGTCGCCGATCTGCTCGCACGAGCGCTCTCGGACGGACGTCCGGCCTGACGACTTCTCCCCCCTTGTGTTCATAGGGGGACGCCTGCTAGGCTCCCTGTGAACGCAAGGGGAGACATGACCAGGCTCGATCTGATTCGCGGCACGCTCGACGTGCTCATCCTCAAGGCGCTCGCCTGGGGACCGCTCCACGGCTACGCCATCACCAGCTTCATCCGCGCGCAGAGCGACGAGGCGCTGCTCGTCGAAGAAGGCACCCTCTACCCCGCCCTCTGGCGGCTCGAGAGCAAGAAGCTCGTCGCCGCCGAGTGGGGCCTGTCCGAGAACAACCGCAAAGCCAAGTTCTATCGGCTCACGCCCGCGGGCCGGCGACATCTGCAGCAGGAGTCGCGGACGTGGGAGGCGTACGCCACGGCGGTCGGCAAAGTCCTCGGCGCCACGCAGCCGGCGCCGCGACGCAAGCCCGCATGACGCGCGGCTCTCGGCGTCCGCGCGCGGCCCGGCGTCTGTTCGGCTCCGATCCCGCGGCCGACGTGCGCGACGAGCTGCAATTCCACCTGGACGCGAAGGTCGACGAGTTGATCGACGACGGCTGGCAGCCGGACGAGGCGCGCCGCGAAGCCGAACGGCAGTTCGGCGATCGCGCGTCCCTCCAGCAGATTGGCGAGCGCATCGGAGGCACCATGGATCGTCGGCGACGGTTGAGCGACTACTGGAACGAATGCCTGCAGGA
>CAZNMF010000131.1:0-30782 GCA_964573795.1 uncultured Solibacteraceae bacterium
CGCGGGCAGACTGTCGGTGACACCCAGCGGCACCCGCCACACGAGCTCGCCCGTGCTGACATCGACCGCCGTCAACTGTCCCCACGGCGGCTGCTGACAGGGAATTTGTTGCGGATCGCTGCCCTGGCGAATGCTGAAGCGTCCGCCGCCGGGCACGCCTTCGTACGGGCCGTTCGGATCCACACGGTTGCCCTGGCCGTTGCCCTGCGCCGTCCCGGTCGCATCGGCGGCGCGCGCCTTCAGCCCGGACATCTGGCCGAGCTCGTTGGTGTTGACGAACAGATAGCCGAGCTGCGGACTGAAGGACGTGCCGCCCCAGTTCACACCGCCGTGATTGCCGGGAAACTGCACGCGCAGCCGATTGAACGACACCGGCAGATACGGGCCGCCGAGCTGGACGCCTTCGATGAGCTTCCGGCACGCGGCCTCGATCTCCGGCGTCACCGTCGCCACGTCCTTCTCGCTCATCGTCATGCGCGAGAGCGGCGCGGGTTTGACGGGGAACGGCTGCATCTTCGCCGGGCGCTCGAGCGGCACCTCGCTCGCCGGCACGGGCCGTTCTTCGACGCCGAAGATCGGCTTGCCCGTGACGCGATCGAGCAGGAACAGCAGTCCCGTCTTGCCGAGGACCGCGACGGCGGGAATCGTGCGGCCGTTCTGCTTCACATCGATGAGCGCGGGCGCGCCCGTCAGGTCCGCATCCCAGATGTCGTGGTGCACGACCTGGAAGTGCCACAGATACTTGCCGGTGTTCGCATCAGCCGCGACGAGGCTCGTGCCGAACAGATTGTCGCCTTCGCGATCGCCGCCGTACTGATCGACCGACGGCGCGCCGAACGGCATGTAGACGATGCCGCGCTGTGCGTCGACGGTGAGGAAGCCCCACACGTTCACGCCCGATCGCTGCGCGTTGCTCTGTCCCGCCCACGTATCGGCGTGCGGCTCGCCAGCGCGCGGCACGGAATGGAACGTCCACACGAGCTTGCCCGTGTGCAGGTCCCACGCGCGCACGTCGCCGGCCGGGCCGCGCGGCGGATTCTCCTGCGTCGTGCCGCCGGTGATGACGAGGTTCTTGTAGACGATCGGCGGCGAGCTCAAGCCGTCTCGGCCGGGCAGTCCCTGCAGAATCTCCGGCGTGTTCAGATCGACGCTGCCGTCAGCGCCGAACGCCGCGTTGGGAGCGCCGGTGGCCGCGTTCACCGAGTACAGCTTGCCGTCGTTCGATCCGAACACGACCTGCGCCGGCGTCTGGCCGTCGCCGGGCCAGTACTCGACGCCGCGCGTCGCAGGATTGCCGGTCGGCAGCTTGTACGCCCACAGCTCGCGCCCGTTCGTCGGATCGACGGCGACGACGCGCGAGTACGGCGTCGCGATGTACATGCGGCCGTCGGCGACGAGCGGCGTCACGGCGCTCGACGCGAATCCTGTCCCGCCGCGGCCGCGCCCGCGCGCCGGCAGCGCAGCGCCCGGCGCCGCCGGCGGCCTCATGTGGTACGTCCACGCGACCTCCAGCCGGCCGACGTTGGCGGGTGTGATCTGTGTCAGCGGCGAGAACCGCATCCCGCCGGCGTCGTGGCCGTACGTCGGCCATTCCTTCGCCGGGTCTGGCGCCGGATCACGCTGCCCTTGACGCGCGCCCACGACCGCCGCGGCCATCGCCACGACCAAGCCAGCCATCACCATCGTCGTCGTACGTTTCATGTCGATTCCTTTTGTCGCCGCGAATGGCGGGCGGCCACGGGGGGCCGCCCCTGCGGAAATCCACCCTCGTCCCTTGGTCCCCTCGCCCCTTCGTCCCCTGGTCCCCTGGTCCCGTCGTCCCCTGGTCCCGTCGTCCCGGTCATTGTCGCGGCTCGTGACAATCGCCGCAGTCCATCAACACCTGGCGCCGTTCGTGGCACCGCTGGCAGCCCGTCATCGTCGTCACGTCGGTCTCGAGCGCGATCTCTTCGCGCGTCGCGACGGGCCCGTGGCATTCCCCGCACGTGACGTTCGCGGCGAGATGCGATGCGTGCGACCAATAGACGTAGTCAGGCAGTCGATAGACGCGCACCCACGGAATCGGCTGCGGCGATGCGGCGAGCGCGCTCAGCTTCTGCAACGATTCGCGGTCTCCCGTGTTCGTTCGATGACACGACGTGCACGTGGACGACGGCGGATACGTCATGAGCCGGCCTTGCTTCGGATTCTCGTGACATTCCGTGCAGTCCAATCCGAGGTCGCCCGCGTGGAGACGATGGCTGTACGGGATCGGCTGAACAGGCGCCGGCGGTATCGCCGGCGCGGGCGGCTGATTCTGGACCGCAGTGGCGCGCACCGTGAGGCACAGCGCGAAGACGCCAAACGCGGCCGCAAGGGCCCGAGCTTCCCGGGATCGACTCATCGTTCGCGCAAATCGTACTGGATGGAGGCACGCGGCACCAAACGCTTTGCCGTCGTCCCCGTCTAACGCCGTGTTCCGTCCACCTCGACATTCCCATTGCGTAGTAGCGACGAGAGGACCCGTAGATGATCCGAACGACGCGCGGCGTCGCCTGCCTGTTACTCTCGCTGCTCACGTCGCGCCCCGCGTTCGCTCAGGACGCCGGCAGCGCGCGCCTGCAAGTCACGGTCGTCGATCCGACGCGCGCCGCCGTTCCGGGCGCGACCGTCACCGTCATCGGGGTCGACGACGCCACACGCAAGACGACGCTCGCGCCGCTCGTGTCCAACGATCGCGGCCTGGTCTCGTTCGATCGCCTGCCGCCCGGCCGCTACTCGATCGAGGCCACGCTGCCGGGATTCGATCCCGCGCTGCTGCGCGACGTGCCGCTGCGCCGCGGCGACAACCGTCACGTCCTGATGCTGACGCTGAGGACGGTGATCGAGAACGTCACCGTCGGTCGCGATCAGGAAACGGCGTCGAGCCGCGACGCCTCGTCGTTCGGGACGAAGCTCACGGATGAAGACATCCAGACGCTGTCGGACGATCCGGCCGAGCTGCAGCGGCAGCTCCTCGAGCTGGCGGGCCCGGACGCGGTCATTCGCGTCGACAGCTTCGAAGGCGGCGACCTTCCGCCGAAGTCGCAGATCAAGTCCGTCCACGTCACGCGCGACCAGTTCGCGGCCGAGGCCGCGTATCCGGGATCGACCTTCGTCGACGTCATCACGCAGCCGGGCAGCGGCGCGCTCACCGGCAATCTCAACCTCAACTACCGCGGAACGCTGTTCCAGGGCATCAGCCGTCCGTTCGTCGACATCAAGCAACCGGAGCTGAATCGGAACATCAACGGGACGATCGGCGGCACGCTGGTCCCGAACAAGAGCGACTTCTCCGTCTCCGTCTATCGCCAGCAGCAGTACTCGAGCCCGATTCTCAACCAGCCGCCGCAGCCGGCCGTCGTCATTCCCGTCAAGCAGGGCTACTCCGTGTGGCAGGTCAACGGCCTGCTGAACTATGCGCTCACGCGCGACCAGACGCTGCGCGTCGGGTACGTCACCGCGAAGCAGGAGCTCGACAATCAAGGCGTGGGCGCGTACGACAGCCCGGAGCGGGCCTACGCCGGCCACTTCTTCGGCTATCAGACGCGCATACAGGAAGCCGGCCCGATTGGACGCCGGACGTTTCAGAACACGCGCGTGCAGTTCACGTCGATCGACCAGTCGCAGACGTCGGCGCTCGAAGCGCCCACGATCGTGATTCAGAACCAGCGCACGACGGGCGGCGCGCAGGTGGCCGGCGGCACCACGTCGCGGGCGTTCGTCATCGCGTCGGACGTCGACTACATCCGAGGCATCCATTCGTGGCGCGCGGGCCTGCAGATCGACGGCGACTGGTACGACTCCGACTCGAGCGCCGGCTATCTCGGGACGTACACGTTCGCCGACGACGCGGCGTACCGGGCGGGCACGCCGCAGCTCTACACCCGCACGATCGGCGATCCGCGCGTGACGTACTTCAACGCGCAGAGCGCCTTCTACGTGCAGGACGACGTGCGCGTCAGCAAGGCGCTCACGCTGAGCCCGGGCGTGCGCTACATGGTGCAGACGCACGTCGCTGACAAGACGGGCATTGCGCCGCGGTTCGGCGTGACCTGGTCGCCCTTCAAGAGCGGCCGCACGTCGTTCCGCGGGAGCGTCGGCGTGTTCTACTGGCCGATGGAGACCTCACGCGTCTACGAGCAGACGATCCGATTCGACGGTCATCATCAGCAACAGATCATCGTCGTCAATCCGACGTATCCGGATCCCGGCCCCGTCGCCGCGCAGCCGAGCAACAAATACGTGCTCGGCGACTATTCGCTGCAGCGCAATCTCCGCTACAGCGCGGGCATCGATCACACGTTCTCGCCCCGCGTGCGCGTCAACGCGCTCTACGCGTACGTGCACCAGTTCCACTTCTGGAGCGGCGCCAACCTGAACGCGCCGGTCGACGGCGTGCGCCCCGATCCGAGCTACGCGAACATTCTGGCAGCGGTGACCAACGGCGAGGTCCGCCGGCACGACGTAACGCTGAACCTGACGGTCAGCATGCTCGCCCCCTCGCCGGCGACGGCTGCGGCGATCTTCAACTGGCGGCGTCTGTCCCTCAACACGTCGTTCAGCACCATTCACGCGTACCAGTACGGCGACGGCCCGTTCGTACCGCCGCCGACCGGCACGCTGGCCACGGAACGGGGCCCGCAGCCGGCGGACCAGCCGTATCGTGTCTCGGCGTCGATCACCAGCACGCAGATGCGGAACTTGAACGTCAACCTCTCGTTCACGAGCAACTCGGGCTCGCTGTACACGGAGACGACAGGCTTCGACGACAACCTGGACGGCGTCCTGAACGATCGTCCCGATGGCATCGGGCTGCGCACCTTGCGCACGCCGAACCAGGCGACGGCGAATCTGCGGGTCGCGTACACGATCGTGACGCGCGGAGGTGCCGGCGCCCCGGGCGGCGCAGCCGCGCCGGGCGTGCGGCGGTATCGCGTGAGCCTGACGTTCACCGCGAGCAACCTGACGAACCGCGCCAACTTCGGCGGCTACAGCGGCAATCGCAACGCCAACTTCGGTCAGCCAACCGTCGTCGTCAACCCGCGCCGCGCGGACTTCGGCATGACGATCAACTTCTGAGATCGCGCGATGCGCTAGGCTGATGGCCATGGCGCTCGACGCGGACATCGATCGTCTCTATCAACTGCCGCTTTCGACGTTCACCGCGGCGCGGAACGAGCTGGCGAAGGCCGCCGGCGCGCGCGGCGCCGAGATCCGGAAGCTCGAGAAGCCCAACGCCGCGGCGTGGGCCGTCAATCAGGTCTACTGGCATCATCGCGACGTCTTCACGCGGCTCGTGCGCGCGTCCGAGGATCTGCGGAAGGCGCACGCGCGCAAGATCGCGGGCAAGGACGCCGACGTCGCGCACGCCGAGGCGCGTCACGGCGCGGCGATCGAGGCCGCGCGACGGGCGGCCGGCGACGCGCTTACGACAGCCGGCGACGCGCGTTCGGCCTCAACCATGGCCGCGATCGAGCAGACCCTGCAGGCTGTGCCCGCGCCGGATGTGAACGGCCGGCTCGTGCGGCCGATCCGATCCATCGGCTTCGCGGCGCTTGCGGGACTGCTGTCGCCCGGCCGCGGACCGCAGCGCGAGCCCGCCGACGTCATTGCGATCACGCCGCGGCAGCGCGACGCGCCCGCGGGCGAGGCGGCCGGCGATCGTGTCCGCGCCGCGCGCGAACGACGCGAAGCGGAGGCGAGGCGTCGCGCGCGCGAGCGGGCCGCGCGCGAGCTGCGCGACGCGCAGGCACGCGAGAAGACGGCGCGAGCGGCGTTCGAGAAAGCGCGACAGGCGGTCGCGCGTGCCGACGAGCACATCGAGCGCCTCGAGGCGCAGTTGCAGGAGGCACGGAACGCCGCCGGCGCCGCGCGCGACGCCGCCGACCGCGCGCAGCAGGCGATCAACGCCGCGACGTCCGCACGCGTCGGCCTCGAGCGCCGCGTGCGCGAGCTCGCATAAGATCGTCGCCGCGTCGATGCACCTGTCGCTCTCCCTCGAACCCCACGACACGCTCGTCGTCCACCTCCGGGAAGGCCGCGAAGAGGCCGACGTCCCCGTGCATCCCTCTCGCCCGGGCGCGCAATCGCTGCTGCGCGCGCTGGACCTGGCGCTGACCGACGGGTACGGCGAGTGCTTCTGGCCCGGCTCGCCCGGCGGCCAGTACTGGTGGATCTTCAAGCGCGATCACGAGTCGATCGAAGTGATCGCGATGTGGACGCGCGGCGGCGCCTCGCTCTGGGAGCACGTCTTCCGCGCGACGGACGCCGCGGCGTGGGTCGAAGAACAGCTGACGTCGGAGATCGATCGCCTCGGCGTGCTGGCGCCGGACTGAAACGATCGGAAGCGCGCTACACTCTCCTCATGGACTCACCCACGCGCCAGTTTCCTTCACAGACAGGACTTCCAACCGCGGCGCCGTTTGCCGACGCCACGCGCATTGCCAGCTTCCTGACCTCCGTCTACGGGTGGATGTGCGCCGGGCTCGCGATCACGGCTGCGACCGCATGGTTCGTGGCGGGCTCGCCGGCGATCCTCAACGCGATCGTCGGGAACCGTGCGCTGTTCTGGGTGTTGATCCTCGCGCAGTTCGGCCTCGTCGTCGCGCTGTCCGCGCGCGTGCAGAAGATGGCGGCGCCGACGGCCGCGCTGCTGTTCGTCGCGTACGCCGCGCTGACCGGCGTGACGCTGTCGTTCATCCTGCTGCTCTACACCGGCGAGTCGATTTCGACGACGTTCGTCATCACGGCCGGCGCGTTCGGCGGCATGGCGCTGTATGGCACGACGACGGGACGGAGCCTGAGCGCGTTCGGGCAGTTCCTGTTCATCGGCCTGATCGGCGTGGTCCTTGCCTCGATCGTCGGCATGTTCTGGCACAACGACGGGCTGCAGTTCATTCTTTCCGTCATCGGCGTGATCGTCTTCGCCGGCCTCGCGGCGTACGACGCGCAGCGTCTCAAAGTGATGGCCCTGTCCGCGCCCGAAGGCCCGCTCTCCACCTACGCCGTCGTCGGCGCGCTGACGCTCTATCTCGACTTCATCAATCTGTTCCTGTTTCTGCTGCGATTTACGGGCAACAGACGGCGGTAGCGGGGACGAAGGGACCAGGGGACGAAGGGGCGAAGGGAATCGGACATCGGGCTATCTGCTCTCCCTTGGCCCCCTGGTCCCCTCGTCCCTTCGTCGCCGCGATTCCATCGCGTCCCGTATGCCCGCCAAGATCTCGTAAGACCGCAACCGCGCGGCGTGATCGAACATCGTCGAAACGATCATCAGCTCGTCGGCCTGCGTGCGCGCGAGGAACGCGTCGAGATCACGACGCACGGTCGCCGCTGAGCCGGCGGCCGTGCATGTCAACACCTCGTCGAGGATCGCCTGCGCGTACGGCGGCGCCTGCTCGCGGTAGCCGGCGAGCGGCGGCGGGAGCTGAACGGGCCGGCCGGTACGGCTGGCGACGAATGCCTGCTGAATCGACGTCGCCAGCAGGCGTCCGTCGTCGTCGGTGTCGGCCGCGAAGACGTTGAAGCCCAGCATCACGTACGGTCGATCGAGCTGCGACGACGGTTTGAAGTGCTCGCGATACACGGCGATCGCGCGCATCATGTGCGCGGGCGCGAAGTGCGACGCGAACGCAAACGGCAGACCGAGGCTCGCCGCGACCTGGGCGCCGAACAGACTTGATCCCAGGATCCAGATCGGCACGGTGAGCCCGGCCCCGGGAATCGCGCGGACCGGCTGGGACTGGCGGAAATAGCCGATCAACTCGAGGACGTCGCGCGGGAACTGCTCGGGATCCGTCGACAGGTGACGGCGCAGCGCCCGCGACGTCACCTGATCCGAGCCCGGCGCGCGTCCGAGCCCGAGATCGATCCGCCCCGGATACAGCGACTCCAGCGTGCCGAACTGCTCCGCGATGACCAGCGGCGAGTGGTTCGGCAGCATGATGCCGCCGGCGCCGACGCGGATCGTACGCGTACCGGCGGCGACGTGACCGATGACGACGGCGGTCGCGGCGCTGGCGATGCCGGGCATGCCGTGGTGCTCGGCGAGCCAGAACCGCCGATAGCCCCACCGCTCCGCGTGCTGCGCGAGATCGACCGACTGCCGGAACGCCTGCCCCGCGTCGCCACCGGCGACGATGGGCGCGAGATCGAGAATGGAGAAGACGGGCACGTCCGGGGATGACGACATCTCATGACGAGCATCTCATGGTCTCCTCGCCACGCGCGCCGCCGGCGGGTGCGCACGCCGTTCACGTCGCCCTCCGCATACTGCCCGTGAAAGCCCGCATAGCCGCGCGGCGGGTCGTTGTCGTCGACGAGCGCGGCGTCCTCGCTGACGAAGCCGTTGTTCGCGTAGTACGTGTCGGACTACGTGTCGCGGTTGGGTTGCAGATACGCGTCCGCCTGAAGGTCGTGCGAGCCCCACGCGTTCGCGTAGCAATTGGCATCGACGCTGATGGTCTTCTTGTTCGCCGGCGTCAGGCTGCGCGACGACGATCCGTTGAGCTGCGCGAGCAGGGATCTGCCAGTCAGCGTTCCGCCCGACGCCGATCGCGTCCGCTGATAGACGTTCAACTGCGGCAGCGTGCTGGAGAGGCCACCGATCCGATCGAGGTCGTCATTCTGTGTCTTGTTCACGGTATTCGTGCATCAGCGAACGGGCGATGCCCGCGCCGATCCCGGTGCCAACCGCAAAACCGATCGCGGCGCCCGTCCACCGCGGGTCACGGTACGCGCGCGTGATCGATCGAATGCGCGCAGCCTCGATCGTCGTCAGCTCGCCCGCAACCGAAAGCGTCAGGCCCCCGGCGGTGAGGCCGATCAAGCGCCCACGCGTCGTTCCATCGCGATCGTCCCGCACGATCAGATCGTCTGTCGCACGCACACGCGACGGCAGCGCGTCGAGATCGTGCGTCGCCTGGCGCGCAGAAGCCGTAGCGGGGATGACGAGCGCGACGACGAGCATCGGCCCGGCAATGGCGAATCGCATAAGACGCTCCGTTACCATGCGACGAATGCCGACACGCCGCGCGTCCCGCGCGTGGCGATGACCGGTACGACCCGGACCTGGACGAGCGACCGGTGTGACGGAATCGACGCTGTCGGCATCGCTGCGTCGGATGCCGCGAAGACGACCGTACTGCGCGTCAACGCCGAGCCGATGACCGCGCCCCACAACGCGCACACGACCGGCGCGGTGGCGACTTGGCCGGCTGGTTCGCCGCTCGCGGCCGTCGCGGCGCTGATGCCGACGCCGGCGAGGACGCCGACGATGACGGCCTGTTGCCGCCGGTTGTCCAGGCGTGCAACTCTCCGTATCTGCCCGACAGGGATGTCGCGGTCTTCGTCATTCACCGTCACCGTGAGCCCGTCGGCCGACGCGCGCACGAATCGACCGTGAACGGACGCCGCATCCCGCAGATCGACCACCAGTCGTTGTCCCGGTCGTACCATCGTCCAAAGCGCGTCGAGCGACGTGACCGTGCGGCTCGCGGACGTGACACCCTCACTCGCCGGCGGCGCCGCAGGAACAGCCGGCACTGCCGCAGTTGGAGACACGACAGGAGGCGGAGCGTGTTCCGCGACGCCGGGCTCGTCGGCCCCCGGCCCATACACGAGCGTGCGGCCGGTATGAAGCCTGTCGACCAGCGCACCGATCGTCCCGCCGATCGCGACACCCCCAACCAGTCCACCGGCCACCGCGCTGCCGCACTTCGGCGAACAACTCGCACCGGCTCCCCCGGCGAAGCCGAGGCCGAGCAGGCCACCGCCGATGACGAACCCGTTCCAGACGGAGTCGCCCCGCCTGTAAATCCACCTCACGTCGCTCTGCTGAAATTCGCGAGTGCGATCGCTCGTGCGAATCTCGATAGCCTCCGGCGCGATGTGGACGACGGTGCCGGTCACTTCGCCGCCAGACGTCGCGACATAGACGATGTCGCCCGGATCGAGACGACGTCCGACGTCCGCGAAGGCGACCGTCGTCTGCGCACCGGCCGGGATCGCGACGCCCGCGCAAGCGAATCCCATCGCGAGCATGAACGTTCTCATCGACGCACGCATGAGCGGATCCATAAACGTGAGCTCCGGAAGATCTCCTGACGCTAGCGTCTCTGCTCGAGCCGGGCCACGCCGCGGCGCAACAGCGACGCGCCGATCGACGATGCGTGAGCGGGCGTGGTCGATGTCTTCGTCACGACGCGGAGATCGCCTGCGACCTCGTAGGATCCCTGCAGGCCGGCCACGCGCGCGGACAACGTCAGATGTCCCGTCATTCGCTGGTTGTCGAGGCTGATCGTGTCCCAGTTGGCGATCGTCAACTCGAACAGCAGATCCTCGATCGTCACCGCGTACGTGCCGTTCAGGGTCAGATGTCCGTCCGGCCGAATGGAGCCCGCGATCGCCCCAGGCAGCTCGTCGCCGAAGTCGATCGTGCCGCTCACGCCGTCGCGCGCCTGAGACGCGACGAGCGTGATCGCGAAGAGATCGCCCACGGCGTACTCGCTGCAGATTCCCGAGAGATCGCCGCCGTCGGTGCAGCTCGTGATCGACCAGTCCCCGGTCCATCGCCCTTGATAGTCGGGCACGACGCGCAACGGGCGCACGCCGCGCTGGCCCTCGTAGTCCGCAAAGATCGTCGCCAGTCCCGGCGACACGCCGGTCACTCGTCCGGCATCCACGGCGGCCACCGCGGGCGCGTCACTGCCCCACGTGGCCTGCACGACGCGCGACGAGCCGTCGGAGAAATTGGCCGTCGCCGAGAACGTTTGCACGGCCTTGATCGTGATGAAGTCGGTAGACGGCGCGAGCGTGACGTTCGTGACGGTCGGCGTCGGCCCGGTGGGCCCGCCGCCGCCTTTCTTGTCGCAGGCCGTGCTGAAGATGAACGCGAGCAGAAGAGCCGCGCCGAGCGCCAACGATTTCATGGGTGCCTCGCCTGTCGGACGTCACGCTCGGACTACGCGCGGCGCGCACTGGCGCATCCGCCGCGTATGTTTCGTCCCTGCTTCGCGGGCACCGACTCGTCGATGCGTCGTCGTGCAATTGAAATGCCGGAACGATGGCGATCTGGAACGGCGTCGGCGTCGCCGTGGATGCTCAATTGGGCGCGCGGAATATTTCGGGCCGACGCGAGAAACCCGGCGTGCGGCGCACCAGGGCCCGAAACGGGTACACTGCGCGTCAACCTCGATGCGGCATCCCCTGGCCCTGCTGCTCGCCTGCGTCCTGATCGCGGCCGCGATGACCTACGTGGTGCCGGCCGGACAGTTCGATCGCCGCGACGATCCCGCGATCAACCGCACGGTCGTCGTTCCGAACTCGTACCACCGCATCGCGCGAAGCCCGGTGAGCCCGTTCCAGGCGCTCGTGGCGATACCGCGAGGATTCGTCGATGCGGCCGGTGTGCTCGCGATGGTGTTCATGGCGGGAGCCGCCATCAGCGTGGTCGACGAGACCGGCGCCCTGCGCGGCGGCGTCGGCTGGATCGCCGCGCACGTGCGGCGGCGCGAGATGCTGCTCATCCCGGTGTCGTGCGCGCTGTTCGGCGCCGGCGGCGCGGTCGAAGGCATGTGGGAAGAGATCATCGCCATGATGCCGATGCTCATGGCGTTGTCGCTGGGCGTCGGATTCGACGGCCTCACGGCCGTGTCGATGAGCCTCGGCGCGGCCGGCATCGGCGCCGCGTTCAGCCCGATGAACCCGTTCGGCGTCGGCATCGCGCAGCGATTCGCCGAGGTGCCGCTGCTGTCCGGCTGGCCGTTCCGGCTCACGGTGCTCGTCATCGCGATGGCCATCTGGGCCTGGGGCACGATGCGCTACGCGAAGCGGATCAGGACGTCGGCCACGGAGGACGCCGTCGTCGTGACGGCGCCGCTGAACGGGCGTCATGCGGCCGTCCTTGCCGCTACCATCGCGGCCTTCACCACGTTCGTCGTCGGCGTGCTCCACTTCGGATGGGACTTCGAGCAGATGGCCGGCGTGTTCTTGGGGCTCGGCCTCGCGGCCGGCCTGCTGGGCGGGCTTGGCATCGAAGGCACGAGCCGCGCATTCGTCGACGGCTTCCGCGCCATGAGCTATGCGGCGCTGATGATTGGCGTCGCCCGCGCCGTCTTCGTCGTGCTCGATCAGGGGCACATCGTCGACACGATCATCAATTTTCTGGTGGCGCCGCTGTCCCACCTGCGCGTGACGCTCTTCGCGATGGGCATCTCGATCGTGCAGTCGCTGTTGACGCTTCCGGTCCCCAGCAGCTCGGGCCGCGTCACGCTGACGATGCCGATCTTCGTGCCGCTGTCGGATCTGCTCGGGCTGTCGCGGCAGGTGACGGTCACGGCGACGCAGTTCGGTCCGGGCGTGATCGGCAACCTCCTGCCGACCGACGGGGCGCTGATGGCGGTCCTGGCGATCGCAGGCGTGCCGTTCGCGCGCTGGCTCCGCTTCTGTCTGCCGCTCTGCGCCATCCTCTTCGCGCTGGCGCTCGCGGCCATTGCGGTGGCCGTCGGCCTGAATCTCCAGTAGGCGCTTCTCTATTTGACATTCCAATAAGACATGGCCATTCTAGTGGCATGTCCAATAGACCGTCCGACAAGGCCGACAAGCTCGACGTCCTGCAGGGCACGCTCGATCTCATGGTGCTCCAGGTGCTCGATACGATGGGCGCGCAGCACGGCTACACCATCGCGTCGCGCATGGAGCAGGTCTCGAACGGCGCGCTGGTGCTCAACATGGGCACGCTCTATCCGGCCCTGATGCGTCTCGAGCAGCGCGGCTTCATCCGCGGCACCTGGGGCACGACGGACGCAAACCGCCGCGCGCGGTTCTACGGACTGACCGCCGCCGGGCGCCGGCAGCTCGGCAAGCAGCGCGACCAGTGGGATCGCATGGCGGGCATCATCCACGCGCTGACACGCGGCGAAGCGTGATGCGGGAGGACGGACCGAGGGACCGAGGGACCAAGGGACGAAGGGACCGGGGGGCAACGAACGGGGACGAAGGGCCCTCAAGCGGTGCGCGATGCGTCGGTGCACGACACGCGCTACGCGATCTTCGCTTTCAGCGCGCCGATCTGAACGAGCAGTCCTGTGAAGTCGTAAATGCGCTGTTCCTCGACGATGAGGCCCTCGTCGACGCGCAGGAGGAACGCGGCGCGGAAACGAAACTGGCGGCCGCTCGGCGGCAGGCCCATGATCTCGCCTCGGTGCGTGCCGCCGACGTGCGCGATGATTGCGACACGATCGCCGTCGATCGCGAACGTCTCCTCGTCGATCGTCACGTCGGGAAACGCTTCGAAGAATGCCCACGTGGCCTTGACGGCCGCGTCGCGTCCGACGGCCAGGCCGGCGAGCGGACTCTCGAGCCGGATCGTCTCGGCATAGAGCGCTGCGAGCCCGCGCTCGTCGCGATAGGCGATCGCCATGCGGCGGCGATCGAGCAGAGCCAGGATCTCGTCGTGCGTCATGAGACACCTCCAGAGCCCGGGGGAGCGGTCGAGAGGAGGCATTATAGGCACGACGCACCCGGATGACTCATGACTGAGCTCTACGACACGATTGGGCGCGGGTACCGGCGGCATCGACAGCCGGATCCGCGCATCGCGCGTGCGATCGCGGATGCTCTCGACGGCATCGACGCGGTGGTCAACGTTGGCGCTGGCGCCGGTTCCTACGAGCCCCGCGATCGGCTCGTCATCGCGGTCGAGCCATCGATGACGATGATCCGGCAGCGCGCGCCGATGTCCGCCGGCGTCGTCCAGGCGACGGCCGATGCCCTTCCCTTCCCAGACGCGACATTCGGCGCGGCGCTGGCGATCCTGACGCTCCACCATTGGTCCGACTGGCGGCGCGGCCTCAGAGAAATGGCGCGCGTGGCGCGCGACCGCACGATCCTGTTGACGTGGGATCCGTCGGCGGCCGGCTTCTGGCTGGTCGAGGACTACTTCCCGGACATTCTGTCGCTCGACCGGCAGATCTTTCCCTCGCTCGACGCCATTGCTCGCGAGCTCGGCCCACTCGCCGTATCGTCCATTCCCATTCCTGGCGACTGCATCGACGGATTTCTCGGGGCCTATTGGAAGCGGCCGCACGCGTACCTCGATGCCTCGGTGCGCGGGGCGATCTCCTCGTTCAGTCGCGTGCCGAACGTGGAAGACGGCGTCGAGCGACTCGAGCGCGATCTCCAGTCAGGCGCCTGGCACCGCACGCACGGAGCGATGCTCGCGAACGAGACGCTGGACCTCGGCTATCGTCTGGTCGTCGCTCGCTCGCACACGCGCTCGGGCCAATGACCGCGTCAGTCCTTCGACCGCCGCACGTTGACCTTCTGTCCGCGAATGGACGTCGATTTGAGGGCTTTGATGACGCGATCGGCCAGTGCGGCCGGCACTTCGACGAGCGAGTGCTTCGGGTTGATCTGGATGCCGCCGATCTGGCGCGACGACAGTCCGGCTTCGCCGGCAATCGCGCCCACGAGATCGGCGGGACGAATGCCAGCATTTTTCCCAGCGGCGATGAACAGCACGGCGGTGTCACGGCCGTGTTCGCTGGACTCGCCACGGTCGAAGCGATCGCGCCGGTCGCGTTGATCGCTGCGATCGCCGCGATCGCGCGAATGACGTACGGGGCGATCGTCCGACCGCCGATCGTCGGATCGTCGCGGACGATCAACCGGCGGTGGCTCCGTGATCTCCTGCACCGCGGACTCGGGCTCGCCGCCCGTGTGAATCATCGCGACAGCAGCCGCCGCGATGTCGAGCAGCTCGAAGTCGTGAGCGAGCGACGAGACGAGCGCACGGGTCTCGTCGAGGCCGCCGGCGACGAGGCGCTCCTTCAGCGCGTCCCGGGTCATCTCGAGCCGGCGCGCACGCAGCGCCGCCGGCGTCGGCAGCGCGACGATCTCGATCTTCTGACGCGTCAGCGCCTCGATGTTCCGCAGCGCGCACTGCTCGCGCGGGTCCACCAGCGTGATCGCCACGCCTTCCCGGCCGATGCGCCCCGTGCGGCCGATGCGGTGCACGTAGACCTCGGGCGAGGTCGGGATGTCGTAGTTGATGACGTGCGACACGTGGTCGATGTCGAGGCCGCGCGCAGCGACGTCGGTCGCGACCAGCACGTCCGCCTTCTCCTCGCGGAACAATTGCATGACGCGATCGCGCTGCTTCTGTTCCATGCCACCGTGCAGCGCCTGCGCGCCGTAGCCGTGCGACTTCAGCGTATCGGTCAGCTCGTCGACTTCGAGTCGCGTGCGGCAGAAGACAATGACCGACGTCGGATCCTCGAACTCCAGCAGCCGGCCGAGCGCCTGGGCCTTCTGGGCACGTGTCGCGATGTAGGCAACCTGACGGACGCGCGGCAGTTTTCCTGGCGCGCGCTTCTCCGCTTTGATGACGATGCGCACGGGATCGCGCAGATGGCGCTCCGCAATCGCCGCAATCCGCGGCGCCATCGTCGCCGCGAACAGCGCAGTCTGCCGCGTGGCCGGCGTCGCGGACAGCAACGTCTCCAGGTCTTCGGCGAAGCCCATGTCGAGCATCTCGTCGGCTTCGTCGAGCACCAGGACCTCGAGGCGATCGAGCGTCAGTGTCTGGCGCCGCAAATGATCGAGCGCGCGGCCCGGCGTGGCCACGACAATGTCGACGCCGCGGCGCAAGGCGCGGATCTGCAGATCCATCGGCGCGCCGCCGTAGAGCGGAACGACGGTCAACGGCGTGTGCTTCGCGTACTTGTGGACCGCCTCGGCGACCTGCATGGCCAGCTCGCGCGTGGGCACCAGGATCAATCCCCGCGCATGACCGCGCGTCGCGGCAGGCGGCGTCGTCAGTCGATCGATCAGCGGCAACGCGAACGCTGCGGTCTTTCCGGTGCCCGTCCCCGCCTGTCCGATCAGGTCGCGGCCCGAGCGCAACACGACGATCGCCTCGCGCTGAATCGGCGTGGCTTCTTCGTAGCCGAGCGCGGCGACGGCCTTGACGATGGCAGGGCTGAGCCCGAGGGCGGCAAATCCCACGGAGCCGGAAGCGTCGGGAGTCGCTGGCGTCTCGGTCTGATGCGTCGAATCAGTCATCTGTATGAATCCTATTCGTCCTGGAACGTGCCCCACTGCGAAGGAATGGCCTGGGCATTCGCCGAATGAAGGCGAGCGTCGCTGTTGCCTGTCGCCTGACGTCCAGCGCGAGCGAAACGGAGCGAACGTCGAAGCGTTCGCGTAGTGCAGCGAGCTTGGCGGGGTGCAGGGGTCCCCGCCATTCAAAAAATGGAGGCGCCGCCCGGAATTGAACCGGGGATGGAGGTTTTGCAGACCTCTGCCTTACCGCTTGGCGACGGCGCCGAATTGATGAAGGAAACGAGACGACTCAGCGTTCACTCGGAGGCTCATGTCGTACTGGACTCGTCGTCGATCTGCCTCGATGTCCACTGAGAGATCGCGCCGGAAGCGGAGCTGGCCGCGAAGGGCCAGCGGAGCGGACGGCGCTTGGCGGGGTGCAGGGGCCCCCGCCATTCAAAATTGGAGCGGGAAACGGGATTCGAACCCGCGACTTCGACCTTGGCAAGGTCGCACTCTACCACTGAGTTATTCCCGCCCCTGCCAGACAAATGAGTTTACACAAACTGCCGTCACACGAGCAACTGGCCGGCGTCGCTGGGTTCGGCGTCAGCGCACGTGCTGGCGCGCCGCGATCGCGAACGCGTCGAAGTACTTCTGGAGGGATAGCGCACTGGATCCGTACTCGTTCGAGCCGGCAAAGAAGTCCACCACGACTTCGCGCGCGCGAGCGACAGTGCGGGATTGCGGCCTGTCCACCGGATCGCGCGGCTGACCTCGCTCCCGACGTTGCCGAGCTGCTCGCAGAGGGTGAGCTCGTACCAGCGGCCAGCGGCGAGATCCCGATGCTGCACGTCACTCATCGGCGCACCAGCCGCTGCACCAGCGCAGCAATCGCGGTCCACGTCGCCTCGTCGTCGACGCCGCGCGTCCGATTGCCGAACGACGGGCGGAGGTTGATCATCGAATCGAGCTCCCGCCAGTCCGCTTCCGGCAGATCCGGATACAGGTTGATGCCCCAGAAATCCCGCTGACTCGAGCCCTGCGCCAGCAGGTCGGCCTCCTGTCGCATGGCGAAGTCATTCTATCTGCCCCAACGAGTCCGGCCAGGACGCGATCAAATTACGACCTCGCGCCCGGCCCTATATCACCACCGCGTGCGGCGACGGCGCGGCGACGGGCTGTTTCGCGCAGCGCGAACCGCCAGCACGACCACGTGATCGAACATGCCCATGTCGTCCTCCTTCGCTCGGACGACGACGATGCCATCGTCTTTCGACGACGTTCAAGGGAGAAGATCGTGCCACTGGCGCGAATTGCCGTCGGCGCACGCCTAGTCAACGCTCGAGTCGCGGCGAGGCTGGAACGACGCCGGCAAGAAGATGGCGGCTCAGACGGCTCAGAAGGCGTCGGTGGCGGTCTGGAGATAGAGAACCGATCGTGCCCAATAGGTCCGCGGCCGGAAGAACTGCGAGAAAACCCAAACGTATCAACGAGACGGCCTTGAGGCCGCTTGCCGGGTAGTCTGCGTCCTCAGGACCAATAACGTCGTCGAAGTCGTGGACAGCATGATGGAGCTGAGTGCTAACGCCACAAACGAGCCAGTCACCGAACGGCGGCATTGCCCGCAGGACCACCGCTGGCCGCGCCTTCCGATCACCATCGGCCTGTGGGAGGACGACTAGAACGACCGCGCCTTCGTTCACGCGCTCTTGATGTCCTTCTCCGAATACTCCGGCTCGTTCACTCCGTACGCGCGCGACAGGCCCAGTTTCGACAACGCGAGCCACTGCCCTCGTTCGGCGTCGCCATCCAACGGCAACACCGTGACCATGAGCCGAGTATCTGGCTGCAGGTCGAACGGCTCATCCAGACGAATGGTCTTGCCGTCGTAGTGTGCCTTGAGCGTAATCGTCGGCATACGTCCTAGTGTAAACCCGCCGGCTGCCGTAGTTCCTCGACGGAAATCGCCGCGGCCGGCACGCAAGGAGCACTGACCGTCTACTACCGCGACGACGAGGGACACGAGGCCGCGGTCCCGGCGACGACCGCATGGCAGCCGTGAGCGAGAGTCTCGTGGCCGGCGATCATCCCCACTGGCCCCACTCCGCCGGCTGAAAGGCGTTCACGATGACGCGGACGCGTGGCCTGACGCTGCCGGCCTCGTCGATCGCGACGACGTCGAAGCGGCAACGGCGATCGAGCAGACGGGCGGAGGACAGGTAGTCCAGCGCCATAGCCGTGATGCGCCGCCGCTTCCAGAACGAGATCTGCTCCGCCGCCGCGCCGCGACGCGTCGTGCGGCGCGCCTTCACCTCGACGAAGACGATGGTGTCGCCGTCGCGCGAGACGATGTCAATTTCTCCAAACCTGGTGCGGTAACGTCTCGCAAGAATTGCGTACCCGCGGCGCGCCAACTCGGCGCAGGCCGCGTCTTCTCCGCATTTTCCAAGGGTCTGCCGATCGAGCGCGTGCTGCATGCACTCGACAGAGCAAGGACGGGGCCAGGGGGGCTTACGGCCTGGGGCGTGGGGCCTGGGGCCTGGGGCTTGGGGGCCGCAAGCCTCGAGCCTCACGCCCCGCGCCTGCCCTCACTTCCCCGCCGCGAACCGCGCGAGCAGGCGTCGCTGGTTGTCGTAGAGCTCGAGCGTGTGGCCGAGGACGCGATAGAGGCGCGTGTTCGCCAGCGCCTGACTGAACGTCCGCTCCTGGTCGCCGGCGCCGGGACACGCCATCAGCGTGCCGGCGGCGCGCATCGACAGCCGTTCGCCGCGCTGGTCGTACTGGCCCGCGAGGCGATTGCAGCCGCTCGACCCGGAGAAGCTCGTCGAGTCGCCGCGGAACGTCAAGCCGGGCACGTTTCGCGGATTCGGCTGCGGCGCGACGTCCTTGCCCGCGAGCCAGACGAGCGTCCACTCCGTGTTCTCGAACGGCGACGCCGCGAACCGCGGCGCGCATTCCTCGGTGGCCGACACGCTCCCCACGCGCTCGACGACGAGCGCCGTGTCACGGCGCCCTTCCTCGCCGGTCTGCGCGCGCGTGACGTGGCCGTCGACCGTCGCGAGCGCGGCAACGCCGGGCCGCGGCCGGGCGCGCTGATACGCGGATTCCAGCTCCGCGTTCGCGCCCTCCTGCGCGACCGGCCAGCTTTGGCCTGTCGAGCATTCCGTGAATCGCCCCGCGTCGGCCATGTGCAGGTACGCGCCCTTGAACGTGCCGCGCACGTCGATCGGCGTGAACGATCCGACACGGCGCAGGTCCCACGACAGCTTCGACTCGATCGGCTGTCCGCTCGTGTCCAGCTTCCGCAGCGTCACCGCGTCGCGAATGGCCCAATAGTCCGGCGTGTCGCGCTCGCCTTGCAGGACGAGGACGCGGCGATCGGACGAGAGCACCCACGATCCGATCCGGTCCCGAGGCGCGACGGACCGGCCGAGGTACGTCATGCGCAGGAAGAACGAGTCGTCCGGAAACAGATTCAGCTCGTACCTGATGCCGGGACAATCCGCGCACGGCAGCGTGCCGCTGAACGCCGCAGGCAGATTGCGCAGCTCGACGACGGGCAGCGGCTTCGGCGCCGGCTCGACGGGCGTCTTCGGCGCGGGCGCCGGTGCGGCCTGCGCCCTCGGCGCCGGCGGCGCAGGCGGCGTGATGCGCGCGCCCGGCACCATCCGCAGCAGCAGCGACACGCGCGACGGATGTCCCTGCGTCAGCACGAGCGTCGTCTCGGTCGACGTGAAGAGCATCCGCTCGCCATCGACGATGCGCGCGCGGACGGCGTAGCGATGCGAGGCGTCGATGTCGCCGAACGCGTACGGCAGATCGAACGGAATCGGCACCTGGCCCGGCGCGTCTACGCGGACGCGCGCGACGACCGTCGACGCCACGTCGGCGCGCGACACGTCTTCGAGCGTGACCTCGAGCGCGGCCGTCGGCGGCAGCGCGATCCGCTCGCGGTACGCGACGGTGCCGCTGATCGTCGAACGCTGCGCGGAGACGAGGGCGAGGGACGAGACGAGCAGAGCGACGAGGACGAGCGATCGGCGAGCCATGGCCACCTCTCGGGAACGAGCGTAGTGTAGCCGCCGATCGCGCGTCGTGCGCGGAAAATCAGGCTTACAAGTTTGATCGCCGACGCGCGCGTCGCTCGCTGTTCTTTCCGGAGGGGGCGGACCTTTCGCCTTCGCCCGCGCGGCCGAACCTGAAGGTTCGGCCCTCCGAACGGCACGCGCTCCTAATCCCGGGAGTCAGTTGCGTTGACGCACGCTTCTCCGAACGTAGGCGGCGGGCTTCAGCCCGCCGCGCGCTCCGCCGGCCTGAAGGCCGGCGGCTACGTACGTCGAATCAAGTGCCGTCTGGGATTAGCGGCGCTTGCGGGAACGCGCCGGCTTGTCCTTTGTCGCCGCGCCCGCGGACTTGGCCGGACGCCGGCGCGAGCGCTTCGCCGCCGTCGATGCGCCGCCTGCGACGTTGCCGTTCACGTCGCCGGGCTCGTGCTCGAGGTCTGCCGACGCGACCGGAACGGGATATTCCGTCACGGTACCCGCACGCTCGTCGACGACGATGACCGTCTCGCTGTCCACGATCTCGACGGGCGCCTCGTCATCGCTCGCTTCGGACTCGTCCGTCGTCTCGTCGCTCACAGCCTCGGCCGACGCCATCGCGGCGGCCGCGGCCAGCTCGTCCTCGATGTCGAACGGCACGACGCGCGTGGGCTCCGGCGTCGCGGCTGCGACGTTGCCCTGGAACACGCGAATCACGCCCTGGCGATCGCGATCGACGCGGACCGAGCCGTCGCGTCCGGCTGCGCGCAGGAGATCGACCAGATTGGCGAAGCCGTACGCGCGCTCGTCGAACGCGGGATTCACCTGCCGGATCACCTGCTTCACGTTGCGCAGATACATCGGCCAGCGGCGCACCTGCCCGGACGCGAGGATGCGGCGGAACTCGCGCAGACCGTCGGCGTTGCTGCCGATCACGGCCGGCGCGCTACCCGACGCGCGCGCTCCGTTATCCGACGCGCGCGATGCAGGCTCCTGACGTCCGGCCGGCGCGTCGGCGCTCTCGCTCGCGTCGACGTCCTCGGCCGGCGGCGTGACGACGCTCGCCGCCGCGGCTTCCGCCTCGTCGGTCGCGGTGACCAGCCATCCGCCCTTGCCCTGCTGCAGCTTGACGACGCCGACCTTCTCCAGCTTCTCGACGAAGTCGCGGAACGATCCGGCGCCGTAGCTGCGCTCGGAGAACGTGGAGTCGAGCTGCAGCAGCGTGCTCTTCAGCAGGCCGAGCTGCGGCGAAACCTCGCGCTCGGACAGCACCTTCAGCGCGCGCGTCACGAGCGGCAGCGCCTGCTCGATCGGCACGCGCTCCACGCGGCCGCCGCGCTGCCGGCGATCGCCGCCGCCGTTGGCCGGCGCCACCGCGCCAATCAGGTTCTCGTACGCGATGAACTCGTGGCAGTTGCGCTGCATGATCACGCTCGTGAACTGCCGGCCGCCGACGACGAACACTTTCTTGTCGTACTGCTTGAGCTTCTCGACGAGGCTGATGAAGTCGCTGTCGCCGCCGACGATGACGAACGCGTTGATGTGGGAATGGGTGAAGGCCATCTCGAGCGCGTCGAGGGCCAGGTTGATGTCCGCGCCGTTCTTGTCGCCGCCGGGCGTCAGGTTGCGCTGGACCATCTTGATGGCGTGCTGCGTGAGGCTGCGGCTGTAGCCGCCGGCGCGCTGCCAGTCGCTGTACGCCGTCTTGGAGACGACGTCGCCGCGCTCCTTCAAGGCCTCGAGCACGAGGCCCGCGTCGAAGGACGCGCCCAATGTGTTCTTGACGCCAATCTCGATGTTGTCGAAGTCGATGAAAACCGCAATGCGAAGCCGATCGTCCCGAGTCACGGAAACCTTTCAGATGTGAGTGCGTCCGCTGCCGATCGCGCGCCCGCGCGGGAAACCTTCCCGCCAAAGTTCGCGGCGCCGATCGGGATGCTGCGCGGACTTCGTGCCTTTAGCAGCACGAGTCAAGTTCGAAGTTCAGAGTTCGAAGTTCGCCCCTCGACACGCTCGGGGCGACGTGAGCGACGTCGAACGTCGAAGTTCGACTCCTAGTGTACGCCACTCCCCGCCTCGCCGCCTACCGGCCGCGAAAGCGTCCACCGCCTGGCCGGCCGCCGGATCGATGGCGCGGCTGGCCGGGCGCGGACGAACGCCCGTGTCCGTGCGACGAGCCATGGCCTTGCGGCTGGCCGTGCCCGTGTGCCGTGTGACCGCCGTGTCCCTGTTGCGCACGGCGCTGGCGCTTCTGCTCGGCCCGCGCGCGCTCGGCGGCCTTGCGCGCGCGGATCTCCGCGATGCGCTGCGCCATCGGCACTTCCAGCGGCGCCGCCGGCCGCGCGTTGTAGTCGAAGTCCGGCACGGTCACGCGTGGCAGCGGACGCCCGACGGCCCGCTCGATCGCCGCCAGATCGCCGCGCTCGTCCGGCGCCATGAACGTGAACGCCTCGCCCGTGGCTTCCGCGCGCCCGGTGCGTCCGATGCGATGGATGTAGTCCTCGGGCGCTTCCGGCACGTCGAAATTGACGACGTGCCCGAGATCCTCGACGTCGATGCCGCGCGCGACGATGTCGGTGGCGACGAGCACGGGACAGCGGCCGGACTTGAACTGCGCGAGCGCGGCCGTGCGCTGCGCCTGCGATCGATTGCCGTGGATGCGCTCGGCGCGGATGCCCTCGCGCTGCAGCGCGTCGGCGAGGCGATTGGCGCGATGCTTCGTCCGCGTGAACACGAGCGCCTGCGTGATGTCGCCGCGCTTGAGCAGCGCGACGAGCAGCGCCGACTTCAGATCCTGCGACACCGGGTAGACCGCCTGCGTGATGCCGGTCGGCGTCACGGCCACGCGCTCGCGCTGGATCGTCACCGGCTGGTGCAGCATCTCCCGCGTCAGCTCCCGAATCGGCGGCGGCATCGTCGCGCTGAAGAACAGCGTCTGGCGCTTCGCCGGCAGCACGCGGAGGATCTTGCGAATCTCCGGCAGAAAGCCCATGTCGAGCATGCGATCGGCCTCGTCGAGGACGAGCACCTCGAGCTTGTCGAGCTTCGCGTACGGCGCGCGCAGATGATCGAGCAGGCGTCCCGGCGTGGCGATCAGGATGTCGACGCCGCTGCGGAATGCGTGCTCCTGCGGCCCGTGGCTCACGCCGCCGAAGATCGCGGCGCCGGTCACCGGCGTGTGGACGGCGAGGTCCTGAAGATCCTCTTTCACCTGCGCCGCCAGCTCGCGCGTCGGCACGAGCACCAGCGCGCGCGTGGCGCCGCGCGGCTTGTCGATCAGACGATGGACGATCGGCAGCAGGAACGACGCGGTCTTGCCGCTCCCCGTCTGCGCGCACGCGAGCACATCGCGCCCCTCCATCGCAGGCGGAATCGCATCGGCTTGAATGCCCGTCGGACGGACGAAGCCGAGATCCTTGATGGCGCGGAGGAGGGAGGGGTGGAGATTGAGGACGGAAAAAGCCACGAATACCTCGATGAAAACCGAATTCGACCTTGGGCGATCAACCGGCAGAACGCCGGCGAAAACTGGCGGGACGAACGCACGATCGTAGCACGGGAGGGGGAACTGGCTTGGGGCTTGGGGCTTGGGGCTTGGGGTTTGGGGCTTGGGTAATGCGGAACCTTCGGAATGAAGAGACGGGCAGGGCCTACCCAGCGACGGCTGGTTCACGACACAGCTATCGCGTCTGCGTGCCGAAGGCCCTGCGAAAGACGGGCCCGCGAATTGCACTAACGCGCGGACATGGTTCGAGATCACCGTAATCTTCGCGTGTTCCACGTCGCCGATGCCCTGACGCTGGATGTCTACCGCGCCACGGCGCAGATGTCCGTCGACGAGCGCTTCGGCCTTCGCGCACAGGTCCGGCGCGCGGCGGTATCTGTCGCCACGAATATCGTCGAGGGAGCCACGCGACCGACCGTCGCAGAGTACTGCCGCTTCTTGAACGTCGCGCACGGATCAGCGAGAGAATGTGAGTATCTCGCATCCCTTGCTGGCCGCCTGGCCTTCGTCAGCCGCGCAGACGCGTCAGACCTCTCGAAGCGCTATTCAGCACTCGCCGCGTCAATCTACGCCGCAATCCGCACACTCTCCGCGCAAGGCGAGCGTTCCTTCAAGCCCCAAGCCCCACGCCCCAAGCCGTAGGTCCCAGTCTCGCGCCCCAACCCATAGCCCAAGCCTCAGGCCCCAAGCCCGTCCCCCTCACCGTCCCCCCGGCTTCCCCGCCGCCTCCCATGCCGCCACGATGACGCTCGCCACGCCGTTGACCGTGTCGGCGAGACGCTGTTGCAGCATCGGGCGCAGGCGTTGGTCCATCTTCGCGTAGTAGGCATCGGTGTAGATGAGACGGTCGTTCGCGTCGCGCGCGAGGCCGGCGGTGGCGCTCTTGTCGGCGTCGAGAATTTGCGCGACGAGGGACTGGCTCTTGACGAGCGTGTCGAACAGATACGTCTTGATGTCGGTGACGGGTTGGATCTTCGCGGGCGGATGCGGCATCCGCGACCAGTAGCGCAGCGGCAGCTCGGTCTCGAAGCGCGAGTGGAGGCCGCGCTGATTGGTCAACTGGCCGTCGTAGTTGGTGACCGCGTGCATCGGCTGGTGCGCGTCCTCCACGTAGTGCGCCATGACGGCGGAGAGATAGCGCGCGTTGTCCGCGCCATACGTGGATCCATTGCTCATCGCCTTGAACGCGTTGACGAGACGTCCGTAGACCTCCTCGCCGCGCCACGGCAGCCGTCCCGCCTTCTCCGCGCGCTCCTTGCCGTATCGCGCGACGAACGCCGCATGATCGCGCGGCACGCCGGTGAACGGCGGTGGCTCGTCGAGGCCGTCGATGTCGAGGAAGTGATTCGGATCCTCCGGTCCGAGCTCGCCACCGAGCCCGACCAGCCGCCAGAGATCCGGATCGACCGAATGCTCGACGACGAACGCGCGCTGCGACGTGTAGAGCGTGCGCAGCGGCAACGGCAAGCCGTCGAGCGCAAGACCGGTGATCAGCCGATGCACGGCCATCCCCCACGCATCGGTCGCAACGGGCCAGACGGCAATCGAAACGAGCGCGATGACGAAGAGCAGCTTCTTCATGGCGGAACAGTGTGGCACGATCGGGGCATCGATTGGCTCGAGGCGTGGGGCTCGAGGCCTGAGGCGTGAACGTCCAGGCGCCAAGCCATTCGCACTCCCACGCCCCAAGCCCCAAGCCTCACGCCGCCGGAGCCTTTCATGCGCCACGTCATCGTCCTTTGCCTCTTGCTCGCCGCCGCCGGCGACGTCATCGCCACGCGCGATCAGGCGCGGGCCCAGCCGCGCGTCGACAAGACGTGGGATCTGAAGTCCCCCAACGGCCGCACGACCATCGTCCTGTCGCGGCTCAGCAACGGCAGCCTCACCTGGCGCGCGCTGCGCGGCAAGACGGTCGTCATCGGCGATTCGCCGCTCGGCCTCCGGCGCGCCGATCAGCTCTTCGACCAGCACCTGACGTTCGTTCGCGCAACCTCGCCGACGACGATCGACGAGACCTATCGCACCGTCTACGGCAAGCGCCTGAATCACGTCGTCCGCGGACGCGAGCGGACGATCAGCTTCACGAACGCGGGCGGCAAGCCGATCGACATCATCCTGCGCGCGCATGACGACGGCGTGGCGTTCCGCTATCGTTTTCCGGACCTCGACACGATCGCCAAGACGGTGACCGACGAGCTGACGGGCTTCGCGATTCCCGCGGGCTCGACGGCGTGGATCCAGCCGCAGCAGCCCGTCAGCCAGTACGCGCCGGCGTACGAAGATCTCTACGTGCAGACCGCGTCGGGCACGCCCGCGCCGCGTCCGGATGGCTGGGCGTTTCCGGCGCTGTTCAAGACGCCGGCGGGCCCGTGGGTGCTCCTCTCCGAGAGCGGCATGACCGGCAGCTACTGCGGATCGCACCTGCAGCCGGATGCGACCGACGGCGTGTACCGGATCAAGTTCCCCGATCCCGCCGAAGGCCGCGGCGTCGGCCTCGCGCAGCCGCGCAACGCGCTGCCGTGGACGATGCCGTGGCGCGTGGCGATCATCGGGGACACGGCGGGCCGCATCCTCGAGTCCGATCTCGTCGACGATCTTTCGCCGCCGACACGGCTCACCGATCTGAGCTGGATCACGCCTGGCCGCGCGGCGTGGAGCTGGTGGTCGGAGAGCGACAGCCCGAAGTCCGCGGCGCGTCTCAACGCCTTCACCGATCTCGCTGCGGACATGACGTGGGAGTACGCGCTCGTCGATGCCAACTGGAACCTGCTGCCGCAGCCGGCGCTCAACGACGTCATCACGCACGCGCGGGACAAGCACGTCGGCCTGCTGTTCTGGTACAACTCCGGCGGCCCGCACAACAACGTCACCGAGGCGCCGCGGGAGCGCATGTTCGATCGCACGATCCGCCGCGGCGAGATGGCGCGGCTGCGCACGTGGGGCATCAAGGGCATCAAGGTCGACTTCTGGCAGAGCGACAAGCAGGATCGCATCCTGCAGTACCGCGCGCTGCTCGAGGACGCGGCCGAGTATCACCTGATCGTCGACGTCCACGGCTCGACGATTCCGCGCGGGTGGGAGCGCGAGTTCCCGCATCTGATCGGCATGGAAGCGGTCGCCGGCGCCGAGCAGTACAAGTTCCGGCGCGATTTCCCGGAACGCGCGGCGTGGCAGAACACGGTGCTGCCCTTCACGCGCAACGCGATCGGGACGATGGACTACACGCCGGTGACGTTCAGCGACCACCAGTATCCGCACCTGACGACCAACGCGCACGAGCTGGCGCTGTCGGTGATCTTCAATACCGGCGTGCAGCATTTCGCCGACAGCGTCACGGCGTACGAGTCATTGCCGGACGCGCCGAAGACGTTCCTGAAGCACGTGCCGGTGGCGTGGGAGGAGACGCGCGTGATCGACGGCGAGCCCGGAAGAGGTGTGACCATTGCCCGTCGCGCCGGCTCGACGTGGTACGTCGCGGGCCTCACGGCCGATGCGGCGCAGACCGCGCGCGTGCCGCTGTCGTTTCTCGGCAGCGGATCGTGGCAGATGACGCTCATCGCCGACGGCGCGAGCGATCGCACGTTCGCGTCGCGCACGGCCACGGTCGGCGCGCGTGACACGATCGAGGTGCCCATGCGCGCGCGCGGCGGCTGGGTCATGACGGTGTCGCGCTGACACACAGTTGTCGCTTGCCCCTCGCGCGCCGCCGAAGTATCGTGGAGCCACCCCTTGCACAACTTGTGAGGTCAGAGGAGCACGTCATGAGAGTACAGGTTCGAGGCGCGTCGGCCGTCATGGTCGCCGGCGCGATCTGCGCGGCGCTGTTGGCTGGCACGAGCGTCGACGCACAGAAGCTCACCGCGGCCGATGTCGCGGCCAAGTTCACGGGCACATGGATGCTCAATCGCGAGTTGAGCCCGAGCGTCGGCGGCGGCGCGGCCAGAGGGCCGGCGCGGTTGTACGAGGTGGGCTTCTTCACCGCGTTCCAGGGCCGCGGCGGCGGAAGAGGCTCTGGCTCCGCTCAGGGCGCAGGCGAGGGTCCGAGCGCCGAGGAGCGCGCCGGCCAGGCGGCGCTCGCGCGTCTCCAGCAGTTCGGCTCGACGATCACGATCAAGGCCACGGCCGACTCGGTCACGTTCATCGACCCGCAGGGCGAGCGCACCTACCCCGTGACGGACAAGAACGTGAAGACGGACGTCGGCGAAGGCGCGATCCTCACGGCCCGCTCGAAGTGGGACAAGACGACGCTCAAGCAGCAGTTCATCTACGGCGAGACGAACATCACGCAGAACTGGGAGCTCAACGACGCCGGCAATCGCATCAACTTCAAGATGCAGATCCTGAACATGAGCCGTCAGGATCCGCCGCGCGAAGCCAAGGTCGTCTACGACAAGCAGCAGTAGCCGCCTCCGCTAGACATCCACGTGCCGAGGTCGAGACGTCCGCGTCCGGCCTCGGCACGTGGCGTTTTGGGCCACGCTTCAACCCTCTTCGCGCCCCTTCAATCCGCAACGTAGCTGCGGCGCGCGCGAACGCGCAGATCCCGCGGCTTGACGCGCACGTCCAGCGTGTGGACGGCGTTGTCGATCGTCGACGCGGTGAAGGCCAGCAGATATTGATGGTGCAGCTCGTCGGCGATGCGCGCGAACGTCGATCGCAGGTCGTCGGCCGCCCGAAGCTCGAAGTAGCCGCCGCCGCCGAGCGCCGCGAGCTCGCGCAGCTCGGGATCCGGCCCTGAGCTGACGCACGTATCGACCGTCGGCCCAATGGGTCTCGGCGTCACCGGCGGCCAGATGGGCACGCCCGGTCCGGGCGGCGCGCCAGGCACGGGAGCGCCGGGACGCCCGCCGCCTCCGGGTCCCGGGAAACGGCCCGGACCGCCGCGTCCGCCTCCGCCGCCGGGCATGCGCTGGAACAGGACCGGCCCGGTGCCGTTGCCGCTGCGAAACGGCAGCGGCCATCGCGGCGACGCGTCCCTCGGCGCGCACTCCTCGGTGAAGCCGATCGCGTAGACCATCACGTCCTCGACCTCCGATCGCGATCGCACGGCCGCGAACCCGACGTTCTGTCCGACGCCCGGCGTGTCCCGGCCGTCGGTGAACATCAGCACGACGCGCCGGCCTTCTTCGCCGCGCAGCGCGTCCATCGCCGCGGCCGCCGCGCCCCACAGCGGCGTCAGGCCCGGCGGCTGCATCTCGTCGCGGATCACGTGCAGCAGCGCGTCGTGGTCGGAGGTGAACGTCTCGGGGTCGATCCGGATCTGATCCGCGAAGCTGCCGATCCGCGCGCGATCGCCCTCCAGCAGATCGCCGACGAACGTCCCGGCCGCGTCCTGCACGCGCGCGAAGTGCGGCTTCATGCTGCCGCTGCGATCGAGCATCACGACGATCGTGATGGGCTGCACGTCGTTCGCGAACAGGCTCAGCGGCTGGCGGACGCCGTTGTCGAACACGTCGAAGTCGGCGCGCGACAGATCGGTCACGAGCCGCCCGGCCGCGTCGACGACCGTGGCGTAGATGGACACCGTGTTCGTCCCGCTGCGGTACTGCGGCGTCTGCGTGGCCGACACGACCGCAGCCGCGAGCGCCAGAGCGGTCCCGACCAGGAGCGAGCGATGACGCATCGCGACCTTTGGAGAAAGGGGCAGGCAAGGAGATTGTATCGCGCTATCGCACTATCTCGCTATCGCACTATCTGCGCATCGGGCTATCTGGCTATCTGCCTTCCGACCCAAGTCCCCGCGTCAGCCGCAGATAGCGAGATAGTCCGACATCCGATAGCGCGATAGTGAGTTAGTGCGATAGCGAGATGCGATAGCATTTCCCCGTGTCGCCCACTGCGCTTCGTCCGCCGTCCGAATCCGTCGTCGATCGCTTTCTGCGCTACGTGCGCATCGACACCGAGTCGCGTGAAGGCACCGGCCAGGTGCCGAGCACGCCGGGACAGTGGGATCTGGCGCGGCTGCTCGCGCGGGAGCTGCAGGCGCTCGGCGTGCGCGACATCCACACGAGCGACTCCTGCATCGTCTACGCGAAGATCCCCGGCAATCTGGGCGAAGGCTCGACGGTGCCGTGCGTCGGATTTCTCGCGCACATGGACACCTCGTCGGCGGTGACCGGCGCGCACGTGCACCCGATCGTGCACGAGCGTTACGCCGGCGGCGACATCGTGTTGCCCGGCGATCCGAAGGAAGTGATCACGGTCGAGAAGAATCCCGTGCTCGCGAGCCTGATCGGCGACGACATCATCACGAGCGACGGAACGACGCTGCTGGGATCCGACGACAAAGCCGGCGTCGCGGCGATCATGACGATGATCGACGTGCTGGCGGAGAACCCGCACGTGCCGCACGGCCCGATCGCCGTCGCGTTCACGTCGGACGAGGAGATCGGCACCGGGATCGATCACTTCGACGTCGCGCGCTTCGGCGCGAAGTTCGCGTACACGATCGACGGCGACGCGCTCGGCGTGGTCAACCACGAGACCTGGAGCGCGCTCGGCGCGACCATCACGTTCAAGGGCGTGAGCACGCATCCGGGCACGGCGAAGGGGCTGATGGTGAACTCGGCCTACGCGATAGCCGATTTCCTGCTGCGGATTCCGCCGGAGCTGCGGCCCGAGGCCACCGAAGATCGCGAGGGCTTCATCCATCCGGTCTCCGGCGTCGTCGATACCGAGACGTCGATCCTGAAGCTGATCCTGCGCGACTTCGAGCCCGACGGCCTCGCGGACAAGGAAGATCTCGTGCGGCGGCTCTCCACCGAGTGCGCGGCGCGATTCCCTGGCGTCGGTATCGGCGTCGAGATCAAAGAGCAATACCGCAACATGAACGACGTGCTGAAGGACGAGCCGTGCCTCGTCGCGCACGCGCTCGAGGCGGCGCACCGCAGCAATCTCGTGCCCGCCACGCGGCCGATTCGCGGCGGGACCGACGGCGCGAAGCTCACGTTCCGCGGCCTGCCTTGCCCCAACATTTTCACCGGCGGCCACAACTTCCACAGCAAGCTGGAATTCAACTCCCGCCGCGGGCTCGAGAAGACGACCGAGACGCTGGTCCATCTCGTCCAGATCGTCGTCGAGGAACACTGATCGCCGATGCCCTCGTCGATGTCCGTTCCCCCGCTGAGGCCCGGCCGCGTCATCGAAGGCATCTCCGCCGTGCTGTTGCCGTT
>CAZNMF010000132.1:0-2979 GCA_964573795.1 uncultured Solibacteraceae bacterium
CGCCTTCACGCGCTCGCGCTGGCCGGCAATCACGGCCTCGCGGAAAGGACGATCGTAGACGAGGTCGCTGAGCAGCTCCGCGGCGACCTCGAGATCCTTCGGCGCGAACGTCACGCCCGCGCCGCCGAGCGTCTCCGGCACCGCCGCGGCGGCGTACGCGAGGACGGGCACGTCCATCGCCATCGCTTCGACGAGCGGCACGCAGAAGCCCTCGTGCTCGCTGAGCGACACGTAGGCGTGCGCGTGGCGATAGTACGCGGCCAGCTCGGCATCGGAGACGGGACCGGTGAACCAGACGCGATCGGACAGCAGCCGGTACTCGACAATCAGGCTGCGGATCGCATCGTAGTACGTCGGCACCGCGTCGAAGCGGCCGACGAAGACGAACCGGTAGTAGACGTCCACGTACCGCTTGTAGTGCTCGAGCAGGCGGATGTGATCTTCGATCTTCTTGTTCGGCGCGATGCGGCCGACGAACAGGATGTTGGTGAGGCCGTCCTGCAGGATGCGCTCGATGGCCGGCATGGGCGGCGCGCTGCGCAGGCGATCGGGTCGCAGCAGCAGCGGCATCACGCCCGTCGGCTCGAAGCCGAGGTCCTCGAGCTCCTCGCGGTTGTATTCGGACACGCCGACGGCGAGGTCGACGCGGCCGACGAGCGACTCGAGCTCGCGGCGGCCGAGCACGGTCAGCCGCGTGATGCCCAGGTCGTACGGCGCGAAGAACTGCGGCGGCGTGACGTTGTGATAGCAGAGCACGCGCGCGCCCGGCAGCGTCGCGAACGCCTCGGTCATCGGCGACGGCATCGCGAAGTGCAGGATCGTGACGTCGCCCTCGCGCGACGCAGGATCCTGCCAGCGGCGGATGTCGCCGCGCAGGTCCTCGTCGATCGACAGCGCGAAGATGTCCGACTCGTGTCCGAGCCGGCGGAACAGATCGCGCAGCGCGCGGGCGTTGTCGCCGACGGCGTCGCCGTGGTGCGCGGCCGGCACCCACTGGTGCACGATCACTGACGATCTCCGAGGTTGGCGACCAGGCCGGCGTCCGGCGCCGGCGGCAGCGCGCGGTACGCGGCCGGCCGCCATTGACGAATCGTCTCCAGCTCGTCCGCGAGCGTGTACTGCTGCCAGAAATCCGGCGAAACGGGCGCGGCCGGCAGCCGCGGCGCTCGCAGCACCTCGTCGACGAACTTCAGCACGAGGCCGCTGAAGTCCTGCGCGAGCAGACGCGCGAGCGCGGCGTCCTGGCGCGCGACGATCTCGTCCTCGCGCCCGGGATTGGCGAGGATCGCCTGCATCAGCGCCGCGACCTGCCGGGGATCCGGCCGTTCGAACAGCACGCCGCCGCCATCCATCGTCGTGGGCACGGCCGTGGCCGCGTACGCGAGCACGGGCACCCGCTTGTAGAACGCTTCGATGAGCGGCACGCAGAAGCCCTCGTGCTCGCTCGCGCACAGGAACAGATCGGCGACGTCGTAGAGCGCCGTCAATTCCTCGTTGCTCACCTGGCCGAGGATGTGGACGTCGTCGACGCCGAGATCGGCGATCAACGTGTGGAGCTGGACGAGGTATGTCTCGAACGCGCTGTGATTGCCGGCGAGGAGCAGGCGCGCGCGCGGGTTGTGGAGCGTCTTGTACGCGTGGAACATCCGGATCACGTTGTCCGGACGCTTGTTCGGGATCACGCGGCCGACGAACAGGATGTTCACCCAGTCGTCGTCGTACGCGTCGAGCACGCGCGGATCGGGCGGGACGTCGAGATGCGAGAAGTCCGGCACGACGGGGAGCACGGCCGTGCGCGGAAACCCGAGCGCTTCGAGCTCCGCGCGGTTGAACTCCGAGTCGCCGAGCGCGAGGCCGCAGCGGGATCGATACGGCAGCAGCTCGCGACGGCCGTGATAGCACTGGCGCACGAGCAGATCGTGCACGCCGAGGAAGTACTCCGGCGGCGTGATGTTGTGGTAGATGAGCATCATGCGGCTCGGCAGCGCGAACGCCGTGCGCGAGGCGCGCGATCCCAGCGAGAAGTGATGGATCAGCAGGTCGTCCGGTCCGACGAGGCCGACCATCTCGCGATAGTCGATCGTCTGATCTTCCAGCCGCGGGTCGGCCGACTCGACGAAGATCTCGGACTCGAGCCCCGCGCGTCGCAGCGCGCGCGTGATCCCCAGCACCTCGTTGCCGATCGCGTCGCCGTACCCGAGCGACGTGAGGACCTGGTGCACGCGCGGCCGCGCGGCTGCCAGCGTCATGCGCGCACCGCTCCCGTCGGTGCCGCGTCGACGATGCCGCGCGCGGCGGGCACGTCGCGGCGGCGTTTGGCGAAGAAGCCGGGCACCGGCTCGAGCGCTGGGACAGGCTCGCGCGACAGTCGCTCGAACATGTCGAGATACTTGCGCTCGATCACCGGCCACGCGTAGTGGCGCCGGAAGAACTCGCGGCCGTTCGCGCCGAGAATCTGCCCGAGCGGGCCCGTCGCCTCGAGCTGGTACAGCGCCTCGGCGAGCTCCTCGAACGAGTCGTAGTACAGCCCCGCGTTGCTGCGGATGCACTGTCCGCGCAGCACGTCGCAGCCGCCGTTGGCGAGCACCGGCTTGCCCATCGCCCATGCTTCGAGCGCGACCATCGACAGGCTTTCGTACTTCGACGGCATGATCAGCACGTCGCACGCGGCCAGCGCGTCGTACTTGTCCTCGTCCGGCAGGAAGCCGAGATGACGGATGCGCGCGTGCTTCGGCACGCTCATGACGTTCGATCCGATCAGCACCAGATCCAGCCCGTGCGGGTACATCGTCGCGTACCGCTCGAAGTGCGAGAACAGCTCCGGAAAGCCCTTGTTCTCGTCGATGCGCCCGACGTACAGCGCGAACGGCCGGCGGATGTTGAACTTCTTCTTGAAGCGCCACGGCTGCGTGCGCTCGGGAATCTCCGAGCCGACCCCGACGACGACGCCGGGGCCGCGGCGGTCGCTGACGTGGGTGA
>CAZNMF010000133.1:0-22647 GCA_964573795.1 uncultured Solibacteraceae bacterium
AGAAAGCAGCCAAGGGCGCCAAGAAGAAGGGCGGCAAGAAGCGGTAAGTTCGCCCTCCCGCTAGGGAAAGGGGGCGATCGTCGCCCCCTTTTTTTATTGCAGCGCCACGCCGTCCCAGATGCGCACGCGATCGATCGTGTCTGACGGCGCGAGACGATCGAGCACGTCCCACCCGTTCACGACCTTCCCGAACACCGTGTACTTCCCGTCAAGGTGCGGCTGCGGCGTCAGCGTGATGAACCACTGACTGCCGCCCGTCTCCGGTCCGTCGAGCGCCATGCCCATCGTCCCTCGCAGGTACGGCACCTCGCTGAGCTCGTCCCGCAGCGTGTAGCCGGGACCGCCCTCGCCGTCGCCGCGCGGATCGCCGTCCTGCACGACGAACGCGGGCACCACGCGATGAATCCGCAGCCCGTTGAACAGGCCGCTGCGCGCCTGCGCGATGAACGCCGCCGCGGTCATCGGCGCCGCGACGACGTCCAGCTGCGCTTCGATGACGCCGCGACGCGTCTCGATGAACGCGTGCGGCGAGAACGCGGGATGGAGCAGCGCAGCCGACTCGAACGACGCCGCGTCCTCGCGCAGCACGGCGGGACGCGCGGGATCGGCCGCTTGTCCCAGACCGCGCAACAGCTCGGCCGCGCGGACGCGCACGGGCCACTCGCGATCGTTCAACGCCTGCCGTAGCGTGGCGATCGCCTCGTCGCCGCCGTACTTCGCCAGCGCGTCGATGGCCGCCAGCCGGGCGCTGTACGCCGAATCGCTCGCGCCGCGCGTGTAGGCCGTGACGAGCAGCGGCGCGCCGCCATCGATGCGCGCGTCGCCGATCAGCCGTTCGGCCGTCGCGCGCTCGACGAAATCCGGCGCGCCGAGCGCTTTCGTCAGGCGCTCGCGCAGGTCCGGCGACTTGATCGCGGCCAGCGCCTCGAGCGCCGGCCCGTGCACGCGCGCGTCCTCGTCGGCGGCGAGATCGCCGAGCGCCGCTGCAACGCGGTCCGCCGGCAGCGTCGCCAGCACGCGCGCAAGGGACGTCCGTACCGTCCAGTCGGCGTCGCGGCCGAGACCGGTGAGGACGATCAGGAATCCGTCCGCGTCGATCTGCGCCGCCGCCGACATCGCAGCCGCGCGCACGGCCGACGACCGGTGCGTCAGCAAATCGACGACGGCGTCGAAGGCGGCCGGCGGATGGAGCGTGCCGATGGCGGCCAGCACCTCCAGGCCGAGCGGCGACGCCGGATCGATCTCGTTGAACAGCCGCATGAGGACCGGCACCGCCCCGCTTCCGCCCACCTGAGCGAGCGCGCGGACGGCGGCGACGCGCACCTTGACGTCGGCGGCGGCGTTGGCGGCCAACGGCGCGGCGATCGCGGCGACTGACGGCGATTTCAGCGCAGCCAGTCCCTTCAACGCAAAGCCGGCCGTATCGACGCCCGGCGTCGACGCGAGGGTCACGAGCGCCGGCTCCGCGCGGCGATCGCCGATCCGCTGCAGCGCGAACGCGACGGGCCACCATCGCGACACGGGCTGGCCTTGCGCGTCGAGCGTCACGCGCGCGAGCGCATCGTAGTCGCGCAGCCGCACGAGCGCGAACAGCGCCGATCGGCACAGCTCGATCTCCGGCGTCTTCGGCCACTCCTCGTCGTCGGGCTGGACCGACGCGAGCCACGGCGCGCAGCCCGCCGCGGCCGAGGCGACGGCCGGCGCGCCCGACGCGTCGCCGATCAACCCGATCGCATCGACGGCGCGGACACGCACGACCGGCGACGGATCGGCCGCCGCCGTCTGCAGAGACGCAAGGGCCGTCTTGTCGCCGACCAGGCCGAGCGCGAACGCCGCCGACGCGCGGACGAGCGGCGCCGGATCCTGAAGCGACGAGATCAGCGGGGCCACGCCCTCGCTCAGGCGCACGCGGCCGATCGCAAGCGCCGCGCGTGCCCGAATCGTCGCATCGGGATCGCGGATCAATTGCGTGAGATCCGCGGCGGTCGCCGGTGACAACTGCGTCGGCGACGCAGGCGGCGCGGCCTCCGCCGCAGGCGCCGGCACGTCGGCGTCACGCAGTTGGCGCTGCTGCTCGAGGCGCAGGATCCAGCCGAGCTTGCGATCCGCAGACGCCGGCGCCACGGACACGACGGCCGGCTGAGCAGACGGCACCGACTTGCAGGCCGAAGCCACAGGCGCGAGCGCGACAAGGCCCGCGACGACGAAGCGCATCAGGCGATCGAGCGGCATGTCCGTATCGTAGCGCACGGCTTCGCCGCGACTCCGCGCGCGCGGGCGCGCTGCTATACTTCGCCGCCAGTTGGACTTTCGCTATCTCGCCATCGAAGGCCCGCCGGCGCTGGGCAAGACGACGCTCGCGAAGCGGCTGGGCGCATCGCTCGACGCGGCCGTCGTGATCGAGGAGGGACAGAATCCGTTCCTGGCCGACAGCCATGCCGGGCGCCCCGGCGCGGCCTTCCAGGCGCAGCTGTTCTTCACCTTGGCGCGCCATCGTCAGTTGATGGGCCTGCGCCAGCGCGATCTGTTCAGCCAGGTCACCGTCTGCGACTACCTCTTCGAGCGCGACCGCATCTACGCGTTCATGAATCTCGACGACAACGAGCTGTTCATCTACCAGCGGCTGTTCGATCTCGTCGCGCGCGATCTGGCGCCGCCCGACGTCGTGATCTACCTCCAGACGCCGACCGATCTGCTCACGCGCCGCATCCGCGAGCGCGCGCGCAGCGAGGATCTCGACGTCGTGCTGCCGGCCGAGGACGACGTGCCGGAGTTGAACGAGGCGTACAACCACTTCTTCTTCCACTACTCCGCCACGCCGCTGCTCGTCGTCGAGACGTCTCACGTGGATCTCTCGTGGGGCGACGCGGCCGTCGACGATCTCCGCCGCCAGCTCAAGACCATGGGCCGCGGCACGCAGTACTACGTGCCACGGCCGTAGCCGGCGGCGCCTGCGTCAGTTGCCTCGGTCCCGGCAGAACCAGTAGAGTCGCCGTGTGGCGTGGTTCAAGAAGACCCGAAAGCCCATCGAGTCGCCCGACAAGGCGAGTCGAGTTCCGGAGGGCCTGTGGGTCAAGTGTCCGGCGTGCAACCGCGCGCTCTACCACAAGGATCTCGACGGCAACCTGCAGGTCTGCCCGCACTGCGCGCATCACTTCCGGATGTCGGCGGCCGAGCGGCTGCGCATGCTGTTCGACCAGGGACAATGGGTCGAGCACGACGCGTCACTGCGGTCGATCGATCCGCTCGCCTTCACGGACACCAAGCCGTATCGCGATCGCCTGAAGGCGACCATCGCGAAGACCGGCGTCAAGGACGCGGTGATCGTCGGCACGGGCGCAATCGACGGCATGCCCGCCGTCATCGCCGCGATGGAGTACGCGTTCATCGGCGGCAGCATGGGCGTGGTCGTCGGTGAGAAAATCACGCGCGCGGCCGAGCGCGCGCTGGCCGAGCGTGCGCCGCTCATCGTCGTCTCGTGCTCCGGCGGCGCCCGCATGATGGAAGGCGCGCTGTCGTTGATGCAGATGGCGAAGATCAGCGCCGCGCTCGGACGAATGGATCGCGCCGGCGTGCCGTACATCTCCGTCCTCACCGATCCGACGACCGGCGGCGTGACGGCGAGCTTTGCGATGCTCGGCGACGTGAACATCGCGGAGCCGAGGGCGCTCATCGGATTCGCCGGCCCGCGCGTCATCGAGCAGACGATCCGCCAGAAGCTGCCGGAGGGCTTTCAGCGCAGCGAGTTCCTGCTGGAAAAAGGCTTCCTCGACGCCGTCGTCGATCGCCGCGAGCTGCGCGCGACGCTCGCGCGCCTGCTGCGCATGTTCACGGGCCGGCCGGCCGCGCCGCCGGCACCGCCCGCGATGGCCGCCGCCGACGCCGACAGCGAGCCGGAGCCCGCGCCGGACGCGGCGATCGAGTCCTAGCGCGCGCGTTGACCGTGACGCACGATTCCGCGGCGCGCGCGTCGCTCTTCGCGCTCGAGCAGATCGGCATCAAGCTCGGCCTCGACCAGATCCGCGCGCTCGTCGGCGCGCTCGGACATCCCGATCGCGCGTACCCGTCGATCGTCGTCGCCGGCACGAACGGCAAGGGCTCGGTCACGGCGATGGCCGAGCGCGGCCTCCGCGCGGCCGGCTGTCGCACCGGACGCTACACGTCGCCGCACCTCGTCGATCTCGAGGAGCGGTTCGCCGTCGCCGGCGAGCCGATCTCGCCGGCGCAGCTCGACGGGCTCGCCGCGCGCGTGATGGAGGCCGCCAGGGCGCTGCCGGCGCCGCCGAGCTTCTTCGAGGCGACGACGGCGGTCGCGCTCGAGGCCTTCCGCGACGCGCGCGTCGACGTCGCGGTCCTCGAGGTCGGCCTCGGAGGCCGCCTCGACGCCACCAACGTCGTCGACTCCATCGCCGAGGCGATCACGATGATCGACTTCGATCATCAGCAGTACCTCGGCGGCACCATCGAGGCCATCGCGCGCGAAAAGGCGGCCGTCATCAAGCCCGGCTCGTTCGTCGTGCTCGCACCGAACCCGCCGGCCGTCGATCGGATCGTCGCCGAGGCTGCGGAGGCCGCTGGCGCGCGGCTGATTCGTGCGAACGACGGCGTCGCGGTGCGCGCCGAGATGCGCGACGGCCACGCCTGGATCGACCTCAGGACGCCGCGCGGGACGTACCCAGACGTACGGCTGGGACTGGCAGGGCGCCACCAGATCGAGAACGCCGTCGTCGCCGTCCGCCTGCTCGAGACGTTGTCGGACGCGACGTCCCTGCAGGTGTCCGCTGCCGCCATCCGCGCGGCGCTCGAGGACGTCGTCTGGCCGGCGCGGCTCGAGATGCGGCGCCTGCGCGGCGTCGACATGCTCGACGTCCTCGTCCTCATCGATGGCGCGCACAACGCCGCCGGCGCGCGCGCCCTCGCCGCGCACGTCCGGGAGACCTTCGGCCGTACGCTGCCGTTCGTCGTCGGCCTGAGGTCGGACAAGGACGCCGAGGCGATCCTCGGCGCGCGCGCGCCCGCCGCGTCGGCGTTATTCTGCACGGCGGCGAACACGCCGCGCGCCGCCGCGCCCGAGGACGTCGCGGCCGTCGCGGCGCGCGTCGCGCCGGCGATCGAGACGCGCGTGGCAGCCGATCCGCTCGCCGCCGTACGCGCCGCCTCGGCGCGCGGCCGGCCCGTGGTCGTCGCCGGCTCGCTCTATCTGGCGGGCGAAGTCCGGCGCGAAACGTCGTGATATTCTGCAGCGCGCCGGCCGCCTCCCTGCTCGCGCGTCTGATTCTTCATGTCTCGTCTGACTGCTGGTCTCGTCCTTGCCGCGGCCGTGCTGGCGTGGCCGCGTGACGCGCGCGGCCAGGACGCGAACGCGTTCCTGGGCTGCCCGCCTCCGCCCGCCGGCGCACCGGTGCAGCGGTTCCTCGGCGCGGTGCCGGACGCGACGCGCATCCACCTGACGGGTGACGTCGTGCTGCCGTGCGGCGACACGACGCTGTCGGCCGACGATGTCGTCTACGACAGGACGTCCGACATCGTGGAGGCCACAGGGCACGTCCATCTCCAGCGCAACGACCTCTCGATCTACGGCGACCGCGCCGTCCTGAACCGGAAGACGCGGATGGGCACGTTCTACAACGCGCAGGGCTCCGCGCAGCTCGGCGAGAAGCCGGATCAGAAGAGCCTGTTCGGCACGGCCGAGCCCGACGTCTATTTCTGGGGCGAGGAGATCGCGCGGGTCGGCGAAGACGTGTATCAGCTCACCGACGGCGGCTTCACGACGTGCGTCCAGCCATCGCGCCGCTGGGAGATCACGAGCGCCAAGGGCACGGTCCGTCTCGACCATTCAGTCGTGATGCGAAACGTCCTCCTCAAGGTCAAGGACGTGCCGTTCCTGTACCTGCCGGCGTTCTACTACCCGATCAACAAGGAAGATCGGGCGACCGGCTTCCTGCTGCCGCAGTACGGATCGTCGACGCAGCTCGGCACGAGCCTGAGCAACGCCTTCTTCTGGGCCATCAATCGCAGCCAGGACGCGACGTTCTATCACGACTGGTACTCGAAGGGCGGCCAGGGCTTCTCATCCGAGTATCGCTACGTCGCGACTCCGGGATCGCAAGGCCAGGTGAGCTATCACATGCTCGATCAGCATGTCGCAACGGCCGGTGAGAGCAGCGCAACATCGGCACAGCGGCGCTATCAGCTCAACGGCAGCGCGAATCAGGAGCTGCCTCACGGGTTCCGCGTGTACGGCCGCGCGGATTACTTCAGCGACGCGGCGACACAACAGCTGTATCAGGACATCTACGACTACTCGCAGCGAACGCGGTCGTTCAGCGCGGCGCTGAGCGGCAGCCTCAAGGGATTCCGCATCGGGACAACGGTCGATCGGCAGGATCTGTTCTACGGCGCGCAGCCAGGCCAGCGATCCGGCCATGCGCCGTCGCTGACGCTCGGCATGGGCGACCGGCCCATCGGCAAGACGAAGATCTACGTCGGCGCGTCGGGCGAGGCGACGTACATCGTCCGGCAGAACGATCTCGACGATCCGACCACGGACCGGAGCCTGTGGCGCTTCGACGCCAGCCCGACCATCCGTGCGCCGCTCAGCACGCTCCCGTATCTGTCGGCGACCGGCAGCGCCTCGTGGCGGATCACGCGCTGGCTCGAGACGCTGGATCCGATCACGCAGGAAGTCGTGCCCGTCGCGATGAATCGCCAGCTCTTCCAGATGACGGCGCAGGTGACCGGCCCCGTGTTCGCGCGCGTCTTCCAGACGCCGGACAACGGCTACGCGGAGCGGTTCAAGCACGTCATCGAGCCGAGCTTCAGCATCACGCGCACGACGCCGTTCGCGGACTTCGACCGCGTCATCGTCAACGACTACGCGGTGGACGGCATCGTCGGTGGCACGACGAGCATTCAGTACCAGTTGACGAACCGGCTGCTCGCCCGGCGCAAGACGTCGGGCGGCACGCCGGGATCGTCGAGCGTCATCCGCGAGATTCTGTCCGTCGATCTGTCGCAGACGTACTACAGCAATGCCCTGGCATCGGTGTACGACCCGTCGTACCAGACGGGCGCGATCACGAGCGAGCCGAGCCCGTTCTCGGCCCTGCAGCTCCGCGTGAGCTCACGGCCCACGGACACGGCGTCGGCCCAGTTCCGGATGTCCATCGATCCGAAATACCGCGCCATCCAGACGCTGAACGCGTCCGGATCGCTCGACTCGAGCCACGTGCAGGTGACGGCCGGGTGGTCGAAACGCCTGACGATCGAGGGATCGCCGGACTACCCGGAAGAGTTCGCAGACAACTACCTGAACGCGTCGACCACCATCAGGACGTCGGACAACCGTGTCGGCGGATCGTATGTCTTCAACTTCGACGTGAAGGACGCGTCGTTCCTGCAGCAGCGCATCGTGGCCTACTACAACAGCCAGTGCTGCGGCATCTCGTTCGACTGGCAGACGATCACGACGCCGCTGCTGTCGATCCCCTCCGATCGGCGGCTCGGCATTTCGTTCACGCTCGCCGGCATCGGCTCGTTCGCCAATCCTCTCGGATCCTTCGGTGGCAGCTCCGCGCGATAAGACGATCCTCGTCACCGGCGCGGCGGGCTTCGCCGGCAGCCACCTGCTCGATCGCCTGGGTGGCAGCGGCGCGACCATCGTCGGCTGGTATCGCCCCGACATGCCCGCGCCGGCGCGGGCGGGCGTCCAGTGGCGCGGCGTCGAGCTCACCGATCGAGCCGGCGTCGCGGCGGCGATCGCGGAGGCTGCGCCCGCCGAGATCTATCACCTCGCCGGCGCGCCGAGCGTCGAGACCTCGTGGACGAACGCGGTGCCGCACCTGCAGATCAACGCGCTCGGCACGCACCACCTCCTCGAGGCCGTCCGGCTCGCCGGCACACCGTGCCGCGTGCTCGTCGTCACGTCCGCGCAGGTCTACGACATGAGCGAGCGGGCGCTCGACGAAGACGGCCGGTTGCAGCCGTCCACGCCCTACGGCCTGACGAAGCTCGCCCAGGACGAGATCGCGCGGCAGGCCGCAGCCGAAGGACTCGCGGTGATCGTCGCGCGGCCGTTCAATCACATCGGTCCGCGCCAGACGGCCGGCTTTGCCATCGCCAGCTTCGCGCGGCAGGTCGCGCGCATCGAGGCCGGCCTCGACGCGCCTGTGATACGCGTCGGCAACCTGGAGCCGCGCCGGGACCTCAGCGACGTCCGCGACGTCGCCGACGCGTACGTCCGCCTCATGGCGAGCGGCGTGTCCGGACGGGCGTACAACGTCTGCGCCGGGACCGCGCACCGCATCGGCGACGTCCTCGACACGCTGCTGCGGCTGGCGACGGTTTCGGTCACGAAGGAAACCGACGCGACGCGTCTACGTCCCAACGACGTGCCGGTGATCGTCGGCGACGCGACGCGCATTCGATCGGAGATCGGCTGGTCGCCGCGCGTGCCGTTCGAGATGACGCTCCGCGACACGCTCGACTGGTGGCGCGCCGAGGTGCGCGCCGGACGATAGCGGACGGCCGTGCACCCGCGCGTGCCGCTCTCCATCTTCGTCGCCGCCGTCCTTCTGGCCGCCGCATGGCTCGACGCTGCGGCGCTGGCTCGCGCCGTGCCGATCCTCGCGCGCCACGCGCCCGCGGCGTTCGTCTGGACCGCGCCCTGCGCGATCGCGGCATGGGCGATTGGCGGGGTCTCGATCTCTGGCGCCGTCGCCGGCGCGCTCGTGGGCATCCTCGTGCTCGCCGGCGCGGGATGGCCGGCGTGGTGGCTGCTCGGCTTCACATTCCTCGCCACGACGATCTCGACCAGGCTTGGCGCATCGCGCAAGACGGCGATGGGCATTGCCGAGCCACGGCGAGGGCGACGTGACGCCGGCGGGATCGTGGCGAACACCGCGGTGGCGGCCAGCGCAGCGCTGCTGATCGCGGCAGATCCGGGCGACGCGATGCCGCGCGTGATGTTCGCCGCCGCGCTCGTCACCGCCGGCAGCGATTCGGTCGCCAGTGAGATCGGCAAGGCGTGCGGCGGCGCGACGCGCGTGATCTGGACGGGCCGGCGCGTGCCGCCGGGGACCGACGGCGCGATCTCCGTGGCAGGCACGCTGGCCGGCGCGTTGTCGGCGTTCGCGCTGTCCGCGGCGGCGGCCGCGCTGACGCTGATCGGCGCGCGCGACGTCGCGATCGTCGCGATCGCGTCGATCGCCGCGTCACTGCTCGAAGGTGCCTTCGCCATCACGCTCGAGCGGCGCGGCTGGCTCGACAACGACGGGGTCAACATCGCCGCAAGCGCGCTCGGCGCCGCGCTCGCCGCCCTGGCGCGCGCGCGTGTACCGCCCGGATGAGGCGCTTGATTCGCGACCGGATTCCATGAGAGAACAAATAGCGAAAGCTCATGAAATCCGGCCAGCGGATGCTGTTTCCAGAGCTCGAGCCGACGCAGCCGACCTTGCGCGACGTGGCCGATCTGGTGCGGCTCGCCGGACTCGAGGGATTGCCCGAAGCCGTCCGCCGCGCGGACCACGCGCGGTATCAGGAGGTCACCGTCAAATCCGCGTTGACGGAGGCGAAAGGCATGCCCTTCCGATGGGCGCTCAACCCGTATCGCGGCTGCACGCACGCCTGTCAGTACTGCTACGCGCGCAAGTACCAGCGGCATCTCGAGCTCGGCGCGGGCGACGACTTCTCGTCGATCATCTTCGTGAAGACGAATCTGCCTGAGCGTCTGGCCCACGAGCTCGAGCGGCGGACGTGGACGCGCGAGACGGTGGCGGTCGGCACGGCCACCGATCCGTATCAGCCGATCGAAGGGCACTATCGGGTCACGCGCCGCGCGCTCGACGTGCTCGCCCGCACGCGCACGCCGTTCTCGATCGTGACGAAGGGCCCGATGGTCGTCCGCGACGTCGACGTGCTGACGCGCGCGTCGGCGGGCGCGCGCTGTCAGGTGTTCCTCAGCATCCCGAGCGTCGACGAAGAGATCTGCGCGCGGCTCGAGCCGGGCGTCGCCGCGCCGCATCAGCGTCTGCGCGCCGCGCAGCGGCTGCAGGAGGCGGGCATCGAGACCGGCGTGCTGATGATGCCGCTGATGCCGGGCCTCACGACCTCGCGCACGAGCGTCGAGCGGACGATCGAGGCGATTCGCGCCGCGGGCATCCGGCTCGTCGGCACCGCTGTGGGGAGGCTCGATCCCGGCGTGCGCGAGTTCTTCTTCGACTTCATCGCCCGGGAATATCCGTCACTGCTCGACGGCTACCAGCGGCTGTACGCGGGAACGCGGGCCACGCAGTCGTACGTCGACGCGGTACACGCGTCGATCGAGCGGGCCAAGACGGCAACGGCCGGACGCTGACTCGGCGTCCGGCCGTTTGCAGGAATCGTGCGGACGAGGCTCAGCGCACGAGGCTCGCGCGCGCGCCGAGCAGCGCCTGGATGCGCGCTTCGGTCGGTGGATGCGACGAGAACAGGCCCATCAATCCCTGCCCGGAGAACGGCTGCATGATGAACATGTGGGCCGTCGCCGGATTGGCGTCCATGGGAATCTGATGCGCGGCCGCGTCGATGCGGCGGAGCGCCTGCGCCAGGCCCATCGGCGAGCCCGCCAGATCGGCGCCGCCGCGATCGGCGGCGAACTCGCGCTGCCGCGAGATCGCGGCGCGGATGAGCGTCGCGGCCAGCGGGGCGAGCAGCGCCGTCACGAGCAGGACGAGCGGGTTCACGCCGCCCCGGCGATCGTCGCGATCGCCGAAGCCCGAGAACATCGCCGCATACTGCGCCATGTTCGCCAGCATCATGATCGCCGCGGCAATCGTCGCGGCGACGCTGCTGATCAGGATGTCGCGATGCTTCACGTGCGCGAGCTCGTGCGCGATCACGCCTTCGAGCTCGGGCTCGGACAGCAGCCGCAGGATGCCCTCCGTCGCCGCCACGGCGGCATGCTCCGGGCTCCGGCCCGTCGCGAACGCGTTCGGCGACATGTCCGGAATCGTGTAGACCTTCGGCATCGGCAGACCGGCACGCTGCGCGAGCCGCGCGGTCACGCGGTACAGCGGATGGTCCGCACCGACTTCCGTCGCCTTGTACATCCGCAGCACGATCTTGTCGGAGAACCAGTAGCTGCCGACGTTCATCACGGCGGCAAAGACGAACGCGATCACCAGGCCCGCCTGCCCGCCCAGCGCGCCGCCGATCGCGACGAACAGCGCGCTCAATCCCGCGAGCAACAGCGTGGTCTTCACTCCACTCGACATGTCGTTTTCACCCTTGTGTGCGGCTGATTCGATTATGGCATGCCGCCCGACATCGAATAGGACGAGGCACGTCCGCCGGCCGTTCGCGCCGAAACGCCGTCCTATAATGTTGACGCCATGAGAGTTGCGTATCGCTGGATCGCGCCGGCCGCCGGTCTCGTCGCCGCCCTGTTCGCGGCAACCGCCCTCGATGCGCGGCAGACGATCCCAGTGCCGCAGCCGTTTCCCGGCAGCAGCACGCCGAGCGCACCGTCGGCGCCGCCGCCCGCGACGGCTGGACGCGGCAGTCAGCCGGCGCCGGAAGCGCCGCCCACGACGCGGACGCCCGCACCGCAGCCGCAGTCAGCCCAGCCATCCGCGGACGGTCGCGGATCGCAGGCGCCCGTCCTACCGAGCACGGTGCCCGTGTATCCGGCGGCGGAATATCTCGACAGCTTCGACGCGGGGGCGGGACAGCGCTACTACCTGTACGGCACGAATCTGCCGTACGCCGATCTCGTCGCGTACTACCGGACCGTGCTGAAGAGCGGCGGGCGCGAGCTGTACAAGACGCCCGGCATGTGGCAGTTCGATCTCGGCCGCTTCCAGGACGACATGGCCTATCCGCCGAGCATCGTCGTGAAGGACTACTTCTCGGAGAACTCGCCCGGCTATCTCTTCGTGGACGGGACGTCGGAGAAGCGCTACCGGACGATCATTCAGATCGTCCCGCCTGGGCCTGGGAAGTAGAGCGGGCCCCGAGAGCGTTCAGGAACTTCGAACTTCGCTCCCTCTAGACTTTTCCCTGCGACGTCCGAAACTCCTCCGCCTTGTCGGCGAGGCCGACTTCGACGGCCTGCTCGACCGACAGCCCCTGCGTCTGCGCGAAGTCGCGGATCTGCTGCGTGATCTCCATGCTGCAGAACTTCGGTCCGCACATCGAGCAGAAGTGCGCGATCTTCGCGCCGTGAGCGGGCAGCGTCTCGTCGTGGAACGCCCGTGCCGTCACGGGATCCAACGACAGGTTGAACTGATCTTCCCAGCGGAACTCGAATCGCGCCTTCGACAACGCGTCGTCCCACGCCTGCGCGCGGGGATGGCCTTTGGCGAGATCGGCGGCGTGCGCGGCAATCTTGTACGCGATGACGCCAGTCTTGACGTCCTCGCGATTCGGCAGGCCGAGATGCTCCTTCGGCGTCACGTAGCAGAGCATCGCCGTCCCGTACCACCCGATCATCGCGGCGCCGATCGCCGACGTGATGTGGTCGTAGCCGGGCGCGATGTCCGTCGTCAGCGGCCCGAGCGTGTAGAACGGCGCTTCGCCGCACCATTCGAGCTGCTTCTCCATGTTCTCGCGGATCAGGTGCATCGGCACGTGGCCGGGCCCTTCGTTCATGACCTGGACGTCGTACTCCCACGCGATCTTCGTGAGCGCGCCCTGCGTGCGCAGCTCGGCGAGCTGCGGCTCGTCGTTCGCGTCGGCAATCGAGCCGGGCCGCAGGCCGTCGCCGAGCGAGAACGCCACGTCGTAGGCCTTCATGATTTCGCAGATCTCGCGGAAGTGCGTGTAGGTGAAGTTCTCCTGATGATGCGCCAGGCACCACTTCGCCATGATCGAGCCGCCGCGCGAGACGATGCCGGTCACGCGACGCGCGGTGAGCGGCACGTAGCGCAGGAGCACGCCGGCGTGCACGGTGAAGTAGTCGACGCCCTGCTCGGCCTGCTCGATGAGCGTGTCGCGGTAGATCTCCCACGTCAGCTCTTCCGGCCGGCCGCCGACCTTCTCGAGCGCCTGATAGATCGGCACCGTGCCGATTGGCACCGGCGCGTTGCGCAGGATCCACTCGCGCGTCTCGTGGATGTCCTTGCCGGTCGACAAGTCCATCACGGTGTCGGCGCCCCACAGCGTCGCCCAGCGCAGCTTGTCGACTTCCTCGGCGATCGACGATCCCACGGCCGAGTTGCCGATGTTCGCGTTGATCTTCACCAGGAAGTTGCGGCCGATGATCATCGGCTCGAGCTCCGGGTGATTCACGTTCGACGGGATGATCGCGCGGCCGCGCGCGACCTCCGATCGCACGAACTCCGCCGGCAGGCCTTCGCGCACGGCGATGAACTCCATCTCCGGCGTGACCTCGCCGCGCCGCGCGTAGTGGAGCTGCGTGACGATGCGGCCAGGAGCGGCACGCAGGATCGGCCGCTTCCCTTCGCGACGCGTGTCGACGACGTCGCCGCGGCCACGGATCCACGCCGCACGCAGCGCCGGCACGCCCTCGCGCACGTCGGCGACGCGCGGGCCGCTCGTGTCGTAGACGCGCAGCGGCGGCCCGCCGCCCGACAGCGCAATCTCGCGCATCGGCACGCGCACGCCTTGGCCGCCCTCGACGTCGACGCGTCGCGATCCCGGAAAGGCGTTGGCGAAATCGGTATCGGTAAGCGGAACGTACTGATGCGCGCTCATGCGGAAGTCCTCGAACGGCGAGGGAGTGCAGCGCACGCCGCACTCCCTCCGCCGGTGTCAGCCGGGTCCGCCTTCGCGGCAAAGCCGCTACCGGCGCGACCCCGCCGAAGCTCGCCGCAGGCGAGCGTAGGCGGGTCAGGTTCCAAGGGTGCGATCTCAATCTCGCGGTCGCCACGCCGGCACGTGCCGAAGCACGCTCTGGCGGGCGAAGGCGGATGCCCCTGGCGGCGTTTGTACTATGTCACGAAACGTGGAGACCGGCTAGACGCGCCGCAGGACGACGCACTTGAGATAGTGCGTCTCCGGCACGGTCAGCAGCCACGGATGATCGCGCGCCTGCGCGCGCTTTTCGACGATCCACGCGGAGACGCGCGCATCGGCCGCGGCCTGCTGCAGCACCGACACGAACAGCGGCTCGTCGACGTTGTACGAGCAGCTGCACGTGACGAGATGGCCGCCCGGCCGCAACAGCCGCAGCGCGCGCAGGTTGATCTCCTTGTAGCCAGCCAGCGCGCGCTCGACCGACGCCTTGTTCTTCGCGAACGCCGGCGGATCGAGCGCGATCGTATCGAAGCGCGCGTCGCTCACCTCCAGCTCGCGCAATTCGTCGAAGACGTTGGCCTCGCGCACCTCGACATTCGTGAGGCCGTTGGCGCGCGCGTTGTCGCGCGTCGTCTCGACGGCCGCGGCCGACGAGTCCAGCGCGAGCACACGCTCCGCATTGCCCGCCATCTGCAACGCGAACCCGCCGTTGTAGGTGAAGGCGTCGAGCACGTCGCCGCGCGCGTAGCCGGCGGCCATGCGATGGTTCTCGCGCTGATCGAGAAACAGCCCCGTCTTCTGGCCGCCGCGCAGATCGACACGGTACGCGATGCGGCCCTCGCGCACGGCGACGTGCGCCGGCACGTCGCCGTAGAGCACGCCGACGTGCTCCTCGAGCCCTTCGAGCCGCCGCACCTTCGGGTCGTTGCGGACAACGACACCGCGCGGACCGAACCGCTCGACGAGAATCTCGCCAATCAATGGCAGCCAGCGCTCGGCCGCCTGCGACAGCGTCTGCACGACGAAATACACGCCGTCGTCGCTGCCGTAGCGATCGACGATGGTCGCCGGCAGGCCGTCGGACTCGCCGTGGACGACGCGCCACGCGGTGCCGTCGATGGCGAGCGTGTCGCGGTACGCGGCAGCCGCGACGATGCGATCCGACAGCCAGGTCCGGAGCTCGGGGAGCGCCCCGATCTCCTGCGACACGAGCCGCAGCGTGATCTGCGACGCGCTGCTGAACGTCGCCCAGCCGAGCGGACGTCCGCGCTCGGTCGTCACGCGCACGAGATCGCCGGGCTCGGCGGCGACGTCGACGACGTCGGTGCGGAAAATCCATGGATGTCCCGCGCGGATGCGATCCACGCCGCGGCGGGACACGACTGCGCTCGGCGTCGCCATGCGCCTATAGTACGTTTTCAGCTATCATTTCCCGCATGCGCATCGCGCTCGGCGCCGACCACGCCGGCGTCGCCTTGAAAGAGCACATCAAGCGACAGCTCGACGAACGCGGCCTCGCCTACACGGACTTCGGCACCAACTCGACCGAGTCGGTGGACTACCCCGACTACGCCTCGCGCGTCGCGCACGCGGTCGCCGGCGGCGAGTACGACCGCGGCATCCTCGTGTGCGGCACCGGCATCGGCATGGCGATCGCGGCGAACAAGGTCGCAGGCGTCCGCGCCGCGCCGGTCGTCGACGATTTCACCGCGGCGCTCAGCCGCGAGCACAACGACGCCAACGTGCTCGCGCTCGGCGCGCGCGTGACGACGCCCGAGGTGGCACGCCGTCTCGTCGACACGTTTCTCGACACGCCGTTCGGCGGCGGCCGCCACCAGCGTCGCATCGACAAGATCACCGTCATGGAGAGTCAGGCTTCCCGATGAGCAATCTCGCGCAGACCGATCCCGAAATCGCCGACGCCATCCGCCACGAGTTGAACCGTCAGGAAGAAGGCCTCGAGCTCATCGCGTCCGAGAACTTCGTCAGCCCCGCCGTGCTCGAAGCGGCCGGGAGCGTGCTGACGAACAAGTACGCGGAAGGTTATCCCGGCAAGCGCTACTACGGCGGCTGCGAGTTCGTCGACGTGGCCGAGTCGCTGGCGATCGATCGCGCGAAGCAGCTGTTCGGCGCCGAGCACGTCAACGTGCAGCCGCATTCGGGCGCGCAGGCGAACATGGCCGTCTACATGGCGATGCTCAAGCCGGGCGACACGATCCTCGGCATGAACCTCGCGCACGGCGGCCACCTGACGCACGGCCACCCCCTCAACTTCTCGGGCAAGTACTTCCACATCGTGCCGTACGGCGTGCGCCAGGCCGACGAGCGGATCGACTACGACGAGATCGATCGCCTCGCGCGCGAGCACAAGCCGCGCATGATCGTCGTCGGCGCCAGCGCGTATCCGCGGCAGATCGACTTCGTGCGCATCAGCGCGGTCGCCAAGGACGTCGGCGCGCTCGTGATGACCGACATGGCGCACATCGCCGGCCTCGTCGCCGCCGGCGAGCATCCGAGCCCCGTGCCGCACTCGGACTTCGTCACGACGACGACGCACAAGACGCTGCGCGGGCCGCGCGGCGGCATGATCCTGTGCCGCGCCGAGCTCGCGAAGGATCTCGATCGCGCCGTGTTTCCCGGCGTGCAGGGTGGGCCGCTGATGCACATCATCGCGGCCAAGGCCGTCTGCTTCAAGGAAGCGCTGTCGCCAGCGTTCCGCACCTATCAGCAGCAGATCGTGAAGAACGCCGCGCGCCTGGCGTCGGGCCTCGCGGCCGCCGGCTTCCGGCTGGTCAGCGGCGGCACCGACAACCACCTGATGCTCGTCGACGTCTTCTCGCGCGGCCTCACCGGCAAGGTCGCGGAAGCCGCGCTCGGACGCGCGGGCATCACCGTCAACAAGAACGCGATCCCGTTCGACACGAACCCGCCGCTCGTCGCCAGCGGCATCCGCGTCGGCACGCCGGCCGTGACCACGCGCGGCCTGCGCGAGCCCGAGATGGACGCCATCGCGACGCTCATCGCGCGCGCGCTGGCGGCTCCGGACGACGACGCCGTGCTGGCGGGCGTGCGCCGCGACGTCGAGGCGCTGTGCCGGAAGTTCCCGCTGTACCCGACGCTGGCGGCGCAGTAGACGATCGCGTCTCCGCGATCTTCGATCCCAATCGCGGCGCGCTCGCCTCGCGGCTCGATGGCTTCGAGCCGCGCGATGGCCAGCGCGAGCTGGCGCGCCGCATCGCCCGCACGTTTCGCGACGGCGGCGTGCTGCTGGCCGAAGCCGGCACCGGCACGGGCAAGACGCTCGCCTATCTCGTCCCCGCCGTGCTCGCCGGCCGGCGCGTGCTGATCTCGACGGGCACGCGCAATCTCCAGGACCAGATCTTCTACAAGGACGTGCCGGCGCTCGCGCGCGTGTTCGGACGTCCCATCCGCGCGACGTACATGAAAGGCCGCGCGAACTATCTCTGCCTGCACCGGTTCGCGCGGCTGTCGGAGGCCGCCGCAGGGCTGTCGCCGGGCGATCAGCGCTGGCTCGCGCACATCACGGAGTGGACGTCCCACACGGAGACGGGCGATCGCGCGGAGATCGACGACCTGCCCGACGACCTGCCGCTATGGGCGGAGCTGACGGCAACGAGCGATCAGTGCCTCGGCCGCGACTGCCCTGCGTACCGCGACTGTTTCATCACGAAGATGCGCGACCGCGCCGCCGAGTCCGAGCTCGTCATCGTCAATCACCATTTGCTGTGCGCCGACGCGTCGGTGCGCCAGGGCGAGTACGGCGAGGTGATTCCGGAGAGCGATCTGCTCGTCATCGATGAGGCACACCAGTTGGAGGACGTAGCGACGCAGTACTTCGGCGTCGCGCTGGGCACGCACCGCTTCGACGATTTCGCGCGCGACGCGGCGGCGGGGCTGGCGTCGCTCCGACCGCACGAGAGCGCCGCTGCGAGCCATGCGTTGGGCGAGATCCAGACGACCGCGCGCCGGCTGTTCGACGTGCTGCGCTTCGACCTGCGCGCGCGCAGCGGTGGAGATCGAGCACTGCTGACCGCGGAGGCGGCGAGCCGGATCCGCGAGCCGCAGGAGCAGCTCGAGGCGGCGATGATGCGCTTCACCCGCGCGCTGCCGGATCCGGGCGCGGCAGCCGCCGCCGATGCCGGACGCGTCCGCGCGTGCGCCGAGCAGATCGTGTCGGACCTGCGGACGCTGACCGCGGCCGACGACGAGCGCTACGTCCACTTCGTCGAAGTGCGCGGCCGCAGCAGCGTGCTGCTGCGCGCGGCGCCGATCGACGTCTCGGCCATCGTCCGCGATCAGGTCCTGCGCGCCGACCGGCACGCGACCGTGCTGACGTCGGCCACGCTGGCGGTCGAGGGCACGTTCGAGTACGCGAAGCAGCGGCTGGGCGTGCCCGAGGCCGTGACCGTGCGCGTGCCGTCGGAGTTCGACTATCGCCGGCAGGCGATCCTGTTCCTGCCCGACGACATGCCCGATCCGCGCTCCGCAGCCTACAACGCGGCCGCCGCTGGCATCGTCGCGGAGCTGCTGGCGTGCACGAGCGGCCGGGCGTTCGTCCTGTTCACGTCGTACGCCGCGATGCACGACGTGCGGGCGCGGCTCGACGGCCAGATCGAATGGCCCCTCTTCGTGCAGGGATCGGCGCCGCGGTCCGCGCTGCTGCGCGACTTCCGCGCCACGCCGCACGCCGTGCTGCTGGCGACCTCAAGCTTCTGGCAGGGCGTCGACGTCGCCGGCGACGCCCTGAGCTGCGTCATCGTCGATCGCCTCCCGTTTGCCTCGCCGGCCGATCCGCTCGTCGGCGCGCGCATCCACGCCATCCAGACGCGAGGCGGCCAGCCGTTTCACGACTATCAGGTGCCCGTGGCCACGCTGACGCTGCTGCAGGGCCTCGGACGCCTGATTCGCACCCGCACCGATCGCGGCGTCATGGCCGTCCTCGACCCGCGCCTGACCCGCATGAGCTACGGCCGCCGGTTCCTGGCATCGATGCCGCCGGCGCCGGTGACCACCCGCCTCGACGACGTCCGGCGGTTCTTCGCCATGGCGGCGGACACGGCGGCGGCGGTAAACGACGGTGTAGACTTGGAGTAATTTCGAATGGGCGCAACGGTAGACGTCCGGCCCGGACAATCAGTGCGAGTGGAGGCAGCAATGACCCGTCGGTTTTCAGCCCTGGCCCTGGCGGCTGGCCTGTGTGCAGCGGCCCTGGTGGTCGCCGCGACCCCGGCCTACGCCCAGCTTGGATCTTTGACAGGAAAAGTCGTCGACGAAGCGGGCAAGCCGGTGCCCGACGCGGAGGTGAGCCTCGACTTCACCGGCGAGATGAGCCTCCACTTCAAGGTCAAGACCGACAAGAACGGCACGTGGACGCGCGCCGGTCTGATCGCGGTCGGCGGACGCTGGAACATCACGGCCAAGAAGGGCAACCTGACCGGTGGCCTGTCGAACATCGAGGTGGCGTTGGGCGGCGCGAAGCCCGTCGACGACATCGTGATCCGCTCCGGCGGATCGGCGACCGTCGATGAAGCCACGAGCAAGAAGAACGAGGAAGCGCGAAAGCTGATCGCCGAAGCCAACGCCGCGCTCACGGCGAACAACTACGACGTGGCGGTCGCGAAGCTCACCGAAGCGACGACGAAGACCGACAAGTGCATCGAGTGCTTCGTGAGCCTGGGCGACATCTACATGAAGCAGTCGAATCCCGACAAGGCCGAAGAGGCCTACAAGCAGGCGATCGCCCTCGATGACAAGAACGTCAGCGCGTACGACGGCCTGGCGATCGTCTACAACACGCAGAAGAAGCTCGACGAGGCCGCGGCGGCGACCAACAAGGCCATGGAGCTCCGCAGCGCGACGGGCGGTCCGGTCGATCCGATGGCGGCCTACAACGCGGGCGTCGTCTTCTGGAACCAGAACAAGTTCCCCGAGGCGAAGGCCCAGTTCCAGAAGGCCGTCCAGGCCAAGCCGGACATGGCCGACGCGCAGTACTACCTCGGCATGTGCCTGCTGAACGAAGGCAACACGGCCGACGCGAAGACGGCGCTGCAGGCGTACATGAAGCTCGCTCCGACCGGCGCGAATGCGCCGACTGCCAAGGCCATCCTCGACGAAATGAAATAGTCGATGCCGCAGGACGCGGACATCGCCATCAGGCTCGACCGCGTGCGCCGCCGCATCGATGCGGCGGCGCAGCGCGCGGGCCGCTCGCCCGCCAGCATCACCCTCGTTGCCGTCTCGAAGACGTTCGGCCCCGACGCCGTGCGCGCCGCCGCGGCCGCCGGACAGCGCGTCTTCGGCGAAAACCGCGTGCAGGAAGCGGTCGCGAAGATCGACGCGCTCCGCGATCTCGACCTCGACTGGCACCTGATCGGATACCTGCAGACGAACAAGGCGAAGAAGGCCGCTGCGGCCTGCGCGTGGATCGAGTCGGTCGATCGCGTCGAGCTCCTTCAGAAACTCGATGCGGCGGCCGTCGAGCTCGGCGTCCGGCGCTCGATCCTGCTGCAGGTGGATCTCGCCCACGAAGCGACGAAGCACGGCGCCGACGCGGCCGGCCTGCGGCCGCTCGCTGACGCCGCGCTCGCCAGCCGCGCGCTCGATCTGCGCGGGCTCATGCTCGTTCCGCCGATTCCCGCCCAGGCCGACGATTCGCGTCCCTGGTTTCGCGAGCTGCGCGATCTGCGCGACCGCCTTGTCGCCGGCGGCGTGCCGGCCGATCGGCTCGCCGAGCTGTCGATGGGCATGAGCCACGACTTCGAGGTCGCGATCGAAGAGGGCGCGACGATGGTTCGCGTCGGCAGCGCGATCTTCGGCACGCGCGCGCCCGTCGCATGACATCCGCCGGCTCGCGCGGGCCCGTCCGCGCCGGCGCGTCCGGCACGTCGATCGACCTGCGCGTCATACCACGATCGCCGAGGGCGGCCGTGGATGGCGTGCGAGACGGACGTCTGCTCGTGCGCGTGACGGCGCCGCCAGTCGATCAGGCGGCGAATGACGCGGTCGTGCGGCTGCTGTCCGACGTGCTCGGCGTGCCCCGCTCGCGAATCGCGATCACGGCGGGCGCAACGTCGCGCAACAAGACCGTGCAGATCGCCGGCGTGGCCGTCGAGGCTATTCGCGCCAGGCTCGCCACCGGGCGCGTCTGACGAGATCAACGTCGTCGCAGGGCTTCCGCCGCGCGAGGCCCGGCGGGCTGAGGGTCGCCGGCTACGACTTATCTGACGCGATGGAGCAGGCGGCTCCAGCGAATGCCGCCCAGGAGGTTCGACGCCTGATCGTCGAACGAGAAGTAGATGAACAGGGCCTGGCCCTTGACGTAGGACTCCGGCATGAAGCCCCAGTAGCGGCTGTCCTCGGAGTTGTCGCGGTTGTCGCCCATCATGAAGTACTGGTGCGGCGGCACGGTGACGGGCCCGTACTCTTCGCGCAGGTCGTCGGTGCGCGGCGGGCCGTCGACCGACGGCGGCTCGAGGAACTGTACGTACGGCTCGTCGATCGGCGAGCCGTTGACGTAGACCTTCTTCCGGTGCAGCTCGAGGTGATCGCCAGGCAGGCCGATCACGCGCTTGATGAAGTCCCGATCCGGCTGCTGCGGAAACTTGAAGACGAGAATGTCGCCGCGCCGGATGTCGCGGCCCGGCATGATCGCGCGCTCGAGCGACGTCGCCGCCGGCGCGAACTGCATCTTGTTGACGATCAAGTGATCGCCGATCAACAGGTTCTTCTCCATCGATCCGGTCGGGATCTTGAACGCCTGAAAGACCCACGTGCGCACGAAGAGCGCGAGGATCACGGCAATCACGAGCGACTCGAAGTACTCGCGCGCGACGGATCGCTTCATCTCACTCACCCTGCCCGATCTTGAGCACCGCGAGGAACGCCTCCTGCGGGATCTCGACGCGGCCGACGCGCTTCATCCGCTTCTTGCCTTCCTTCTGCTTCTCGAGCAGCTTGCGCTTGCGCGAGATGTCGCCGCCGTAGCACTTGGCCAGCACGTTCTTGCGGAGCGCGCTCACGGTCTCGCGCGCGATGACGCGCGCGCCGATCGTCGCCTGGATGGCGATCTCGAACATCTGCCGCGGAATCAGCTCGCGCATCTTCGCGGCGAGCGCGCGGCCGCGCGTGTACGCGTTGTCCTCGTGGACGATGATCGACAGCGCGTCGACGGGATCGCCGTTGACGAGCAGATCGAGCTTCACGAGGGGCGAGGTCCAATAGCCGGTGACGTGATAGTCGAGCGACGCGTAGCCGCGCGAGATCGTCTTGAGGCGATCGTAGAAGTCGAGCACGACCTCGTTGAACGGCAGCTCGTACGTGACGAGCACGCGGTCCTTCGAGACGTAGTCCATGCCCTTCTGGATGCCGCGTTTCTCCTGGCACAGTTCGAGGATGCCGCCGACGAACTCCGACGGCGTCAGCATGGTCGCGGTGATGACGGGCTCCTCGAACTTCGCGATGCGCCCCGGATCCGGTAGCTTCGACGGGCTGTCGATCTCCTGCGTCACGCCGTCCGTCGTCGTCACGCGATACAGGACGCCCGGCGCGGTGGTGATCAGATCCTGATTGAACTCGCGCTCGAGACGCTCCTGCACGATCTCCATGTGCAGCAGGCCGAGAAAGCCGCAGCGGAAGCCGAAGCCGAGCGCGGCGGACGTCTCCGGCTCGAAGAAGAAGGACGCGTCGTTCAGCCGCAGCTTCTCGAGCGCTTCGCGCAGCTCGCCGTACTTCGATCCCTCGACGGGATAGAGCCCGGCGAAGACCATCGGCTTCAGCTCTTTGAAGCCGGGAAACGGCGTCGACGTCGGACGGCCGACCTCGGTGATCGTGTCGCCGATCTTGGCGTCCGCGACGTTCTTGATGTTCGCGACCATGAAGCCGGCCTCGCCGACG
>CAZNMF010000134.1:0-42420 GCA_964573795.1 uncultured Solibacteraceae bacterium
GCCGCGCTGAACGCTGCCGGCAATCGCGCCGTGACGATCAAGATCTATCCGGAGGCCAATCACCTCTTCATCAAAGCCGTGACCGGCAGCGTCGCCGAATATCCGGCACTGGAGAAGGCGTTCGTGCCGGGCCTGCTCGACGATCTCGCGGCGTGGGTTCTGGGGTTCTGAGGTTCTGAATTCAGGAACCCGAACCCAGAACCCAGAACCCAGAACCTCAGAACCTCGGAACCCCACTATCACTGCTCGTAATTTTCGACGACCTTCGCCGGCCGCACGTGGGCCTGGTCGGGATCCTTGCCGAACTCGCGCAGCGCGCGGCGCTGCCGCAGCAGGTCCCAGCACTGATCGAGCTCGACGCGGATCGTCTCGAGCCGCGCAAGGCCGTGATCGTCCAGCTTCTCGCCGCCGTAGAGCGTGTGCTCCTCGTCGACGAGCTTGCGAATCCGTCCGAGGACGCTTTCGTCCGTCTGATGTGTGGCCATATGTCCTCCGTGCCGTGTGCGGGACGCCGGACCTGAAGGTCCGGCGCTCCGAAATTCAAAGGTCCGACGCCTACTCCGACGGCGCGATCGGCGCGTCGACGATGTGCTCGCCGATGAACCACGCCTGCAGCTCATTCTGCCGAACCACCTGGCTCACGATCAGGTCGTTCGTGCCGTCGTCGCCCCGCTCCGCCGCCAGCCGCGCCATCGTCCGCGCTTCCTTGAGGACGATCTCGTGTGCGTGCAGCAGCCGCGCGATCTGCACCGGCGCGGACTCGCGGCCGCGCGGCGGACGCGGAATCATCGTCGTCTCCGCGATGTCCGGCGCCATGGCGAGGCTCACGCCGCCAAGCAGTTGAATGCGCTCCGCGATCGCGTCGACCAGCTCGTTCTGCTGCTCGTAGTGCTTGTCGAAGAGCAGGTGCAGTTGATAGAACGTCGCGCCGGCGACCTGCCAGTGATGCTTCTTGTACAGATCGCGCAGCGTCATCGTGTCCGCGAGCAGTTGATTGAGCTGCTCGACGCTCTCCTGGCACACGTGCTCCGAGAGCGCGATCGGCATGCGGACGAGGTGACCGTACGGCTGGATCTCCGGCGCGTGCTCGTGCGTTTGCGGCGCAGCGCGCTTCAACATCGTGTCGACGTCGAGTGTCTTGGGCGTCATGGCGTCCTCCCAACGAGGCCGGTGCGATCGACGGATTGCCCGTGCCCCAAGTCGATACGTCGATGGTAGCGAACCACGGCGACGCCTGCATTACGAAATCGTTCGCCGTACATCGTCTCAAGGTCTCCGCGGCATCTCGTGGCACAATGGGCGCGCCCCCGGCGTCGCTGACGAGATCTCCGTGATCCTCCTGCCTCGGCGGAGCTCTGTGCGGATGGGCGTTTCCGCCGCTGCGCTCGCGCTCGCGCTGACGTCCGGCGCGGCCGCCCGCCAGCCGGACTCGCGCGCGCAGCCGTTCGCCTACGATTCGCGCGACGACGGGCAGAAGCGCGTGCTGGTCATCCATCAGCTCCGGCCGGACTCGCCGCTGTCGGCGAGCATGGAAGACGTGTACCGCGCGGTGTTTCGCCGCGAGCTCGGCACGCACCTCGACTACTACAGCGAGTTCATGGACACGCTCCGATTCGCGCAACCGGACTATCAGGCGGCCTTTGCGACGTATCTCCGCGTGCGCTACGCGGGCTATCACTTCGACGTCATCATCACGCCGACGACCGCGGCGCTCAATTTCGTCCGGGACACGCTCGGCGACGTCTTCGCCGGCGTGCCCGTCGTCTTCGGCTCCGGGATCGGCGTCGAGAGGCCGCCGCACTCGACCGGCGTCGCGTCGGTGCTCGCGTTCGGCGACACGCTGGATCTGGCCCTTCGGCTGCAGCCGGACGTGCGGCACGTCTTCATCGTCAGCGGCACCGCGGACATCGATCGCGCGTACGCCGCCGCCGTGCAGTCGCAGCTGCAGCGATTCGACGGCCGCGTGTCGCTGACGTCGCTCGCGGGGCTGCCGATGAAGGATCTCGAGCAGCGGCTCGCCCATCTCCCGCCGGAGAGCGCGGTCTACTACGTCGCCATCAGCCGTGACGGCGCCGCCGAGCGGCTTCTGCCCGTCGAAGTCGTCGATCGGCTCGTGGCGGTTGCGAATGCGCCGATCTACGGCTGGCATCAACTCATGCTCGGTCACGGCATCGTCGGCGGACAGTTGTTCGATTCCACGATCGTCGCGCGCGAGACGGCCGAGATGGCGCTACGCGTGCTGCGCGGCGAATCGGTCGACAGCATTCCGATCCGCGAGCTCTCGCCCTACGTGCTGCAGGTCGACTGGCGGGAGCTGGCGCGCTGGCACTTCGACGCGTCACGGCTGCCGGCCGGCGTGGCGGTCCTGTACCGCCCGCAGACGCGCTGGGAGCGCGCACGGCCGTACGCGATGGTGACGCTCGCCGTGCTCGCGGTCGTCGGCGCGCTCGCCGTGGCGTTGTCGTTCGAGCGCCGCCGCCGACGCCAGGCCGAAGCGCGCACGCGGCACTACCTGACGACGGTCGCGCAACTCGACCGGCGCGCGGTGATGGGACGTCTGACGGCCACGCTCGCGCACGAGCTGCGACAGCCGCTCAGCGCGATCCTGCTCAACTCGCAGGCCGCGCGGATCATGCTCGAATCGGACGCGCCGCTGCGCATCGAAGATCTCCTCGAGATCGTCGACGACATCCGCAAGGACGACGAGCGCGCGGCCGGGATCATCGCGCGCGTGCGGGCCATGCTCCACCAGCACGCGCAGGACGTGGGCCCGGTCGACGTCGTCGAGCTCGCGCGCGAGACCGTGACCCTGCTCGCGAGCGACGCCGCCCGACGCGAGACCCGCGTCCGCCTCGACGCGCCGGAATCGGCGCTCTTCACGATCGGCGATCGCGTCCACCTGCAGCAGGCGCTGCTCAATCTGCTGCTCAACGCGCTGGACGCCATGGCGGACACGCCGCCCGACGATCGCGACCTCTCGGTCGTCGTCGCACCGGCCGGCGCCACGATCGACGTCGCCGTTCGCGATCGGGGCGCGGGATTCACGCTCGACGAGGCGCGCCTGTTCGAGCCGTTCTTCACGACCAAACCGGACGGCATGGGCATGGGGCTGTTCATCGCGCGCGGCATCGTCGATGCGCACGGCGGACGCCTCAGCGCCGTCAGCCACGCGCCGCACGGCAGCACGTTTCGTATCGAGTTGCCGCGGCACGCGGCCGTGCCGGCGGAGCGTCTGATCGGCAGCGACCGCGCGTCCGTGTAGAGCGCGGCGCGCGGCGAAAGGCCGATCGCGATCGATCAGGTTGGCGAATCTTCCGAGGTGAGGACCTTGACGGCCTGTCCCACTTCGTCGGTGCGCGACACGAGCAGCACCGTCGTGCCGACGTGGATCGCCGACGAGCCGCGCGGCGCTTCGACGGTGCCGTCGGCCTGATAGAGCGCCGCGACGACCGACGAGGACGGAAATCCGGGCAGGGCCGCGAGCGCGCTCACCGTCTTGCCCGCCACGGCGCTGGCCGGAGGAATCGTCAGCTCGAACGCGACGGCGCTGCCGTTGCCGAGCAGCATCGCGTGGCGGATCGCCTCGTGCTCGATGGCGGTGGCCACCGCGCCGATGATCAGGTCCGTCTCCGACAGCACGCGCTCGATCCCGGCCGCGGCGTACACGGGGCCGTACGCGTTGTCGCGCATGCGCACCATCACGCGGCCGACGCCGGCCGCGCGCGCGAGCAGCGCGACCGCCAGGTTGTCCGCATCGCGCCGCAGCATGGCGACGACGACGTCGCTCCGCGCGATGTCGGCTTCTTCGAGCACGGCCGCAATCGTGGCGTCGCCGGTGAGCGCCATCAGGCCGTACTGCTCGGAGGCGCGCCGCGTCACCGTCTGATCGTTGTCGACGATGGTGATCGCGTGGCCGATGCGGGTCAGGTGCGTGGCGACTTCGAGCCCGGCGCGTCCGGCGCCGACGATGACGATCTTCATCGGTCTTCGTGCTCCATGGAGAACGCGCGGACGATCTGCTCGTCGAGCGCCGCGACGTGCGTGCCCGCCGTCTGCTCGGTGATCAGCCCGCGCCGCGCAGCGTCGAGGATCGCGGTCTTCTGCGCGGACAGCACGGCGTGCACGGCCACGTCGGCGCCGACGGCCGTGCCGTGCTCGATGCGCAGCGTCCGCTCGGCGCCAATGATGTCGCGCTGGAACGCCGCCCACCGCTCGGCGTGCTCGCGGCGCGACAGCAGCCCGGCCGCCAGCAGGCCGTCGAGCTCCGCTTGCGCGCGTCTGGCGCCGATGAGCACCGCACGCGACCGATCGGCGAGCTCGCCGCCACCCTTGCCCGCGAGACCGAGCCACTTCAGCAGCGACCGGAACGGCAGCGCCTGCGTCACCAGCGTGACGAGCGTCACGCCGAAGACGATGGCGATCAGGCGATCGCGATAGGGCACGTTCTGCGGCAACGCGAGCACCGCCGCCATCGACAACGCGCCCTTGATGTTGCCGAACACCATCACGTGCTGCCAGCGTACCGGCACATCGTCGCGCCGCACGAGGCGCAGCGCGATGAAGCAGCCGTAGACCGCCACCGCCCGGCCGGCGTGCAGCGCGACGACCGCGAGGAGAATCGGGCCGGCTTCGCGGATCAGGAATTCCGATCGCAGCTGCATGCCGACGAGCAGGAACAGCCAGACGTTCAGCACGAAGCCGGCGGTATCCCAGAATCCCTGCAGGGCAAGCACGCGGGACGGCTCGAGCCGGGTCCGCATCTCGTGCGCGATCAGCACGCCCGCCAGCACGACGGCGATGACCGGCGAGCCCCCGAGGTGATCGGCGACGAGCGAGGTCGCGAAGACGACGACGAGCGACGCGAGAATCGCCGTGAGATCGTCGGGCGCGCGGCGGAGCACGATGGCGCCGAGCGTGCCGAAGCCGACGCCGACGAGCGCGCCGGCCACGATCGCGATGACCAGCATGCGCGTGATGGCCGCCGGATCGACGTGGCCGACCAGGACGACGGTCGAGGCCAGGCTGACCAGCACGAGAGCCGTGCCGTCGTTGAACAGGCTCTCGCCCTCCATGATCGCGGCCAGCCGGCGCGGCACGCGCACGCTGCGGAACGCGAGGAGCACGCTGACGGTGTCCGTGATGGCGAGCACGGCGCCGAGCAGGAGCGACACGGAGAACGGCAGGCCGATCAGCCAGGTCGCCAGCGCAGCCGTGCCGACGAGCGACAGCGCCACGCCCGGTCCGGCCAGCGCGAGGATCGGCCTCGCCGTCTGCCGCATGCTCGACGCGTCGGCCGAGAGCGCGCCCTGCACGACGAGGATCGGCAGGAAGACCATCAGGACGACGCCGGGCTCCATCGGCGTCTCGGGCAGCACGTTCATCAGCACCAGCAGCAGGCCGACGACGACGAGCGCAACGTTGTAGGGGACGCTGATGCGCTTGGCGCTGATGGCGACGGCCGATCCGACCGCGAGCACGAGCAGGAGCTGATCGAGATAGTCGCGCATGGGCGAGGACGAGCGATCCTATCTCGCTAGCTTGCTATCGCGCTATCGCACTATCGGGACATCTTGTTATCGGGTCATCGGGTTATCGGGACATCGGGACATCCGATCAGCGTACGCCGTTGAGGACGCCGAGGGCGACGACCGTGGCGGCGTTGCGCGAGTCGACGCCGAGCTTCTCGAAGAGGTTCTGCAGGTGCTTCTTGACGGTGTTCTCCGTCGTGCCGAGGATCGTCGCGATGTCGACGTTGCTCTTGCCCTGCGCCACCCACAGCAGCACTTCGGCCTCACGCGGCGTGAGGCCGAGCTTCTGGAGCGGCACGGCCGAGGAGAAGTCCAGGCGGAAGTCCGGCGGCGGCCGCTGGCGCTCGCGCTTCAGCCGGGCCGCGACGGCCGAGAGCAGATCGGTGGCCGACGCCGGCTTCGTCAGGTAGTCGTCGGCGCCGCGATCCATGCCCGCGCGCACGTCGATGCGCTCGCCCTTGGCCGTCAGGAAGATGAACGGCGTGGCGGCCGTCGCCGGGTCGTCGCGCAGCGCCTGCAGGACGCCGTAGCCGTCGAGCTCGGGCATCATCACGTCGCACAGGATCACGTCGGGACGCTGCTGACGCGCCTGTTCGAGGCCCGCACGGCCGTCGGCGGCGACCAGCACGCGATAGCCCTCCATCTCGAGAATCGTCACGAGGTTGGCGCGCGTGCGCGGCTCGTCCTCGATCACCAGAATCGTGCTCGCCGGGCTCATCGTCATGCGGGCTCCGCTTCGTCGAAGAGCGGCAGGCGCACGGTGAACGTCGTGCCGCGGCCCTCCTCGCTCTCGAACGCGATCGCGCCGCCGTGCAGCTCGACGCACCGTTTCACGATGACGAGCCCGAGGCCGGTCCCGGGCACGTGGCGGGCGTTGCGGGCGCGGAAGAAGGCGTGAAAGAGCCGGTCGCGATCGTCGGCGGGAATGCCGCAGCCGCGATCGACCACGCGGACGATCGCGGTCCGGGCCTCGCGCCGAATCGCGATCGTCACCGGCGCGCCCGCCGGCGAGTATTTCACCGCGTTGGCGAGCAGATTGGTGAGGATGTGCCGGAACACGCTCTCGTCGGCGCGCGCCTCCGATGACGCCGACGCGACGTCGAGCTCGATCGGATTGCGATGGCTCGTGGCCGAGCGGATCTCGTCGACGATGCGGCGGCACAGGGCCGCCAGATCGAGCGGCGCCGGCGCACACTGCATCCGGCCCGCTTCGACGGTGCTGAGCAGCAGGACTTCGGTCATCAGGCCGTCCATGCGGCGCACCGACTCGTGGATCGCCTGCAGGTGGCTGCGGCGCTGCCCGGCGTCGAGGCGATCGAAGTAGCGCTCGAGGATGTCGCCGGAGGACATGATCACCTCGAGCGGCGTGCGGAACTCGTGCGAGACGATCGACACGAAGTCGCTCTTCATGTCGCTCAGCTCCTTCTCGCGCGCCAGCGCGTGGAGCAGCTCGCGCTCGGCCGCCTTGATGGCGGAGATCGCGAGCGACGCGACGAGCAGGTGCGGCTCGTGGTCGATCTCGATCATCTCGCCGGAGACGATCACGGTCTCGAGGCGGCCCGACCTGGTCCGGACGACGAGCTCGCGCTCGCTGACGGCGCCGTTGGCGGTCACGTCGGCGAGCAGCGCCGCCATCGCGACGAAGTCGAGCTCGGCAGCGGTGCGGCCGAGCACCTCCGCCGCCTCGTATCCCGAAAGGCGCGTGAACGCGGTGTTCACGTCCACGAGCAGGCCGTCGGACGCGCGCATGAGGCACTGGATGGCGGGGCTGGCGTGGAACGCCGTGCGGAAGCGCTCCTCCGACTGGCTGAGCCGCTCGGCGCTCTCGCGCAGCTCGGCCGTGCGCCGCTCGACGCGCCGCTCGAGGGACGCCTTCTCGAGCCGCAGCGCCTCGTCTCGCTCCTGCACGCGGCGGCCCATCTCGTTGAAGCCGCTCGCGAGCTCGCCCAACTCGTCGGCGCGATCCTCGACCAGCGGCACGTACGACTCGCCCGCCGCGATCCGCCGCGTCGCCGCGAGCATGGCGCGCATCGGCCGCGCGATCTGCCGCTGGAGCACGATGGCCAGCAGCGCGAGCTCGAGCCCGAGCGAGAGCAGGCCCGACCAGAGCACCCAGCGCGTCGACTCGAACGCCTGCGCGGTCACGACCGCGCGCGGCATGGTCGACGCGAAGATCCAGCCGGTCTCCTCGAGCCGCGTGGCCGCGTAGTACGTGTTGCTCAGGCGATCGAACCCCGAGATCTCGCGGCCCTTGGCGGCGAACATCGCGCGGCAGAGGCTGACGAACGCGGGATCGCCCGAGTCGTCGATCGTGTAGAGGCCTTTGCGCGCGATGATCGCGGGCATCAGATCGGGATGCGCGATGACGCGGCCGTCTTCGCGCAGGACCATGTGCGTGAGCCCGACGACGTCGGTCTGCACGGTCTTGGCGAACAGGTCCTGCACGATCATGTCGTGGCCGAACGTCGCCACGTGGCGGCCGTCGACGTCGACCGGCAGCGCGAGCGTGACGAAGTACTGGCCCGTGTTCGGATCGGCGTAGCCCGGCGCCAGCCATTTCATCTCGCGGGTCGGATTGGCCGCCGGGCCGAGCAGCGCGACGTAGTCCATCGAGTCCTGATCGAGATCGGCGGGCGCGTCGTAGACCCAGTTCGGCAGCGCGGTCTCGAAGCCGATGTTCGCCGTGTCGGGCGTCGTCGCGTAGAGGCTGCCGAGGCTGTGAATCCAGATCGGCAGGAACAGCGCGGTCGTGTCGTAGAGCACGAGGATCCGCCGCTTGAAGTCGTCGTCGATCCGGCGATCCTTGTGGATCCAGAGCGTCGGGTACTTGAAGTTGTCGCCGAACTCGCGGCGGCTGCGGACGGCGCCGTCCGGGTCCTTCACGAAGAGCCGATCGAAGCGGTCGAGGTACCCGGGCGGATCCGGCGCGCGCCAGCGCTCGACGAACGCCTGCCGCGCGATGTTCAGGCTGTCGCGGATGCGCAGGAAGTTCTGCTCCTCGCGGCGCGCGCGCTCGCTCACGTACTGGTTCAGATAGCGCACGCTGCGCGCTTCGACGTCCTCGAACACGAAGCGATACGTGATCGCCGTCGCCGCGACGATGACGAGGCCGACCGCCGCAGCGGTGAACAGGAGCGCGCGGCCGGTGAGGGATCGGCGCCAGAAGGCCATGAGCGGGCAGCATTAGACCACGCCGCGCGCCCCTCTCACACGAAAGAAGTAGATCGCGCCGTCGCGCCACCGCCGATCTCACCCGCAAGCAGCATTCGTCCGCCGCGCGCGACTGCCTATCGTAGGCGTCACCGCGGCGCTGTTCGACGCCGCGGCCGGGCGGCGGAACGACCTCCTCCGCGCGGGGCCATCAGGCCGGACGCGAACGCCACGCGGCCGAGCGCCGCAGGAGATGAGTGTCATGACCTTCCGTTCCTTTCTCGCCGCCGCGGCGCTGTGCACCGCGGTCCTTCCCGCCCACGCGCAGGAGCGTTCGAATGCCTCCTACTCGACCGAAGCGGGTGTCGTCTACAGCTTCCTTCGCGACGTGGGCGAAAACGCCAAGACCGGCATGGTGGTGGACTTCGGCAAGCAGATGACGTCGCACCTGAGCCTCATCGGCGAGTTCGGGCTCAATCATTTCTCGACGATGGAAGAGACCTACGCGCAGGCGGCCGGCGGCGTGCGCATCGGCTCGCTGGTGAACGGCCGCGTGCGTCCGTTCGCGCAGGTGCTCGTCGGCGTGCAGCACGAGTTCGGATCCAGCGGCCTCAACGTGCAGCCGGGCGCCGGCCTCAACATCCGCCTCGGCACGGGCGTCGATGCGCGCGTGCAGGTCGACGTGCCCTTCCTGCGCTGGGAAGGCGACAACTACAAGCAGTTCCGCCTCGGCCTCGGCATCGGCGTGCCGCTGGGCCGCTGACCCCGCCTCCGCTCTCTCCATGCCTACACGCGTCCCACCGACACGACGGAGGCGACCGGTTGTCGCCTCCGTCGCCCTGCTCCCTTCTCCGACGCCGCGATAGAATCGGGGCTCCGTCACACGCTTTCCATCGGAGCCGTTCGCCATGTCCTCGACTCGCGACACCCGTCGGTCCGCGTCACTCGTCCGCTCGCGCGCGCATGCGCTCCTCGGCACCCTCGCGCTGGCCGCCGCGCTCGCACTTCTCCCTTCGTCGACGATCGTCGGCGTCGCGCAGGTGAGCTCACAGACGCCGATGATCGGACAGACGACGACGCTGGATCCGGCGCAGGCGGCGAAAGAGGCGGCGGAGACGCGACGGACATGGAACGTGCAGGTGGCCGACGGCCTCGAACTCACCGTCTGGGCGCCGATGCCGCTCGTCGCCGATCCGTTCGACATCGACATCGACAGCCGCGGCGTCGCGTACGTCAGCGCCACGCCGCGGACCGGCCAGTTGCTGGACATCCGCGGTCACGCCGACTGGGTGCCGGAAGTCCACACGCTCACGACCACGGACGCGCTGCGGCAGTTCTTCACGCGCGTGATGGCGCCGGAGCGCAGCGCGCAGAACACGTGGCTGCCCGACTACAACGGCGACGGCTCGCGCGACTGGCGCGACATCAGCGTGATCAAGGAGCGCATCTATCGCGTCGAGGACACCAACGGCGACGGCGTCGCCGATCGATCGCGCGTCGTGTTCGAAGGCTTCAACGAGGACGTCGCCAGCGACATTCTCGGCAGCATCCTGCTGCACGGCAGCGACCTGTATGCGACGGCGGCGCCCGATCTCTGGCGGCTGCGCGACACCGACGGCGACGGCGTCTTCGACAGCAAGACGTCGCTCAGCCACGGATACTCGGTCCATCCGGCGTTCTCGGGCCACGACATGTCGGCGCTGACGATCGGGCCGGACGGCCGGCTGTACTGGAAGATCGGCGACATCGGCATGAACGTCACCGACGCGACGGGCAGGCAGTGGGCGTATCCGAACCGCGGCGTGGTGCTGCGCGCCGAGCCGGACGGCAGCCACTTCGAGGTCTTCGCGACCGGCATCCGCAACACGCAGGAGATCGCGTTCGACGAGCACGGCAACATGGTGAGCGTCGACAACGACGGCGACTATCCGGGCGAGAGCGAGCGCGTCGTCTACATCACGTACGGATCGGACGCGGGCTGGCGATCGACGTGGCAGTACGGCAAGTACACCGATCCGGCGAACAACCGGTACAACGTCTGGATCGACGAAGGGATGTTCAAGCCGCACTTCGACGGGCAGGCGGCGTACATCGTCCCGCCCGTGGCGTCGTATCACGCCGGGCCGTCGGGCTTCGCGTTCAATCCGGGCACGGCGCTCGACGCGCGCTGGCGCGATCACTTCTTCGTGACGAGCTTCACGGGCGGCGCGAGCACGGCGCGCGTCTACGCGTTCCAACTGAAGGAGCACGGCGCGGGCTTCGATCTGGCAAACGACACGGAGGTCGTACGCGGCGTGTTGAGCCCGGGCATGCGCATCGGCCCGGACGGCGCGATCTACCTGACCGATTGGGTGAGCGGCTGGGGCGCCAACGATCAAGGGCGGATCTGGAAGCTCGACTCGAAGACGGGCGCCGCCGATCCGATGCGCGCGGAAGTGCGCACGCTGCTGCAGGCGGACTTCGCGCCGAAGTCGGCGTCCGACCTGCGCGCGCTCCTGCGGCACGTCGACATGCGCGTGCGGGAGAAGGCGCAATTCGCGCTCGTCGATCGCGGCGATGCGGCGACGCTGCTCGCCGCGGCGCGCGAGGACGATCAGCCACTCGCGCGGATTCACGGCCTCTGGGGCCTCGGCCAGCTCGCGCGGAAGAACGCAGGCCAGGCCGCGTCGCTCGTGCCGTTCCTCACCGACACGGACGCCGAGATCCGCGCGCAGGCGGCGAAGCTGCTCGGCGACGTGCGCGACAAGGCGGCCGTGACGCCGCTCATCGCGCTGCTGCGCGACGCCGCGCCGCGGCCGCGGTTCTTCGCGGCCGAAGCGCTGGGCCGCATCGGCGATCCGGCCGCGACGCAGCCGCTCATCGCCATGCTCGCCGACAACGACGACCGCGACGTCTATCTGCGGCACGCCGGCAGCGCCGCGCTCGCGAGCATCGGCGACGTTCAGGCGATTGCCGCGCTGGCGACGCATCCGTCGCGCGCCGTCCGCCTCGCGGCGGTCGTGGCGCTGCGCCGGCTGCACGACGCGGGCGTCGCGCGGTTCCTTGGCGACACAGACGCGGCCGTCGCCACCGAGGCCGCGCGCGCGATCAACGACGAGACCGGGATCCCGGCGGCCGTGCCGGCGCTCGCGCGGATGCTGACGGACACGCGCGTCACGAGCGAGGCGTTCCTGCGGCGCGCCATCAGCGCGAGCTCGCGGCTCGGCGACGCCGAGTCGACGGCGCGCCTGGCGACGTTCGCGCGCCGCACGGATGCCGCGGCGCCGGTCCGCGCCGAGGCGGCGCGTGCGCTCGGGGCGTGGCTCGCGCCGTCGCGCTTCGATCGCGTCGACGGCGCCGAGCTGGGCGCCGCGTTGTCACGACAGCGCGATGCCGCCGGCGCGCGCAGCGCGATGACGTCGCTCGTCGCGCTGCTCGATCAGCCGGACACGGACATGGCGATGAAGGTGGCCGTCATCGAAGGCGCCGCGCGGCTCGATCTGAAGGACGCCTCGCCGGCGATCATGACGCGCCTGCGCACGGACACGGCCTCGTCGGTCCGCATCGCCGCGCTGCGCGCGCTGCAGACGCTCGGCGCGCCGGAGCTCGACGAAGCGGTCCGCCTCGCGCTGGCCGGCTCGGATGGCGCGCTGCGGATGGCGGCGATCGGCACGATCGCGGCGTCTCCGCTGCCGGATGCCGACAAGGCCGCGCATCTCGGCTCGGTCATCAAGAGCGGCTCGACCGGCGAGCAGCAGGCCGCGCTCGCGGGCCTCGCGACGGTCAAGGGTCCCGCGGCCGAAACGCTGCTCGGCGATCTGCTTCAGCAGGTCTCAGCCGGTGCGATCGCGCCGGAGGTCACACTCGACGTGCTCGAAGCGGCGCAGGCCAACGGCTCGCCGGCGCTCGCCGCGCGCCTCGATGCGATGCGCGTGGGCCGCACGCTCGATCGTCTGGCGGCCGTGTTTCCGAACGCGCTCATGCGCGGCGGCGACGCGCGCCGCGGCTTCGATATCGCGGGCAACAACCCGGCCGCGCAGTGTGGCCGTTGTCACACGATTGGCGGCAGCACCGCGTCGGTCGGGCCCAACCTGACGCACGTCGGATCGCAGCTCTCGCGCGAGCAACTGCTGCAGGCGCTGCTCGACCCGAGCGCGCGCATCGCGCCCGGCTTCGGCGCGGTCAGCGTGACGCTGAAGAACGGGCGCACGGTCGACGGCCTGCTGCGCGACGAGAGCGCGCGCCAGCTCGTGATCGAAGACGCCTCCGGGGCGCGCCAGACCGTCGCGACCGCCGACATCGCGTCCCGCAGGAACGCCCCGTCGGCGATGCCGCCGATGGGCACGGTCCTCGAGCCGCACGAGATCCGCGATCTCGTCGAGATGCTCGCGACGTTTCAGTGACGTCGGGACGCCGGACCTAAAGGTCCGGCGCTCCGAAGGGCTATGGGTACCTACGCTCTGAAGGGTGCCCCCGTCGGAAGGCCGGGCCCGTCGGTGGGCCGGACCTTCAGGTCCGGCCCACGGGTCCGCGCGACCCACCGTCGGGAACTAGCGCCCCGCCGAGTCGATGGGAACGCTGGACCTAAAGGTCCAGCGCTCCGAAGAGCTTGCCGGACCGCAGCCTTTCGGAGGGCCGGACCTAGCCTTTCGGAGGGCCGGACCTTTAGGTCCGGCCTACTTCCCGGCGTCGATCTTGCGTCGTCTCGCGCACGTGCGGCATCCCGCTCGTCTTTCCAATCGCGCGTATGTCGGACGCGCGCCGATCTTTCTGACGATCGGCACATGGGATCGCCGTCCGCACTTCCTCGAACGCGCGCTCGTCTCACTCGTCGTCGACCATCTGCGCGTCGCAAGTCTCGACTGCGCGTTCGCCATCGTCGTCTCCTGCTTCATGCCGGATCACCTTCACGCGCTGGTCGCCGGCACGAGCGACGATGCCAATTTCCGAAATTTCGTGAGACTCGCGAAGCAACGGACGTCGTTTCATGCCAGACGAATCATCAGAGGCCGTCTATGGCAGCAGAGCTTCTTCGATCGAACGCTGCGTGTCGACGATGTGCTGCACGAGACGATTCGCTACATCGTCATGAATCCCGTGCGCGCGGGGCTGGCCGCGACACCGCTCGACTACGACTTCTGGGGGTCGGCGATCTATTCGCGCGACGCGCTGCCGGAATACATCGGCAAGGACAAGGGACGCTGGACCTGAAGGTCCAGCGCTCCGAAAGGCTATCGGCGGCGGCGCTCCGAAAAGGTATTCGAAGGGGATGCGCCCCACGCGGGGCGCATCCCCGGCGTGCGTGATCAGAACTGGTACTTCACCGTCGCGTACGCGCGTGTGCCGGGGTTGAACAGGTCCGGCATGCCGTAGCGCGGGTCGTAGGCGTCGGCGCCGTCCGGCGTCGCGAGGATCAGCGCGTTGTAGTCATAGCCCTGCGACAGATCCGTCCCGCTCAGGTCGATGAACGACGAGGACCGATCGGGAATGATCGCGCCCTTGTTGAGATAGTTGAAGATGTGCCGTGCCGTCTTCTGGTTGAAGAGGTTCAGCACCGTCAGCTCGAGCCGCAGGCTCTGACCGCCGTGCAGGCGCGTGGTGTGCGACACCATCAGGTCCGTCTGCGTCAGCGCCGGCGTGCGGCCCATGTCGCCGCGGCCGTTGACGAACAGATCCGCGCTGTTGGTCGACGTGACGTACGTCGAGATCGGCGTTCCGCTGCCGCCGTAGAAGAACGCGCCGACCTGGAAGTGATACGGCAGATCGTACGAGCCGTACAGCTTCACGACGTGCGGCCGATCGGTCGCCAGCCGGCCCTGCGGGTCGAGGTCGCCGTGTGAGTCCCACAGCAGCTCGTCGAGATCCCAGTACCGGTTCACGTTGCCGCCCGGCCGGAAGATGCTGGACCCCTGCTGCTGCGCCACCGCCGAGCCGCCGCCGGTCGTCGGCGTCGTGATCTCGTCCGACGAGGCCAGCCCGGCGTAGTTGCCGTAGAGCCGGCTGAGCGTGTAGTTCGCGCTGAAGAACCAGCCGCCGGAGAAGCGCCGGCTGTAGCCGACCTCGAGCGCGTCGTACGTCCGGACGGGCCGCGGCGTCGCAAAGCCGATGGGCGTGGCGCCGGTCGGGAACTGGATCGCCGTGACGCGTTTGCCCGGATTGCCGATGACGTAGCCCTCATCGCCTTGCGCGTTCAGGTAGCCGATGTCCTCGATCGTCTCGAGCAGATCGTTGTGGATGTAGTGCACGGAGGCCATGCCGTTGCGGCCGACCTGGAGCTCCACGCCCGAGCTGACGCTCGCCTGCTTCATCGGCTCGATGTCCGGATCGATGTCCTGATCGAACGACGGCACGCGGCGATCGCGGCACGTGCCCGGCGTGACCCAGAGATCCGGGCCGGGCATGTTGTCCAGGCTCAGGCTGCCGAGGTCGAGCGTGTCGAGCCCGCGATAGAAGATGCACCACGTCTCGGCCCCGAACGACCCGCGCACCAGCTCGTACTTCGTCCAGTCGTAGTACAGGCCCCAGCTGCCGAAGACTTTGATCCGGCCGTCGCCCTTCACGTCCCACGCGGCGCCGAGACGCGGCGCCAGCTTGTCCGCGAACGAGAACTGGAAGGCGTACTTGAGATAGTCCGGACGGAACGTCGGCACCTTCTCGTTCTCGGCGCGCAGGCCGATGTCGAGCGTCAGGTGATTGCCGATCGCCCACTGATCCTGCGCGTACAGCGAGTGGATGTTGTTGCCGGCCTTGTTCGCGATCCGCCGGTCGTTCACCTCGTAATAGCCGTACGTGCCCGTGCCCGTCTGCCCGCCGAACGTGAAGCTGCTGCCCCAGAAGAGGTTCACGTAGCCGCCGGGATAGTAGGAGTCGATGTCGTTGATCGTGCGCTGGAAGCCGTAGCCCGCCTTGAACGTGTGATAACCCGCGGCGGTGAAGATGTGATTGTAGTCGACGTTGAACGTGCTGCGGCGCGTCGTGTCGAAATCGCTGATCTCCGCCCGCGGCGTGTTCGCCGTGCCGATCGGCCCGCGCAGATCGGCCGGCAGCAGATCGTCCACCGCGGTCGTCGAGTTCCCGTAGGTGTACGGCGTCACCAGCGGAATGCCCGTCGTCGTATAGCGATCGTTGAACGTCGCGCCACGGACGCTCAGGAAGGCGTTGTTCCCGAGCGAGATGTCGGCCGATCCGGTCGCGTTCACCTGGTTGATCTCGTAGCCGCGGGTGAGGTTCGGCGCCAGGCTGTCTTTGGACGTGTTGATCCCGTTCGCGCCGGCGCCGTCGTAGGCCGCGATGGTGCCGTCGGCCTTCGTCGGCGTCCAGAGCGCCGACCCGTTGATCGACAGCTTGGGACGCGCGTACGTCACCTTGCCGAACAGCTGCTGCCGCGTGATGTCGCGGGAGATGTCGCCGGTGTCGTCCGTGAACGTGTAGTCGCGCGTCGTCGACTCGAACCGCGGGGAGTACGACGCGAAGTAGAAGAGACGGTTGGCGATGATCGGTCCGCCGATCGACCCGCCCACTTCCTGCTGCAGGCCGCCATCCTTGCCGTCCTGCGTGTAGAACGCGGTCAGCTCCTGGTCGGGCTCCAGCACGAGGCGCTTGACCGGTTTGGCCATCAGCGCGCTGCCCTCGCCGTAGTAGTGGAGCTCGCCGTGCCGCGTGTTTCCGCCGCTCTTGGTGACGGCGCTGATGACGCCGCCGAGCGCGCCGCCGTATTCCGCCGAGATGCCGCTCGTCTTGACCTGCACTTCCTGCAGGTACTCGAAGACGGTGTTCTCGCGCGACTGCCCGTTGATGAGCGAGTTGGTGACGACGCCGTCGACGGTGAACGCGTTCTCGGCGCCGCTGGCGCCATTGACCTGCAAGCCGCCTTCGATCTCGCCGGAGTTGACCGACGGCGCCGCCAGCGCGACGGACTGGAACGTCCGCGTCTTCGGCATCCGATCGAACTCCTCGGCCGACACGTTGTGCGCGATGAGCGTGCTGCGCGTGTCGATGAGCGGCGCGCTCTCGGCGACGACCTGGACGGACTCGGCGACGGTCCGGACGGCCAGCGTCGTGTCGACCGTGAACGATCGCCCGAGCACGACGCTCACGTCCGTGCGTTTGACGCCCTGGAATCCCGTGAGCTGGAACTCGACGGTGTACCGGCCGGGCGGCAGATCCGGCGCGAGGTACCGGCCGCTCGCGTCCGTGACGTACGTGCGCACTTCGCCGTTGTCGGCGTTGGTCACCGTGACCGTGACGCCGGGCACGGCCGCGGCCTGCGCGTCGGTGACCTGCCCGGTGAGCGTCCCGAAGCGCTCCTGCGCGTGGGCGATCGCCGGCAGGGCGAGCGCGCCCGCAATCAGACAGAGACGGATGAGTCGAGTCATACGACGAACCTCCTTGACGATCGGGGGACGATCGCGTCATCGGAGCCGCAGCGCGCGATGCAGAGGCAGAGATCGAGACGAAACGCCGCGCGGACGCACGGCAGAGGCCGGCCGACACCAGGAGCGCGCGCACGAACACCGCGTCGCACCTCCATCAGCAGGGACTCGCCGGGCGGAGGCGCCGGTCACTCGATTGCGCTGCGATCGATTCGCGTGAGGCCCGCCGCGCGTGCGCGTGAGCCTCGCGCAGACATGCAGCAAGCCGAATGCCAGCGCGCGGCCGGCTCGCCCCGTCAGGCGTGCCGCGGTTTTTTCGCAGGAAACGTGCGGATGATCTTAGTACGACGCTCGAGCGAGCAGCATGGCTGGCGCATGCTCACGTGCCACACCTTTGCGCCTTCGCTCGAGATTTCCAACATCTCTGCACATTCGTGGTGCGTGCGTGCCCACATTGGACAACGGCGCGCCGCGCGCAAGTGGCAGGAAATTCGACAGGGACGTCGCAAAATCCGCCGTTGTGACAAAAACGTCCGCGCGGGCGATCAGCGGCCGTAGCCGAGCAGCAGTTGCGGCAGGATCAACGTGAACACCGGAAACGCGGCGATGAGCGCGAGGCCGACGAGCAGCGCGATGAGGTACGACGTGTAGCTGCGGCTGACGGCGTCGATGTCGACGCCCGCGATGCCCGCGGCGATCGTCAGGCCCACGCCCACCGGCGGCAGGAAGAACGCAATCCCCATCGCGGCGATGATGACCGTCCCGTAGTGCACGGGATCGAGGCCGACGTTGTGCGCGATGGGAAACAGGATCGGCCCGAAGATCAGCAGCGCGGGCAGGCCCTCGAGCAGCGCGCCGACGACGACGAAGACGCCGATCGTCAGCGCGAGGAAGCCCGCGCGTCCCGCGCCCACGCCGGCAATCCATTCGCCGAGCCCCTGCGGCACCCACTCGCGCACGAGGATCCACGCGAAGGCCGACGCTGCCGCCAGCACCCACAGCGTCGTCGCCGTGACGATGCCGCTTTGCGAGAAGCGGCCGACGAGGTCGCGTGTGCGCACGCCGGACATGAACAGTTCGACGACGAGCGCGTAGACGACGGCGATGAGCGCGGCCTCCGTGACGGTCGTCGCGCCGCTGAAGATGCCGCCGAACAGCAGCACGGGCAGGCCGAGCGGGACGATCGCGCGGCGCAGCGCGCGGCCGAGATCCGCGCGCGTCGCCCGCGCGGCGACGGGCCACTGCTGGCGCCGCGCGCGAATCGCGATGAGGACCAGCAGCGCGCCCGCGAGCACGAACGCCGGGATGAAGCCGGCGAGGAACAGCGTGACGATCGACAGATTGACGAGCGATCCCAGCACGACCATCGTCAGACACGGCGGCACGAGAATGCCCATGGCGGACGCCGCGGCCACGACGCTCACGGCCTCCTGTGGCGCATAGCCGGCCTTCTTCATCGACGGCACCAGCAGCGAGCTGATCGCGGACACGTCGGCAGCCGTCGATCCGGAGATTCCGGAGAAGATCACCTCGGCGACGACGGTGACCATCGCCAGGCCGCCGCGCACGCGTCCGACGATCGCCATCGCCAGATCGACGATGCGCTCGGAGATACCGGCGGACTCCATCAGCGCGCCGGCGAGCACGAAGAACGGGATCGCGAGCAGGACGAACGAGTCCACGCCGCCGAGAATCTTGATCGGCAGGATCGTCAGCCGCACGCCGCCGATGCCGAGCAGATAGGTCATCGACGTGAGCGCGAGCGTGAACGCGAGCGGCAGCCCGAGCGCCGCCGTCACGAGGAAGCCGCAGATGAGCACGACGAACGGCGCGGCGCCGGCCAGCAGCGGCAGGCCCACCGAGACGAGGACGAGCGCGGCCGCGCCCAGCGACCAGACGAGCGACGCGCGGTAGCGCCAGACGTCGAGGCCGTCGCGGCGGCACTCGTCGGCGAGCACGATCGTCATCAGCACCAGCGCGACCGGCAGCACGGCCGTCATCGTCGCGCCCGAGAGGCCGCTCGCGGGCAGCAGCTCCGCGGTGCTCGCGATCGTCAGACGCATCGACGGCACGATCAGCGTGACGAACAAGCCGATGAGCACGAGACGCAGCCCGCGATCGACGGCCAGCCGGCGCTCGGGCGACAGCAGCCGGATGAGCGCGGTCACGCGCGGATGGTGGCCGCGTCGCAGGGCCGCCACGCCGCCGATGCACATGAGCCAGACGAGCAGCAGCCGCGCGACCTCCTCGGTCCACGGCAGCGGCTGCTGCAGCAGATGGCGGCCGACGACCTGCAGGCCGACGACGGCGGAGAGCGCGGCCATCACGGCCGCGATGGCCCAGTCGAGCAGGCGATCGGCGGCGGCCTCGCCGGTCTCCGCCCTCATGCGCGAATCGCCTTCAACCACGACGTCACGCCGAGCGCCGCGCCCTCGCGCGCCCACAACTGCTCCGCCTGCGGCTCGAACGGACGGTGATCGAACTCGCGAATCGTCATCCCGTAGCCCTCCAGCGCCGCCGTGGCCGAGGCGTCTTCCTTCGGGCCCATCTCGCGCTGATCGTTGGCCGCGTCACGCGCGGCCTGGGCGATCGTGCGCCGGATGTCGGCCGGCACACGCGCCAGGCCGATCGTCGATCCGAACAGGCCGAGCACGCCCGCGATGTGCTTCGTCCGCGCCATGTAGCGCGCGACCTCGTAGAAGCGCTGATAGAGCGTCGTGCTCGAATCGTGCTCGTATCCGTCGATGACGCCGGTCTGCAGCGACGTGTAGACCTCGCCGAACGCCATCGGCGTCGGGCTGGCGCCCATCAGCTCGATCGCCTTGACGTAGATCGCCGACTGGATCGTGCGAATCTTCAGGCCGGCGAGCTGGGGCGCGGCGGTGACGTCGACCGATCGCGTCACGACCTGCCGGAAGCCGAACGAGTCGCCCCACGCGAGCGGCCGGACGCCGACCGCGGCCTCCTGATAATCGGCGGCCTCGTCGCCCACCGGCCCGTCGACGATGCGATGGACGTGATCCCAGTCGCGCCAGAGGAAGGGAAAGTCGAGCACCTGCAGCCGCGGCGCGACGCTGCCCCAGATCGCCGTGCCGGAGACCATGAAGTCGACGAGGCCTTCCTGCAGTTGCTGGACGATCTCGCGCTCCTGGCCGAGCGTGCCGTTGGGAAACAGCCGGACCTTGACGTCGCCGGCCGTCGCCGCCTCGACGCGATCGCGGAAGCGCTCGGCAAAGCTGTTGAGCGAGGTCGGGCCGGTCGCCATCGAGTGCGACAGCCGCAGAATCAACGTCCCACGCCGCTCGCGGCCGCGGCACCCCGCAGCGCCCAGCACGGCGCCGGCAGTGCCCGTCAGAAACGCGCGGCGATCGATCATCGTGCGGGGCGATCCGGCGGACCGAGCAGCGGCCGCATGATGCGGACGCGAATCAGGTAGCCCTCGTGATTGGGATGGATGCGATCGGCGACCCAGAGATCCTCGCGCGGCTGGCCGTCGGGCGTCAGCATCGCGTCCCAGAGGTCGATGAACAGCAGCCCCTTCTGCGTCGCGACGTAGCGCTTGATGACGAGATTCGTCTGCGTGCGCTGCGCCGCCTGGCTCCACCGCCCCGGGCCCGGCGTGATGCTCGAGAACGCGATCGGCACGTCCGGCAGCGTGGTCCGGACCGTCGCGACGAGCGTCTTGAAGTCCGCGAGAATCTGATCCGGCGTCTTGCCGTTGTTGACGTCGTTGCCGCCCACGTGCAGCACGATCATCCGCGGCGCGTAACGGAGGATCAGCCGATCGGCAAAATAGATGAGATCCGACGTCTGGAACGAGTCGATGCCGCGGTTGACGATCGTGTAGTCCGGCAGATCCTCGTGCAGCGTCTTCCAGCGGTAGAACTGCGAGTCGCCGGCGAGCAGGATCGCGTGCGCCGGCGGCGGATCGGTCTTGTCCGCCTCCTCGTACGCGCGCACGTTCTCCTCGAACCGGTGCGGAACGGCTTGCGCCGCCTGCGCGCGCGGCGCGACCGGTGCCGGACCCGCGATCGCGAACACCCCGAGAATGACGGCCGGCAGCCCGGCACGAAGCATGGCGGTCATGTGTGGCCCCTACTGTAGAACGGCGGCGAGGAGATCCGCCAGTTGATCCGACGAATACTGGTTCCCCTCGACGTTGGCGGCCAGCGTCCCGTCGCGGCGGATCACGATCGTGTGCAGCGAATGGTCCATCAGCCCTTCGTCGGGAAACGCGGAGACGCCGAACGTGCCGAGCACGCGGCGGATGTCGGGCTCGGGCCCGGTGAGAAAGTGCCACGCCGGCGACACGGGCGCCCACTGCGCGGCGTAGCGGGCCAGGACGTCTGGCGTATCCCGCAGCGGATCGAAGGTGATCGTCAGGAAGATCAGATCGCGGCCGAGCCGCGAGGCCAGGCGCTTCTGCAACACGCCGAAGTGATTGACGATGCGCAGGCAGAAGTCCGGCAACTGGCACGTCGTGTACATGAAGTTGATCGCCACGACCTTGCCGCGGAGCTGCGATAGCGTCACGCGGCGCCGCTGCTGATCGATCAGCGCGAAGTCGGGCACGGCCGCACCGGCGGCCACCGGCGTGACCAGCGTGCCGCTCGCGATCTGCGTCAGAAGCGACAGCCGCCGCGCGGCGAGCGGATCCTGCTCGACGCTCTCGTAGCGCTTCACGCGGATGCCCTCCGCGTGCGACGCGCTCGTGCCGACCACCAGCGTGAGCTCGACGATCGCCCCCGGCGCGAGCGCGGCCAGCTCCTGGTCGTCCTGCACGGTGAACGGCATCGCCATCGCGGCCATGAAGCCGGGAATCGCGTCGATGGACGCCGTGAACGTGTGGCGGGCGCGATCGACGGTCAGCACCATGCCGGTCACGGGATAGCGCGTGTCGGCGAGCACGCCGCGCGTCGAGGTCATCGCCAACGCGACGACGAGGCACACGGTCAGCGCGGCGCGCCGGATCATGGCATCCTCCTGGCCCCGCCGAGCGTGACCGCGCGCGGCGTCGAGACCGTGAACGTCTTCGCGAGCTCCTCGATCGCCAGCACGCGGTTCTTGCCGACGTCGGCGAACTGCTGGCGCGTGTGGCTCGTCGGCCACCAGATCTCGAGATCGACGCGTCTGGCGGATCGTCCGAGCCCGACGTGCTGCATGAGCGGCGCCGAGCCAAACGAGCTGGTCGCGCCCACGGTGCGATGGATCGATCGCCGGCGGCCGGCGGCGTCCTCCACCGTCACGGTCACCCGCGCGCCGACGGCCGTCCGGTTGCTCGTGACGCCCTTCAGCGACAGATCGATCCAGTCGTTGCCGTGACCGGGATTCTCGAACAGGCGCATCGCGTGCCGGTCGCCGCGCGTGGCGCCGCCGACCTCGAAGACGATGTCCTCGTCGCCGTCGTCGTCGAGATCCGCGAAGGCGACGCCGTGCCCTTTGTGCAGCTCGCCCGTGCCGGACGAGGCGGTCACGTTCACGAACGCGCGGCCCTCGTCGTTGCGCAGCAGCACCGCGCCGGCCATCGCGACGTACGACGGCTGCCCCGTGCCGAGGTACATGTCGAGCCAGCCGTCGTTGTCGACGTCGCCGAAGCTCGATCCCATCGGCATCATCACCTTGTCGAGCCCGACCTCCGCGCTGACGTCACGGAACGTGCCGTCGTGCAAATTCCGGTACAGCCGCGCCGTCGTCGCGTTGTGCGGCCGGCCGAGGTAGTCGCGCACCATCTCGTCGATCGACGCAACGTAGCTGGTGGCGAAGATGTCCTCCCAGCCGTCGTTGTCGTAGTCGAAGAACCACGTCGCAAAGCCGGTCGGCGTGCCGCGCACGCCCGCGGCCGTGGCGAACTCCGTGAACGTCCGGTCGCGATTGTTGTGGTACAGGAAGTTCGTCTCGCCGTAGTTCGAGACGTAGAGATCGGGCCAGCCGTCATTGTCGTAGTCGCCGGCCGTGACGCCTTTCGAGAACGACGATCGATTCACGCCGGCCGGCGCCGCGATGTCCGTGAACGTGCCGTCACGCTTGTTGAGGAAGAGCTGCGCCGCGCCGGTCTCGTTGCCCACGAACAGATCGAGGAACCCGTCGTTGTCGATGTCGGTCCACACGGCGGTCTGCGTCGTCGTCGGCTCGGCCAGCCCGCTCGCGACGGTGACGTCGGTGAACGTGCCGTCGCAGTTGTTGCGCAGCAGCGACTTGCGCTGCGGCAGATATTCCCATCCCCCGCGCAGCAGCAGGATGTCGCGGCAGCCGTCGTTGTTGTAGTCGCCGGGCACCAGGTTCAGCCCGCCGAGCTGATTGGCGAGCCCGGACGCCGCCGTCCGGTCGGTGAACGTGCCGTCGCCGTTGTTGCCGAAGTACTTCATCGGCCCGCAGCTGTCCATCGTCGACGTGACGATGTCGAGGCGTCCCGTGTGGCGCAGATCTTCGACGACGACGCCGCCGGCCATCTCGAAGTTGCGCAGCCCGGCCTCGGCCGCGACGTCGCGGAAGCGGCCGACGTCCGCGGTGGACTGGAACGCCGCGGCCGGAATCAGGTACGGCGCGGGCACCTTGTCCGGATATTGCCCCAGCGTCATGTAGGCGAGATTCAGCAGCCAGCGCACTTCGAGATCGTCGGGCTTCTGCTGGAGATAGCGCTCGAAGTACTCGACGGCGCGCTGCGAGTCGCCGGTCTTCGCGTACGCGCGGCCGGGACGCATCGGCAGCAGGCAGAAATCGCCGGGCGTCTCGTACACGCCGTTGTCGCCGCTCGACTTGTGCAGATGCGCGACGCCGAGCGCTTCCAGCAATTGCAGCACGCCCGACGGCACGCCGGCCTGCGCGACCCGGTACGCGTCCTCGAAATGCGCGACCGCGCCGGCCATCTTGCCCTCGTACGCATCGAGCTGGCCGAGGCCGAAATAGAGCTGCATGATGTCGATCGGCGGCCGCGCGGCGCGCACGGCCTGATTCGCCGGCGCGAGATACGTCTCGATCGACGCGCGCGTCGCCGCGAGCGACGCGTTCCGCGTGCTGCAGATCGACGACGACGTCATGTTCCAGTCCGGCGCCTTCGACACCGACGCGAACGCGGCGCGCGCTTCGGTGAAGCCGCTGACGTCGTAGACGTAGCGCACCGCGCCGGACGAGGCGAGCGCCGCGGAGACGCCCGGCGCGACTGCGGCGGCCGGCTCGTCCGCCTCCACCTTGAAGATCGCGAAGCCGGTGGGAATGCGGATCGCGTCGGTGAACCGTCCCGGCGCCAGGCCCTCGAGCGCGCGTCGCACCTCGGGCCGCAGCTGCGCCAGCGGCAGCGTGCCGAGCCATCCGCCGTCCTCGGCACTCGGCGCCGTCGACTCGTTCCGGGCGACGACGGCGAAGTTCTCGCCGGCCTTCAACCGGTCCAGGACGCGCTGCGCCGCATCGGCCGTCGTCACGACGATCATCCGCAGCGCGATCACCGGCGCCGCGTCCTGCGCGACGAGGGTCCGGCCGCCGCCGACGAGCGTCCACAGCGCGGCGCCGAGCGCGGCCGCGGCCACTAGGCTTTTCGTCCTCATGAGCGGCCGGAGTCTAGCCGATCGGGCGGGATCAATCCATGACGCATACGCACTACCGCCCGGAAGTCGCGATACACTGCCGCGGTCGCCACGTCACAGGAGTGCCGCATGGAATATCTGTCCCTCATCTTCCTGCACATCGCATTCGGCATTGTCTGGGCCGGAGGCACGATCGCCGTCGGGCTCTTCTTCCTCCCGTCCCTGGCCGAAGCGGGGCCGGGCGGCGGCGCAGTGATGGCCGGCGTGCTCAAGCGCGGATTTCCGATCGCCATGACGGTTTCCGGCGCGCTCACGGTGCTGAGCGGACTGCGGATCTACATGCTGCGATTTTCCGCCGGGTGGCTGGCGACGCCGGAAGGGATCGCGCTGACGCTGGGCGGGCTGCTGGGTCTCGGGGCGCTCGGCATCGGCCTGTTCGCCCAGAAGCCCACGGCGCAGCGGATTGGCGCCTTGAGCGCGCAGATCGTGTCGTCGGGCGCGCCGCCGACGCCCGCGCAAGCGAGTGAGCTGCAGGCGCTGCGCACGAAGATGACGCGGCTCGGACGCGTGATCGCCTGGCACCTGCTCGTCGCATCGGTGCTGATGGCGAGCCATCGGTTGCTCGCGGCGATTGGATGAGAATTTCGAATTGCGAGTCGCCGGTAGCCTGTAGCCCGCAGCCGGCAGCCCGCCCTAGTACATCTTCTGTGGCGCGAGGATCTTCACGCCCTTGCGCTTGACGTCGATGTCGAGCGACGCGTTGGTCGGCATGTCCGGCGACTGATACGTGATCGCGTACTGCGACAGCAGCTCGTCGGCGATGCGCTCGAACGTGGCGACCAGGCCCTGCGCGGTGACGATGCGATCGGTGCGGCCGCCGGTCTGCGCGGGCGCGTCGAGCGGCCACGAGTAGTGCACTTCGGGCGGCTCGTTGTTCTCGCCGCGCGCCTGATACGTGTCGAGATGGACCAGGTAGAACGTCACGTGGTTGTGGCGCATCGCGTCGGTCACCGCGGCATCCGACGGGCTCGACGGGTTGACGGTCGCGCCAATCGTCTTCGTCGACGGCAGCCGGCAGTCGGGTCCGTCGACCGTTGACGCCACCGTCATCCCGGGCGACGCGAGGCCGATGACGATCGGCCGCACGGCGTGACGGTTACCCAGCGCCTGCGTGACGTCGAGCAGCCCGATCGGCATCGAAGCCACGCCCGGACGCACGAACGGCAGCGCGTCGATGACGGCCAGCAGCTTGTTGGTGTCCGTCGTAAAGTCCTGCTGCACGACGACGCCGCCGCGCGTCGTCAGCAGCGCCACATCGGCGTGCCCGGCCACCTTCTTCACGAACGACTCGAGGGCTGCGTGCACGGCCTTGCCGCCCTGATCGTCGTCGTCGATGACGATCGCGATCTGCATGGGCGCCGACGCCGCCTCGACCTTGACGATCTCGCGTGCCTTCCCGGCCTCTTTGACGGTGAAGTCCGCCGCCGTCAGCCCGGTCACGGGCACGCGCTTGTTGTCGAGCGCGCTGATGTACACGGTGCGTGTGCCGGCGGGCGTCTGCGCCGCGCCGAACGAAGCTGGAACGAGGAGACCGGCGAGCAGCATCGCCGCCGTGCCGCGAGCGCGCAAGGACATGATGGGAACCTCGCCCGCGAGTATAGGAATCGATCGCCCGCGGGTCAACGCCGCGTCGCGCGGGATGTGATACAAGCAGCGTTCCATGCCGCCTGCCGACGCCGCGATTCACGTCGAGGATCTGCGCTTCAGCTACGGCCGGGCCGACGTGCTGCACGGCCTGGCGTTCGCGATCGGCCGCGGCGAGGTCACGGGGCTGCTCGGCCCGAACGGCGCGGGCAAATCGACGACGATCAAGATCCTCACGGGCATCCTGGATCCGCGATCCGGCCGCGCCGAGGTCGACGGCTTGCGTCTGCCCGGCCAGGCGGTCGAGCTCAAGCGCCGCATCGGCTACGTGCCCGAGGCCGCGGAGCTCTACGAGAGCCTGTCGGCGCTGGAGTTCCTCGAGCTCTGCGGACGTCTCCACGGCCTCGACGAGGCGACGATCGCCGCGCGCATCGAGACGCTGCTGGCGTCGTTCGATCTCTTCGATCAACGGCTTGCCGCGCTCGGCAGCTACTCGAAGGGCATGCGCCAGAAGATCCTGATCAGCGCGGCGCTGCTCCACAATCCGTCGATCGTCTTTCTCGACGAGCCGCTCACGGGTCTGGACGTCGAGAGCGCCGTGCTCGTCAAGACGCTGCTCGCCGCGCTCGCGCGGCAGGGCCGCACGATCGTCTACAGCTCGCACGTGCTCGACGTCGTCGAGCGCATCTGCGCGCGCGTGCTGATCGTCGACAAGGGCCGCCTCATCGCCGATGGATCGCCGGAAGCGTTGAAGACGCAGGCGCACGAGACGAGCCTCGAGGCCGTGTTCCGCGATCTCACCGACGCGGAGAGCGCCGAGCCGCGCGTCGCGCAGATTCTCCAGCGCTTCGAGCCCCGATGACGCCGGCCCTCGTGCGTGCGATCGCCGCGCTGGCCGCGCCCTTCGGCGTCGACCGCCGCCAACTCGCCCTCCTCGTGCGGCTCTTCGGCACGCTCGGCGAGCGGAAGGAAGTCACGGGCGCGCTCGGCACCGACCGCCAGGCGATGCAGCTCACCGCCATGGGCCTGCTCGTGCCCGGCGTGCTGATGTGCCTGCTCGCGCTCGGATCGATGCCGCTCGGCGAGTACGACCTGATCACGCTCGGCATCAGCGCGATGCTGCTCCTCGTCATGCTCGTCGTCGAAGCCGCCAACTCGTTTCTCAATCCGGCGGAAGCGGCGGTGCTGGCCCATCAACCGATCGCCGGCGGAACGTATTTCACCGCCAAGCTCACCTATCTTCTCGTCATCGTCCTGCGCCTGGAGCTGCCGGTGAGCGGACCGCCGGCGCTGGCCGGGCTTCTGAAGCCGGAGGCCCGCTGGTTCTATCCGCTCACGCACTTTGGAGCGGCCTGTCTCGCCGGGGTCTTCGTCGCGCTCGTCGCGTGCGCGCTCTTCGGGCTGCTCTTCCGGATCGTCCCGACGTCCCGGCTGCGGAACGCCGCGTTGTGGATGCAGCTGGCCGTCACGCTGTCGCCGCTGCTGTTCAATCTCGCGCGGCCGGCGCGCCGCGCGATCGCGGCGGCGCCGTGGCTGCCGCACGTCGACCTGTCGTTCCTGCCGATCGCCTGGTTCAGCGCGATCGGCGTGATCGGACAGGCGCCGCCGGCCATTCCGCTGCGCTGGCCGGCCGCCGCCAGTGCGGCCGCGTCCGTCGCGCTGATCGCGTACGGCATTCGATCGCTCTCGGCCGGCTATCTCTCGCGCATCGCCGGCGTGCTGCGCGCGTCGCGGGGACGCCGCCGCGCGCGGCAATCGATCGGCGGCCGGCTCGCCGGCGCGCTGACGGGACGTCCGGCCGGCCGCGCGGCGTTCGGCTTCCTGTCGGCGATGATGCGGCGCGACTGGCAGTTCCGCCGGGCGATGGCGCAGTCGCTGCTCGCGCTGATCATCTACGTGCCGATCATCGTGCGCTCGCTGCGCGGCCCGTCGCCGTTCGCGGGCGCGGCGCCGAGCGCGATCGGCCTCGCGCCCGAGATCCTCTCGCTCGTCACGTTCATGGCGTGCATGGTGCTCGCCTATTCGGATCAGTACCGCGCCTCCTGGATCTTCCTCCTGGCGCCGCGGGACGGCGTGCGCGCGTTCGTGCGCGGCATCTACTGGTCGCTCTGGCTGCCGTTCGCGGCCGTGCCGCTGCTGCTGACGTGCCCCGCATTCGCATGGCGCTGGGGCGCGGCCGACGCCGCGCTGTTCACGGCGTACGGCCTCGCGGTGACGGCGTTGCTGCTCGCGCCGCAGCTGTTCGTCATCGAGGGCCTGCCGTTCGGGTGTCCACCGAGAGCGGAACGCACGCACATGATGCTGCCGATGATCCTGTTCGGTCCGATCGTGCTGCTGATCGGCTGGATCCTGCAGTGGCACTTCCTCTTCCGCAGCCGCGCGCTCACGGCGCTCGCCGCCGTGCTCTTCGGCCTCGCCGCCGCCCTCGTCGCGCGCCAGTCGCTGCAGCGGCTCGAACAGCGCGCGGATCGATCGCTCGCGCGCCTGGCGGGCGGCTCGGCGGGGATGTTCGAGGGGGCGGACGGGTAGCGTGGGCCGGGGGTTGCGGTTCGGAGGGCCGAACCTTCAGGTTCGGCCGATCGCCGGACGGCCACCGCGTTTTTCCACGTTCGGGCCGCCACGGGGGCGGCCCCAGGGCCTGCAGTCCGCAGTCCGCGGCCCGCGTCTGTGGGCTTGTGGTCCCGTGCAGGGCGGCCCCCCGTGGCCGCCCGAGACGCCGACATGCCGGACCGCGGCGATCCGCGTCTTGCAAAACTAAACTGAACCGTTTAGTATTTCGACTCTCCATGCCGTCCATGATTCAGGCCCAGCACCTCGTCAAGCGTTTCGGCGACGTGACGGCCGTCGACGACGTGTCGTTCGACGTCCAGCGCGGCGAGATCTTCGCCTTCCTCGGCCCCAACGGCGCCGGGAAGACCACCACCATCCAGATGCTCACGACGCTGCAGCGGCCGACGAGCGGCGCGGTGCGGATCGACGACCTCGATCCCGCCACGCACGCCAACGACGTCCGCCGCCGCTTCGGCATCGTCTTCCAGGACCCGAGCCTGGACGGCGAGCTGACCGCGCGCGAGAACATGGATCTGCACGGCGTGCTGTACCACGTGCCGCGCCGCACGCGTCACGAGCGCACCGAGATGCTGCTGAAGCTGTTCGAGCTCTGGGAACGGCGCGACACGCTCGTCAAGCAGTTCTCGGGCGGCATGAAGCGCCGGCTCGAGATCGCGCGCGGCCTGCTGCACACGCCGAAGGTGCTCTTCCTCGACGAGCCGACGCTCGGCCTCGATCCGCAGAGCCGCAACCAGCTCTGGACGCACGTCAAACGCCTCAACGAGACCGAAGGCGTAACGGTGTTCCTGACGACGCATTACATGGACGAGGCGGAGCGCGTGGCGGGACGCATCGCGATCATCGACCACGGCCGCATCGTCGCGCAGGGCACGGCCGCGGAGCTCCGGCAGCAGACGGGCACGGACTCGCTCGAGGGTGCGTTCCTCGCGCTGACCGGATCGACCATTCGCGACGAGCGCGCCGACGCCGCCGATCAGATGCGGCAGGTCGCGAAGATGTGGAGGCGATGACGTGCGAGCGATTTACATCCTCTGGCTGCGGGAGCTGAAGCGCTACACGCGATCGCGCGCGCAGATCGTCGCGTCGCTCGGCCAGCCGCTGCTCTATCTGCTGGCGCTGGGGTTCGGGCTCGGCCCCGTCTTCCAACAGGCGGGCCGCGGCAGCTATCTGCAGTTCGTCGCGCCGGGCGTGATCGGCATGTCCGTGCTGTTCTCGTCGATCTTCTCCGGCATCGGTCTGCTGTGGGACCGGCAGTTCGGCTTCCTCAAAGAGACGCTCGTCGCGCCCGTGCCGCGGCTGCACATCATGATCGGCAAGACGCTCGGCGGGTCGACCGTCGCCGTGCTGCAGGGCCTGCTCGTGCTCGTCATCTGCCTGATCGCGGGCTTCCGGCCGGCGGGCGTGGCCGCGCTGCCCCTCGCCTTCCTGTTCATCGCGCTCATCTGCGTCGTCTTCGCCGCGCTCGGGATGGCGATCGGCTCGACGCTCCAGAACATGCAGGGCTTCCAGCTCATCATGAACTTCCTGGTGATGCCGATCTTCTTCCTCTCGGGCGCGCTGTTCCCGCTGTCGAACCTGCCGACGGCGCTGACGGTGATCACGCGGATCGATCCGCTGACGTACGGGATCGACGGCCTGCGCGGCGCGCTGATCGGCACGGGGCACTTCAGCGTGGGCGTCGACCTCGCGGTGCTCGCCAGCGTCGCGATCGCGTTTCTCGCGCTCGGGGCGCACCGGTTCTCGCGCATCCAGATCTGAGATGGCCCGCACGAAGAGCGCGCGCGCGCACGACGCGGTCATCCGGGCCGCCGCGATCCTCTTCGCCGCCCGCGGCATCGATGCCACGAGCATGGACGCGATCGCGGCCGCCTCCGGCGTGAGCAAAGCGACGATCTACAAGCACTGGCCGGACAAGGACGCGTTGTGCCTCGAAGTGATGGCGGAGCTGCACGGGTTCGAGGGTGAGCTGCCCGACACGAACACGGGCGATCTGCGCGCCGACCTGCTCGCGGTGATGGGACGCGTGCCGCCCGAGCAATCGGCGGAGATCCGCCAGCGCATCCTGCCGCACTTCATGGCGCACGCGGCGCGCAATCCGTCGTTCGGCAAGACGTGGCGCAGCCGCGTGCTCGAGCCGCCGCGGATGCAACTGGCGCGCGCGATTCGTCGCGCGATCGAGCGCGGGGAGCTACCGGCGGCGGTGAATCTCGATTTCGCGATCGGCCTCCTGCAGGGGCCGCCGATGTACTGGTTCGTGCGCCACCACCAGACCGGCGAGGGCCCGGTGAGCTTCGACGCGACGCTGCTCGTCGACGCGTTCCTGCGATCGCAGGGCTGGATTCCCCGCAACCAACCGGGCGCCCCGGCGCCGCGTCACAATCGACAGGCGCCGCGAGGCCCGCGGCGACGGTGATCGCATGGATCAGAGCGTGACCCGCTGGAGCGTCGGACTCGCCGCCACGATCGGCCTGATTGCCGCCGCGTTGGCCGGTGCCGCGATCTGGCTGCTCGTCACCGATCCCGTCGCCGTGTCGACGGCCACGTCGTCGGGCGACGTCGGCCCGCTCGTCCGCGCGTTCGGCGCGGTGCTCTTCGACGCCCTGCGCGGACTGTTCGCGTATCTGTGAGGCGCGGTCGTCGCCTCGCGCGATGACGTGCGCTAGGATCGCGGCATGGCCAGCCAGGCATCATTCGACATCACATCCACCGTCGACCTGCAGGAAGTCGACAACGCGGTCAATCAAGCGCGCAAGGAAATCGGGCAGCGCTACGACTTCAAGGGCTCGAAGACGACCATCGACTTCTCGCGCGCGGAGAACACGATCGTTATCACGACCGAGGACACGTTCAAGATGGACGCCGTGTGGGACATCCTGCAGACCCGCATGATCCGCCGCAACGTGCCGGTCAAGAACCTCAAGCTGTCCGACGTCGAGCCGGTGTCCGGCGGCATGGTGAAGCGCACGGTGACGCTGCAGCAGGGCATCTCGTCCGACGCGGCCAAGGCCATCGTGAAGTACCTCAAGGACCAGAGCCTGAAGAAGGTCCAGGCCTCGATCCAGGCCGACCAGGTGCGCGTGACGTCACCGTCGAAGGACGACCTGCAGCAGGCCATCCGCGTGTTGAAGGCGCACGACTTCGGCGTCGAGCTGCAGTTCGGCAACTATCGCGACTGATTCGGGCTACGGGCTACGGGCTACGGGCTACGGGCGGCAGACTACGCTACTCGGCGCGAAGGACTTCTGCCGGTTGAACCCGCCCCACTCGAAACAGCGGGATCAACGTCGCGACGGCTGCGACCGGCTTACGGCTTACGGCTTACGGCTTACGGCTTACGGCTTACGGCTTACGAAGAATGACCTGAGCGCCGCGGCGGCGCCAAGGGCACCCTACGAGAACGGCGATCTGCGCAGCCCGCAGTCCGCAGCCTGAAGCCGGTCGTCGGGGCGGCCCTTGTGGCCGCCCAAGGCCTCGGGCCCACGCCTCGAGCCTCAAGCCTCAAGCCGACCCATCACGCGTCGCGCGTGATCTCCGGTTCCGGCGTTCGCTCGGATCCGTCAGCGCGCCACGCGCTGATAGCTGACGAACGTCAGGTGCTGATTCGTCGGCGCGAACGCGCCTGCGGCGAGCGTGCCCGGGCCGCCCCACAGCTTCGCGAGCTCGTCGATCGTGCGGTCCGCCAACGTCATCCGTCGAAGGACGAGGTCGCCGTTCGTCGAACGTCCCACGCCGTTGGCGCTCGACAGGAACACCAGCGACTTCCCGTCCGGCGACACGTGCGGCGACCAGTTGGCGAGATCACCGCTCGTCAGCGCCTCGGCACCAGACCCGTCCGCGCGCGAGCGCCAGATCTGCATCGAGCCGCCTCGGTCCGAGCTGAAATACCGATACGCGCCGTCCGGCGAGCGCTCGCCCTCGTCGCCGGCGCGCGCGGCGCCGGCGCGGATGCGCGCGGCGTCCGCGGCGTCCAGACGCTCGGGCGTGCGCGGGCCGCTGGGATTGAGCGCAGCGCGCGGCAAATCGACGAGCAGCCGATACGGCGTCCCCCCGCGCGTGAACGAGACGATGTTCGTGCCTTCCGGCGACCACATCGCCGCCTGCATCGGCTGCGCGTCGACGAGCACCTGCGACACGCGTCGATCCATCGAGGCCAGGCTGACGGTCTCGAGCGTGCTCACGATGCGCGGCTGGGCGCCGAGCGGCGCCGGCGTGCCGATCTCGACGTCCGAGAACGTCGCCGTGTCGATGCGCGACGTCGAGTGCGACGAGACGCCAAGGCCGACGTAGAACTCGCCCGTGAGATGGACGCGCGTCGATCCGCCTGCCGGTTTCCACAGCTCCCCCGGATTTGCGACGAACATCATCACTTCGTCGCCGCGCTTCTCGATCTTCAGACGCACCGGACCGACGACGTCCGTCTCGATGTCGTGCGAGACGTCGCCCTTGGTCTGACGCCATTGCAGCGCGGTCATGCCGTTGCCGTGCGCCGCCGCGTCGACGTACGCCGAGTCGGCGTCGAGCGTCTGCCGGATCACGAGGCAGGCCTTGCGGTGCTCGATCGGCTCCGTGCCGGCCGGCTGCGTCGCGACGAAGCGAATGGTCGCCGACAGCGCGACGTCGCCGGACATCTTCTTCCACACGTAGTGGAAGTGATCGGCCCGCGCCCACATGTTCTCGCCGCCGCCGGCGATCGTGTACGTCTTCGTCGCCGCGTCGTACGTCGCCGATCCCGGCCCGATTGTCGCCGCCACGCCGACGTCCTGCTGATCCTCGAAGACCCCGAGCGGCGCCACGGCCGCCGGGCTCCCCTCGATCGCGACGAGCCCGGCGATCACCCATCCGGCCACGATCCCCATCCGCGTACGCCTCGTCATCGTCACTCCTCCACGCCGAGCGGACCGCGAACCGCGCGCGCCGCACGACGACCTGTCAGGCAGGTGAACACGGTACTCGACCGGCGCCTCGACTGCAACGGGGGCGCGCGCGGCTGTGAGATGCTGTGACGATGACTGTCGCCGCCGAAGCGTGGCTCTACGTCGGCACGCAGCGATCCGGGCCCGGCACGGGCATCTCGCTGGCGCGATTCGACGTCGGTCGCGGCGCGCTCGCGTCGTTCACGATCGCGGCGGTCGCCGACGATCCCGCCTTCTTCGTGTTCGACGGTGAGCACGACGTCCTGGTGACATGCCATTCAGGCACGCCGGGTGGCGTCGGGGCCTTCCGCGGGGATCTCTCGACGGGCGCGCTGACGCCGCTCGGCCGCGCCGCGTCGGCCGGTCGCGGGCCCAGTCAGTTGACGCTCGACCAGACGTCGTGCTTCGTGCTGAGCGCCAACTACGGCGGCGGCTACGTCGACGTCCATGCCCTCGACGCCGCGGGCATCGGCGTCCGGACGGCGCACGTCCAGCACACGGGCCACGGTCCGGACGCGACACGTCAGACGCAATCGCACGTGCACTGCGTGCGGATGAGCCCGGACAACCGCTTCGCGCTCGTCGCCGATCTGGGCCTCGATCGCGTGTTCGTCTATCGCTTCGACGCGACGGCCGGCACCCTGACGCCGCACGATCCGCCGTTCGCCGCGACCGCGCCCGCGAGCGGACCGCGACATCTCGCCTGGCATCCGAGCGGACGATGGGTCTATCTCATCGAGGAGTTGAGCAACGCGATCACGACGTTCGCGTGGGACGCGACCGCCGGAAGGCTCGACGCGCGGCAGGCCGTCGACACGCTGCCGGCGGATTTCAGCGGCGACAACACGGCGGCCGAGATCCTGGTGCGAGAAGACGGTCGCTTTCTCTACGCGTCGAACCGCGGCCACGACAGCATCGTGGCCTTCTCGATCGACGCGACGCACGGCACGTTGGCGCTCGTCGCGCACGAGCCGTCGCGAGGACGCACGCCGCGCTACATGACGTTCGATCCGAGCGGCGACTGGCTCTTCGTTTCAAATGTCGACAGCGACGCGATCGCGCTCTTCCGCGTCGACGATCCGAGCGGACGCCTGACGCCGCACGGCGATCTGCATCGGACCGTGCGTCCGCACGGGTTGGTGTGCGTGCCGGTGCCGGCTGTCCGCGGTCTGCGGTCTGCGGGCGGGCGATAGTCGGTGCGTGGAGGCCGGACCTGAAGGTCCGGCCCTCCGAAGAGCCAGGTCCGGCCCTCCGAAGAGCCAGGTCCGGTCCTCCGAAGAGTCAAGTCCGGCCCGGGTCTGAAGACCCGGCCCATATCTGTCTTGTAGCCCGTGGCCCGTAGCCCGTAGCCTGCGGTCCGCGGCCGCCAGGCCGCGGACCGCTAATGCGTCATCGCGTACAGATACACGTTGACGCCGAACGCGTAGCCGACCGTCGAGAACGTGTCGAAGTACCGGCGGTCCTCGCCTTCGCGCTCGAACGCGTCGCCGAAGTCCGTGTTGTGCGTCATCAGCACCATGATGTCGCCGCGCGCGTTGTTGACCGCGCGCACGTGCGGCACCGTGGCGTCATAGCGCTCGGCCGTCTGGAAGCCGCTGGCGAACCAGGACGTGATCGACGGGATCTGCGGAATCGTGCGCAGCGGATATTGCGTCCGGAAGATCATGTGATCGAGCGGGACGTCGTAGACCGGGAACTCCCCCGACGGCAGGATCTTCCGCAGCTCGCGCTCCCAGACCGCCCACGCGTACTCGCCCCAGAAGTCGTCCGCCCAGAGGAAGCCACCTTTGTCGAGATATGTCCGCAGGGCCGCGGCTTCTTCGTCGGTGAAAAACGCGCCGCCCGGCTCCGTCATCATGACGAACGGGCACTCGAACAGGTGCGGATCCGTCGGCGTGACGACGACGTGATTCGGCTCGCCGCGCTCGTCGTGGCTGATGGGCGTCTCGGTCAGCTCGCCGAGACGAAAGGGGAAATTGAGATCGGCACGCGGATAGTCGACGGACCATCCACCGCCATCGCCATCGAACGACTGCCGGAACGCCAGACGACAGAACACGAAGCGACCGTCATAGGTCCACGGTGAATCGGACGGCAGCGCGCGCTGTCGCCGCCAGCGCTGCGGCGCGGCGCTGCTCGCCGTCATCAACGTGATGCCCGCCACCGCGATCGCGGCGAGCGCGAGCACGAACGGCCGCCAGCGCGCACGCGCCCATGTCGGCGTCATGCCGACAGTCTATCGAAGAACGCGATCCGCATCGGCCCGCGACGTCAACTTTTCGCGGACCGACACGGATCGCTATCGTCGCGAATGCTGAGCTACCGCACAGTCTGTTCGATCGCCGCCTCGACGACGGGCGCCATCAGCTCGTAGCCGCGCGCGTTCGGGTGCAGGCCGTCGTTCGTGTAGCCGCTTCGGAAGTCGCCCGCCGCGTCCACCGTGGCCGCGTAGTAGTCGACGTAGGGCGCGTTGATCTTCGCGGCGTAGTCCTTGAGCCACGCGTTGAGCTTGAGAATGTCCGCCGGCGGTCGCTGCTCGGACTGCTTGCGTCGCGGCGGCGCGCCCGTGCCTCGTCCGGCCGCAGCCGGTGCGCCCGCGCGGCCGGCCGTCGCGGGCGGCGGCGCGGGATTGTCGCTGATCGGCGTCAGCGCGCACAGAATCACCTTGATGCCGTGCAGTTGCGCGAGCTCGGTCATCGCCATGAAGTTCTGCTCGATCATCTCGATCGTCTGCGGCCCGTTGTTCCGGGCGATGTCGTTCGTCCCGGCCAGGAACACGACCGCCGCCGGCTTCAGCGCGATCACGTCCGGATACATGCGCACCAGCATCTGCGCCGTCGTCTGACCGCTGATCCCGCGGTTGACGTACGGCTTGTCCGGAAATGCCTCGGCCAGCCGCCAGCCGTCGGTGATCGAGTCGCCCATGAAGACGACCCGCTTGGGATCGGCCGGCAGGCGCTTCAGATCTTCGTTCGCCGCATAGTAGCGGCCGAGCTGGTTCCAGTCCTGGAGCTGATCGGCAAGGCTCTGCGCCGTGCCGGCCAGGCAGCAGTTCGCACGAGGCGGATTGAAGTCCGTGGCGAGCTGCGCGCGCAACGCCACGCCAATGGCGAGACAGACGACGACCAGAGCGATGATGCGTCGGGACACGGGCGATCTCCTTGGAAAGGCGGCATGATACCCCACCTTGTCCGACAGGATTCCCGTGCCGGCCGCTGGCACCAGGTATATGCTTGGAACACGTTTCAAAATTCGCTGTCTCTCGGCCTCCGAATGGCGTGCTGAAGCGCGTGCTTAGGAACACATCCATGGCTCCTCCGGCTCTACGCGTCCTGTGCGCCCTCGCGACGGCGATTGCGGCGTTGTCCGTTCGGCCGGCCGCGCAGACGCCGTCACAGCCGCCACTCGACGCCATCCTTCGCGCCGCCGGCGCGTATGTCGACCAGCTCGTGTCGGACACGAGCGGCGTCGTGCTCGAGGAGGACTACGCGCAGCAGGTGCGCGTCCAGGTGGTCACGACGCGACACCTGCGCTCGGACCTGACGGTCATGAGCGATCATGACGAAGGGTGGATCGAGTTTCGCGACGTGTTCGAGGTCGACGACAAGCCCGTGCGCGATCGCGACGACCGGCTCGTCAAGCTCTTCGCGAACCCGAACGGCGACGCGCGCGCGCAAGCCCGGCGGATCATCGCGGAAGGCGCCCGCTACAACCTCGACGTCGCCTCCATGCGCATCAGCCGGTCGATCAATCTGCCGATGACGGCGCTGCGTTTTCTGTGGCCGGCAAACCAGTCGCGGTCGCGCTTCAACCGCACCGGCTACGCGAACGTCTCCGATCGCCGTACCGCCGTCGTCGAGTTCCGCGAGACGGCCAAGCCGCGCCTCATCGGATCCTCCGACGACGCCGCGTCGCACGGCACGCTCTGGATCGAGCCGGATACCGGAAGGGTGCTCCGCACGCAGCTGCAGTTGACCACCGCCCGCGACCGCGCGCAGACGGCGGCGACCATCACCGTCAACTACGCGCTCGATCCCAAAATCGCGATCTGGCTGCCGCGCGCGATGGAGGAGCACTACGAGGTGACGCGCACGGACGCGGCTCCGGCCCCGGTGACGCCACAGTCGAACGGCCGCCTGATCACCGGCATGGAAACCGTCCCATCGCCCACCGTGCTCGGCACGATCGACGGCCAGGCCACGTACTCGAACGTCCGGCGATTCAACGTCGCCGTCGAAGAGCACGGGACCAATTGAGAGCGCGTTGCGAAATCGAAGACGCTCCGCAACGCGCGTCGTCAACTTCGAAGTTCGAACTTCGAAGTTCGAAAACACAAATCGCTACTGGCCCCGATAGCTCTCCGGCGGTCCCAGATACGTCCTGGGCAGCGTCGCGCCGCCGGTCGTGACGACGAGCTTCTGCACGACGACGGCCGGATCGACCATCCAGATCTTGAGCGTGTGATAGCCCGCCGCGGCGACGTCGTGCGTCGTCGTCACCGTGCGCGCGTTGTTCTTGACCGACTCCTCCCAATCGCGTCCGGCGGCGTTGTACACGGCGGGCACGACGTCCACCATCGTCGGCGTCTCGTCGTCGATCGACACCGCCATGCGCAGGCCGCGGCCGGGGACGAAATTGAGCGTGGGCGCGAGGATCGACGTCACGGTCGCCTTGCCCGGCGTGGCCAGGTACATCCGGTACTCGAGGCTCGGCGCGTCGGTGCCGGGCGTCGCAGCCGGCGCGTCGACCGCCCCCTCTGCGCGCATGCCGGACAGCGTGCGGCCGTAGTCCTCGATGCGGATCCAGCGCCGGTTTCCCGCCGCGTTGTTCTTCGTGAAGTGCTCGGGCTCGATCGACACGTAGCCGGCGCCTTCCGCGAAGCCGCGCAATGACGCGCGCGTGACGTCGGCCGGATTGCGGGCGATCACGCGCATCACGGCGGTCAATCCTCCGTCGGCCGACACCGTGACCGTGCCGCGCGCCACGCCCCTGGGGACCTTGTCCCAATCGATGGTCACGCCGACGCGCAGATCTTTCGCCACGCTCGCCGACTGGACGCTGGGAACGATCCAGGGATCGCTCGTCTTCACCGTCACGGCCAGCGATCCACCGCCGCGGTTGAACACGTCCACGTCGTAGCGTTGGCGGTTGATCGCATCGAACAGCATGTCCGGCTCGTCCGCGCCCGGTGCGCTCGCCGCCGATGACTGGACGCTGATGCCAGCGGACGGCTCCGCGCCGACGGTCACCGTCGTCAGCTTGATCGCGGCCATCGTGTTCTCGGGCGGATCGCGCCACGTCGTGTAGCCGATGTGGGACTGATCCATGAAGTGATCCCACTTCCCGCCCGCGAACGTCTTGTTGAAGTACGTCATCAGATCGGCGTCAGCCTGATAGAGCGCGCGCGTGCGATCGGCCCAGTCGTTCGCGCTCGCGCGGCCCTGGGCGGCGTACGCGGCGTTCTTCGCGGCCGCAACGTACATCTCGTTGACGATCGCCGATGCCTTCGTCGGAAAGAGCGCGAGCTCGTAGAACGCGTCGCGCTTGGCCTCCGGCAGCGTCGCGTACAAGGCCTCGGCTTTCTTCGTCAAGGCGTTGTACTCGTCGACGATCCGATCCGCTTCGTCGAAGGCCGTCAGGCTGTAGGTCCCCGCCTCGAGCAGCTCCGGCTTCCGCCGGCCGTTGAACTTGCTGTACTTCGCGACGATCTCCGCGGCCGCCTTCGCGTACGGCGTTCCGAACTCGCGCGCGGCCCACAGCTCCGTGAACTCATCGATGTTGTCGTTGGTCCAGCGGTTGGTGTTCCAGCCGAGGCTCAGGAAGTACTCCGTCGGCAGCTCGTAGCCCTTGAAGTGGCCGACGTTGACGATCCACACGCGATCCGCGCCGTACTGCTTGGCGAGGCTCATCTGATCCCAGATCTTCGCGATGGGGCTCGTGTTGATCCACTGATAGCTGCGCGGCCCGCCGTGGTAATCGAAGTGATAGTAGACGCCCGCGCCGCCAGGACGCCGCCGCTCCTCCGCGGTCGGCAAGCGCCGCACGTCACCCCAGTTGTCCTCCGCCCACAGCAACGTCACGTCGTCGGGCACGCGAAGCCCGTTCTCGTAGTAGCCCTGCACTTCCTTGTACAGGCACCAGAGCTGCGGGACCTTCGTGACGTCGGGGTTCACTTCTTCGGCGAGCATCTTGCGCTGGTTCGCGACGATCGTCTCGAGCAGCTTCATGCTCTGGGCCGCGCCCTGCACCATCGCGGTGTCGTTCTCCCCGCGCAGGCCGATCGTGTAGATGTTCTCGAAGCTCTTGCGCGCGCGGACGCCGTCGCGCCAGAACTGCTCGAGCTCGGGGCCATGCGTGGCGTAGTTCCAGTTGCCGTACTGCTGACGCTGGTGCCAGTCCCACTCCTTCTGCGCGCGCAGCATCGGCTCCTGGTGCGACGTGCCCATCACGATGCCGTACTCGTCGGCGAGACGCGGGTTGTCCGGATCGTCCTCGGCGAACGCGTTGTTCCACATGGCCGGCCACAGATAGTTCGCCTTCATCCGCAGCAGGACCTCGAACACCTTCGCGTAGAACTGGCTGTTGAAGTTGGCGACCGTGCCCTGGCCGCCGCCAGGCGTCGGGTGCTCGCCGAACTTCGCGCGCACCCAGAAATCGAGATCGGGCTTCTCGTCGTTGAAGAAGATGCCGCGATACTTCACGCTCGGCTCGCCCTGCACGTACTTGCCGCGCTGCACGAACAGCGCGCTCTTGTGCTCGGGCGTGACGTCGGCCCACCAGTACCAGGGCGAGACGCCGATCTGTTCCGACAGATCGTAGATGCCGTAAATCGTCCCGCGCTTGTCGCTGCCGGCGATCACGAGCGCGCTCGACACGCCGGGCAGCGGATTGGCGACCGTCTCGAGGAAGAACGACTCCCACTTGCCCGCGATGCCGCTCACGTCGATCTTCTTCTCGCGCGCGAGCCGATCGATCGTCGGGCTGCGGCCGACCGTGCCGATGATCACGAGGACCGGCGCGACGACCTTCTCGTCGCGCTCCAGCGACGGCGTGAGGCCGGTGACGCGGCGGATGTCGGCCTGCAGATCGCCGGTCGCGCGGATCACGCCGGGCCAGTCCGCGGCGTCGACCCAGATCGGCGTCGTCTGCTGGCCTCGAACGAGGGGCACGGCGCCGGGCGCCGTGGCGGTCGTCACGTAGGACGGCTGTCCCAGTGCCCACGCCGGGACGGACGAGGCAAGGCACAGCGCGCCGCAGAGCAGGAGCCGAAGACGATGTGGCATGGCGGCTATCTTACGACGACCTGTCCGATAGCGCGTCGGTGGAGCGTTGCTCGAAGATCTTTTCGGAGGGCCGGGCCTTCAGGTCCGGCCGCGCGGGCACGTCCGAGATACCCGTCTACTCCGGCCGCGTCAGTCGCAGGGCCCGGATGCGCTTGTGCAGGTGCGTGCGCTCGATGCCGAGCAGGCGCGCGGCGCTGGACACGTTCCAGCGGCTGTCGTCGAGCGCGCGCAGGATGCGCTCGCGCTCGGCGGCGTCGCGCACCGCCTGGAGGCCGGACGCGGCAGCCGCCTGCGGCTCCCGGATCTCCGACGGGATCGACGCGACGGCAATCGTGTCGCCCGGCGTGAGAATCGCCATGCGCTCGACGGCATTTCGCAGCTCGCGCACGTTCCCCGGCCAGTCGTGCCGCGCGAGCACGGCGCCGACGCCCTCGTCGAACTGCTTCGGTCTGACGTTGTTCCGCGCGCAGAGCTCGGCCAGGAAGTGCGCGGCCAGCGCGGGAATGTCCTCGCGCCGCTCGCGCAGCGACGGCACGCGGATCGGCACGACGCTGAGCCGATAGAAGAGATCCTGGCGAAAGGCGCCATCGGCGATGAGCGCGTCGAGCCGGCGATTCGTCGCCGAGATCACGCGCACCGATACGCGGATGGGCCGCTCGCCGCCCAGACGCTGACATTCGCCGTCCTGCAGCACGCGCAGCAGCTTGGCCTGCGACGCCTCGTGCAGATCGCCGACCTCGTCCAGGAAGATCGTGCCGCCGTCGGCCAGCTCGAACCGGCCGCGCCGCAGCGCCGCAGCCCCGGTGAACGCGCCCTTTTCGTGACCGAAGAGTTCGCTCTCGATCAGCTCCGTCGGAATCGCCGCGCAGTTGACCTTGACGAACGGCCGCGCGGCTATGGAGCTCTCGCGATGGATGTGCGCCGCCAGCAGCTCCTTGCCCGTGCCGGACTCGCCCGTGAGCAGGACGCTCACGTCGGACTTCGCGACCTGCGTGGCCTCCGCGACGACGCGGCGGAACGCGGCGCTCGTGCCGAGCATCCGCGGCGGCTCGCCGACGATCTCGCGGAAGCGCTGGTTCTCGTTCTGCAGATCGGATCGATCGAGCGCGTGCTTCACCGCCAGCAGCACGCGCTCGCGTGCCAGCGGCTTCTCGAGGAAGTCGAAGGCGCCTCGCCGCGTCGCCTCGATGGCGTCCGGGATCGTGCCGTGGCCCGAGATCATGATGACGGGCGCCGGATCGCCGTGCTGGCGGAGCTCGCGCAGGAGATCGAGGCCGCTCGCATCGGGCAGCCGCACGTCGATCAGATACAGATCCGACCGGCCGGCGCGGCGCTCGGCGCGAAACGCGGAGCCGGTCTCGAAGACGGTGACGCCATAGCCCTCACGTTCCAGAATCAGCCGCAGCGACAGCCCGATGTTCGGCTCGTCGTCGACGATAACGATGCGATGGCGAGGCGTC
>CAZNMF010000135.1:0-3824 GCA_964573795.1 uncultured Solibacteraceae bacterium
TGACTGGGGGTCAGGGGGTCGTGGGTTCGAATCCCGCCATCCCGACCAATCATCTCCGCTGAACGGCCGAGCCCCAGCTCGGCCGTTCAGGTTTCACGAGGGGAACGTGACGCATGGGACACACGCCGCTTCTCGATCGCATCGTCACGGACCCGGCCATCTGCCACGGCAAGCCATGTATTCGAGGACACCGGATCTGGGTGTCCCTCATCGTGGATCTCCTGGCGGACGGCATGACGAACGAAGAGATCCTCGAGCAGTATCCGGGGCTCGAGGTCGACGATATCCGCGCGTGTTTGTACGTCTGAAGGACGCTGCCTCGTCACACTCGACAAGGACTTCTCGGATCCCTTCCGACATCCTCCAAAGGATTACGCCGGGCTTGTTGTTGTCCGGCTACCTGGCCGATTTCGTCTCTTGCTTCTGAAACGAGCGCTCGGTCTCGTCGTTGAGGCCGCGAAGCAGAACGACGTGCGCGGGCGCCTCTGGATCGCCGAGGTCGATCGCGTTCGCGAGTACCAGGAGCGCTGAGCGCGAACGACGCCAAGCGTTGCGTGGACTGGAAACTGCGATTCCTGCTCCTGTCTGGTTGGTCTATCTTTCTCGCTCGATCAGTTTGCCTTCGCGGGCTGACGTGCGGCCCTTCTCGACTTCTGCTCGGAACCACTCGTCATGGTCGACGGAGCTCGTCAAGAGATCGATGGCGACCTGATCGACCGTGCGGCCCGTCTCGGCGGCCATGCGGGCAAGCCTAGCTTCGAGCTCCGGTGGAATCGGCACGTTCATGAGGGCAGCGTAAGAGGGAGCGACGGACCTGTCATGAGCTCGTAAACCAGGCCGTTCGCCCAAGCCCCAAGCCCCAAGCCCCAAGCCGTTACCCCCGCCTGTGTTCCCCAAACACCATCGTCTTGCCCTGCGCGTCGAAGCTGAGGACCGTGTAGGGCGTGAACGGCGTCATGTCCATGCCCGGCGCGCTCGAGGGCATGCCGGGAATCGTCAGGCCGACGACGCCTTTGGGCTTCTGCGCGAGTAGCCGCTTGACGTCTGCGGCGGGAACGTGGCCTTCGATCACATAGCCGCCGACGAGCGCGGTGTGGCAACTCGCCAGCGCGTCGGGCACGTGGTACTGGCGCTTGATGCCGGCGACATCGCGCGTGTTCGTGACCGCGGGTGCGAAGCCGTTCGCCTTCATGTGCGCGATCCATTTCTCACAGCAGCCGCAGCTTGGATCTTTGTAGACGACGAGCGGCGTCGACTCGGCGCGCGCGGTGGCCGTACCCCACACGCCGATCGCGGCGGTCAGCGACAACAAGCGGATGGCGTCTCGTCTCGAGATGTCGTGCATGATGAGGATCCTCGAGCGTTATTGTAGGCGACGGCGACGAGTACGGCGGCCGCAAAGCCGTCATTGGTCCACGGCAGGGACGTCTCGCACGCGCAGGAGGTAGTCATTGCCGTCGTGCGCGACGAGCTCGTAGTCACGACTTGAGGTGGCATCTTTGAGGAAGTCTGGGACGGCCGGACCGATGCGGTCCCCGTGGAGCACGATCAGATCGATGCCGAGCGCTCGCAGGCCCTTCGCGTTGTTCGGACCGGGAAACGCTTTGATGCGGCTCACCTCGTGCCGGTAGTCAGACGGCGCGCCGCGGCCGTAGCCGTTGGCGATGGGCTTCCAATGCTCGGTCGAAAACAGGAGGTAGTCGGCCCCGGTGAACCACTGTGGCTCGTTGAAGTAGTCGGGCAGCGAGACGATCGCGTGGGCCTGTTGCACCGCGGGATGTCGATAGATCGCCGGAACCGAGACCGGCCGCGGCTTGCCGGCGGGGAACTGCACGACGAACCACTCGGCCAACATCGCGGGAACGAGCAAGGCGAGCACGACATAGATTCGCGGTCCGATACGTCGATGCAGCTCGGCGACGGACACGGCCGCGAACATCGACACGCCGAGCAGGACGAGCAGGCCGAAGCGCGCCGGCACGCGAAACGCTGAGACGGCCGGCAGGCGGCTCAACAGATCGAACGCCGTCGGCCATCCGTGACGCGCGGTCTGCGGCCCCAGCGAGAGCGCGAAGCCGAGGACCACCAGCAGACCGAACGGCACGACGACACGCCACTGACGCCGAAAAGCCGCGACGACAACACCGGCCAGAGCGAGGGCCGACGCCATCCATCCCACGAACATCGTCAACTCGCCCCAGATCCAGCGTGGCTGCTGGTCGACGTGGCGCATCCACCATTGCCCCATCAGCGTGTTCTGCGGCGGGATGAGGTACGAGGCCCAGTCCGCCGAGAAGCCGTGGACCTCGGCGACGGTCGGCACCGGAAGACTGTGACGGTACGGCGCCGCGACCGGCCACAGGATCGCGATGCCACAGAGCGCGACGGCCGCGGCCTGCCAGAGGCGGCGCCCCCACTCGCCTCGCGCGGCGAATGCCAGCTCGCATGAGGAGACGATGGCGAGCGCGACCAGGACGATGATCGCGAGATACCACGAGGCCAGCATCTGCAGAAGGACCGTGACACCGAAGGCCAGGATCCGGGGCACGGTCGGACGCGCCATCCAGCGCGCGAGCAGCACGAATGACAGCGGCAGCAGCCACACCCAGATGAGCGACAGGTGCGAGTGCGCATGGAGCATCACGTAAAACGAGAACGCGTACGTCAGGCCGGCCACGAGTGCGGCCGGATGACTGCGCGTGACGCGATAGGCCAGCACGTGCATCGCGACGCCGTTGAGCACGAAGGTCAGCAGCCAAATCAGGTTGTAGGTCAGGACCGGATTGTTCGTGGCCGCGTAGATGGGCAGGGTGAAGAGGGCGATGCCGAAAAGCGGGTCGGTATACGTCAGGGCCGCAGGGGCCGGAAAAAAGATGTTCGCGTTGAAGATCGGCAGATGGTGGAGCCACGCGTGATCGTCCCACGCCAAGGTCCAGATCATGAGCCGCGCGTCGCCCGCATAGGACGCGGACGCGAAGGCCTGCCAGTTCACGTACGGCAGCGTCATGACCACGGTGGCCGCGACGTACACGGCGCATACCAGAATCAGAGGCCGCGCCCGGGAGATCCATGGGCTTCCCGGGGCGCTGCGGACGGTCGTCGGCATCGGCGGATTCTATCGGAACTGCTGCAGCAGAAAGAACGACGTCTGGGCGACGGCAAGTTCGAGGACGGCACGCGAATGGGCGAACGCGCTAGACCGCCGGCCGGCCGGTGAGTACACTCCTCGTCGGCTCCCCGCCACCGAGCAGGTGATTCGTCTCATGCGCGCGCGCTCGAACGTCGCCGTGACGTTGTCGATGGCCGTCATGCTGTGGAGCCGTGCCGCCGGGAGCGCCCTGCCGCAGGACGCGGCTTCGCCCGATCGCGACGCCGTCCTCCAACGCGTCGGCGACTATCTCGATCGCTACGAGCAGGACCTCACGGCCATCGTCGCGCAGGAAGACTACCGCCAGCGCTACCTCCCCTCGTCGCTGCCCGGCGCGGCCTCGCTTGGCGCCGTGCGCGTCTCGAGCAGGCACCTGCGGTCGGATGTCCTCGTACTGGCCGATCCCGTTCGTGGCTGGGTGACCTTCCGCGACGTCTTCGAAGTCGACGGCAAGCCTGTGCGCGATCGCGACGAGCGGCTGGCGACGCTGTTCTCGACGCCGGCCGACGATGCGGTGGCGAGAGCGGAGGCGATTACGGCGGAGAGCGCGCGCTACAACGTGGACGTCAACGGCATCTCGTCGAGCCGCACGCTCAACGTGCCGACGGCGGCGCTGCTGTATCTGCGGCGCGCGTTCCAGCCACGCTCGACGTTCACGCTCGCGGGCGTGCAGCGG
>CAZNMF010000136.1:0-6363 GCA_964573795.1 uncultured Solibacteraceae bacterium
CGTCGAGTACATGGTCAACGCGCACTGCGCCGACGCGCTGGTGTGCATCTCCAACTGCGACAAGATCACGCCCGGCATGCTCATGGCCGCGCTGCGGCTGAACATCCCGGCGATCTTCGTGTCCGGCGGGCCGATGGAGGCGGGCAAGGTGACGGTCGGCGACGCGATCCGGTCGGTCGATCTGATCGACGCGATGGTCGCGGCCGGCAACCCGTCGGTGACCGACGATCAGGTCGCGGCGATGGAGCGGTCGGCGTGTCCGACTTGCGGCTCGTGCTCCGGCATGTTCACCGCCAACTCGATGAACTGCCTGATGGAGGCGATCGGCCTCGCGCTGCCGGGCAACGGCACGCTGCTCGCCACGCACGCGGATCGGCGCGGGCTGTTCCTCGAGGCGGGACGCCGGATCGTCGAGCTCGCGCGGCGCTACTACGACGGCAACGACGCGTCCGTGCTGCCGCGATCGATCGCGACGTTCGACGCGTTCGAGAACGCGATGGCGCTCGACATCGCGATGGGCGGATCGACGAACACCGTGCTGCACCTGCTCGCCGCCGCGCAGGAGGGCGACGTGCCGTTCACGATGGCCGACATCGATCGGCTGTCGCGCCGCGTGCCGCACCTCTGCAAGGTCGCGCCTTCGTCGCAGACGGTGCACGTCGAGGACGTGCACCGTGCCGGCGGCATCGTCGGCATTCTCGCGGAGCTCGATCGCGCCGGCTTGATTCATCGCCACGTACCGACCGTCCACGCGCCCGCGCTCGGCGACGCGATCGATCGCTGGGACGTGATGGGCCCGCATCGCGCCGAGGTGGAGACGCTCTACCGCGCGGCGCCGGGCGGCGTCCGCACCGCGCAGCCGTTCAGCCAGCAGTCGCGCTATGCCTCGCTCGACGTCGATCGCGAGCGCGGCGCGATTCGCGACGTCGCGCACGCGTTCAGCCGGGACGGCGGACTGGCCGTGCTCTACGGGAACATCGCGGAAGACGGCTGCATCGTGAAGACGGCGGGCGTCGATCCCGCGTCGCTCGTGTTCACGGGCCGCGCGCGCATCTTCGAGAGCCAGGACGCGGCCGTCGACGCGATCCTCGGCGACAGGATCGTCGCGGGCGACGTCGTCGTCATTCGCTACGAAGGTCCGCGCGGCGGGCCGGGGATGCAGGAGATGCTGTACCCGACCAGCTATCTCAAGGCGAAGGGCCTCGGGAAATCCTGCGCGCTCATCACCGACGGCCGCTTCTCGGGCGGCAGCTCGGGCTTGTCGATCGGCCACATCTCGCCGGAGGCGGCGGAAGGCGGCGCGATTGGATTGCTGCAGGACGGCGACACGATCGAGATCGACGTGCCGCGCCGCGTGCTCCGCGTGTCGCTGACCGACGCGGATCTCGCCCGCCGCCGGCGCGCCATGGACGCGCGCGGCGCCGATGCCTGGAAGCCGGGGCCGCGCAAGCGTCTCGTGTCGCGCGCGCTCGAAGCGTACGCCGCGATGACGACCAGCGCGTCGCGAGGGGCCGTCCGCGATCTACGCGGCCTGCGCCGCGTGGCCGAGCCCGAGGTCGAATCGACGCTCGGCTGACGCGCTGCGGACCGGCGGGCTGAAGCCCGCCGGCTACGGCGTTTTGAACTCTGATGTAGGCTCTGTCGCGGAGCCTCATTGCCGCATTCAGGCCGACGCCGCGTCGATCGCTTCGCGATCGGCGCCTGCTGCCTCCTGTTGTTCGTCGCTCTACAGACGGGTCTTCGCTGGGCGCCTCAGACGAGGCCGGTCGGCGATCAGGCCATGCTCGAGATCTACACGCTTCATGCGGCGCACGGCACGCTCCTCGTCGGGCCGTACTCGAGGTTCGGCTGGAATCATCCCGGCCCGATGTATTTCTACCTGCTCGCGCCCGGCTACGTGCTGAGCGGTCACCGTGAAGAGAGTCTGCTGGTCACCGTCCTGACGCTCAATCTGCTCTCGATAGCCGCCATGGTGTTCGTCGCCAGACGGTACGGCGGGCCGGCGCTCGCCTACGCGCTCATGGCGTGTCTGGCGCTCCTCTACGTTCGAGCGAGTCGCGCGCCGGGCTGGGACTTCGGCGATCTTCTGTCGAACAGCTGGAATCCGCTGGCGCCGATGCTGCCGTTCGCGCTCGTTCTCCTGCTCAGCGCCGCGCTCGGTGCGGGACATCTGGCTGTGCTTCCCGCCGTGGCGGCTGCCGCGAGCTTCGTCGTGCAGACGCACGTCGCGTTTCTGCCCGTCTCGGCGGTCGTCGTGCTCTCCGCGGCTGCCATGTACACGCTCATGCACTTGCCGGCGCACGTCGTCGTTCGGCCTGTCGCTCGTGGGCTCGTCTGGGTGCGCGTGCTCGATGGCGTTGTGGCGGCCTACGGTGCGCTCATCGCGTGGGTCTTGCTGTTCGGCGGGTTCGATCTGAGGGTCGCGGGCCATCTCGTCACCGTTCATGCGCTCGATCGGCTGTGCGTGCCTGCGATCGTGCTGATTGCCGTGCGTCACGTCATCTCGCGTCGACATCCGGCTCTGGCACGGATCGCACGTTGCCTCGCGCAGCGTGCCGCGGATGACTCGCCTCGTGGCACCGGATGGATGGCCGCGCGTCCGTGGCCGGCCGATGCGCGAGGGATTCTCGTCCGAGCCGGAGCGGTGCTTGCGCTGCGTCGGGCTTGAACGTTCGCGCAGGGCTCGCGGCCTTCAGCTCGGAGCTCACCGGCGTGCTCCGGCCGTCGCTGCGAGTGGCCGCCGATGGAGAAGTCTTCACCGGCATCGCTGACCGTTCCCATCGTGGCGCTCGCGACGATCCAGATCGTGCTCGTCGCGCTCAGCGCGATGTGGGCGTGGCGACATGGACGACGCTTTCTTGCGGCTCTCGCCGGCCTCTGCCTGGTGGCGTCGGCGACCGCGTTCTGGGGCATGGTGCGCGCCAGGGGCGAGTTGTTCGATCACCTCGCGTTCTGGATCGTCATGATTGGCGTCGTGTCGCTGTCGGCGATCGCGTCGGTGCTGGCGATCGGGATCGGCACGCGATTCCGTCTTTCGTGGCCGTGGGCGACGCGGCATGTGAGCCTCGCGGCCGCGATCCTTGTCGCCGCGCTTGCCGGCCAGGGCGCGTACCACGTCGCGGCCCGGCATCAGCAAGCCATCTTCCCGGTCGAGCGAGCTGCGGCGCGTGATTTGTACGCGGCTGTCGATGCAGACCTCAGGGCGCACGGCCTTTCCACAGGCGTCGTGCGCGTCGACCTCGCGCAGGATGCCTGGCTGGTGACGGCGGGCGTGATTCTGCAGCTGTACCAGTCGGGCAGACCGCTCGTGATGAACGAACGATGGGCGGCGTTGTTCGCGTTTCCCGTCGATGGCTCCGCGGCACGCCCGCCGGCGGCGCGGATCGTGTTCGCGGATGCCGCGGAGGCCATCCGGCTGGACGAGGATCGCGGGTTCAGACTCATCGCCTCGCACGGCGGCGTGAGCGCCTACATTGGGGAGCGCTGAGGTTGCGGAATGACTCTTCGGAGGGCCGAACCTTCAGGTCCGCCCCTCCGACACGCGTTGCCAATGCTGCAACGTGCGCTTGAGCCCGCCGGCTACGACCGTCTCTGGTGTAGGCTCTGTCGCGGAGCCTTCCATGATCAAACCGCTGATCTACGCCATCGCGCTGGTCTCGTGCGTCGCGACCGCGTCGGTGATGATGTCGTCCTCGCAGGCGCCCGCTGCGGCGCCCGTCCAGTCCCCGCCGTCCGCGCCGGCTGCCGCCACCGCGCCCGACGTCAACGCGCTCTACCAGCTCGGCCCCGATTCGCTCGCGCACGACGAGGTGCCGAAGGGCGAGCTCCGCGGACCGTTCACGCTGCCGAGCCAGGCGTATCCGGGCACGCAGCACACGTACTGGGTCCACGTGCCGCCGCAGTACGATCCCGCCGTGCCGGCGAGCCTGATGATTTTTCAGGACGGCCAGGCGTTCAAGGACATGAACGGCACGCTGCGCGCGCCGAACGTCCTCGACAACCTGATCTACCGGCGCGAGATTCCGGTGATGATCACGGTCTTCATCAATCCCGGCCGGACACCGGAGCAGCCAGAGCCGACGCCCGCCGAGTGGGGCGACCGCACGACGAACCGGCCGACGGAGTACAACACGCTCGACGACAAGTACGCGCGCGTCGTCGTCGACGAGCTGCTGCCGGCGCTCGAGAAGGACTACAACCTCTCGAAGAACCCGGACGATCGCGGCATCGGCGGCGCGAGCTCCGGCGCGATTGCGTCGTTCACCGTGGCGTGGCAGCGGCCTGATCAGTTCCACAAAGTGCTCAGCATCGTCGGCAGCTTCGTCAACCTGCGCGGCGGCGACGCGTACGCGGACCTGGTGCGGCAGAGCGAGAAGAAGCCGATTCGCGTCTTCTTGCAGGACGGCCGTAACGACAATCGCACGGGACGCAACGGCGTGTACGATCCGCGCCGCGACTGGTTCTTGCAGAACGTGCGGCTGATGCAGGCGCTGACCGAGAAGGGCTACGACGTCAACTACGTGTGGGGCCTGAACACGCACGGCCAGCGGATGGGCGGCCCGATGCTGCCGGAGATGATGCGCTGGCTCTGGCGCGATCACGCCGTCTCGACCGACGTGAACGACACGGTGGAGCGATCGTTCAACGGGCCACGGTCGAAGAACTGACTGACCCGCGCGAGTCCCGCGCGGTCTTTCGGACATTGCCTCCCCAATGACCGGCCGTCCTCCTGCCACACTGAAGCGCGCGATCGGGCCACTCGTCGCGCGCGTACCGTATGCGCGACGAGCCATGCGCCGCACCGTCGACGCGGTGTTCCGCACTGCGTTGCGGCAGTTCGATCGCGGCCGTCGTCCAGGCATCGCCCAGGAGTCGTCCCATCTCGTCTCGCGGACGGAGTCGCTCAATCAGGCGGCCGAGCAGTACTTCGCCCGCTTCGAGGATCGCGACTATCTGCTCGGCAAGCCGTTCACCGACGAAGCCGAATTTCCGCGGTACCTCTTCAGCCTGGGCGTGCTGCTGCAGGGCCTTCGTCTTCGCCGCTCTGACGTCGTCGTCGAGTTCGGCGCCGGCAGCTGTTGGGTGTCGCATTTCCTGAATCGATTCGGCTGCAAGACGATTTCGATCGACGTCTCGCGGACGGCGCTCGATCTTGGCCGCGAGGCATTTCGACGCGACTCGTCGACCAACTGGGCGGTCGATCCGGAATTCGTCGCGTACGACGGCCATCGCATTCCGCTGCCAGACGCGAGCTGCGACAAGGTCATCGTGTTCGACGCGTTCCATCACGTGCCGAACCAGCGCGAAATTCTAACGGAGCTGTGCCGCATCCTGCGGCCCGACGGTATGGTCGCCATGTGCGAGCCTGGAACGGGGCATGCGGACACTGAGGCCTCGCGGCGGGAAGTCGAGCGGTACGGCGTGCTCGAGAACGAGCTGGTGGCCGAGGACGTCGGGGCACTGGCGGTCGACTGTGGCTTTGCCGCCGCGCACTTGATCGTCGCGAGCCCACGCGCGCTGTGCGAGATCCCGTGCGAGGATCTCGGCCCGTTCATCCGGGGCAAAGGGTTTGCACACTTCTGGGCCGTCCAGAGCAACGCGCTGATTGATGGGCACTACTTCGTGCTCTACAAGGGCGACCCGCGCCCGAATACGACGCGGCCAAAGACGCTGGGCGCGCGGATCGCGCTCGTGCGCACGCCCAGCGAGATTCGCATCGCGCGCGGCGAGCGGGCAACCGTCACGCTCGAGATCGCGAATGTCGCCGAAACGACGTGGTTGTCCGCGCCTCCAGACGGCCGTGGATGGACGCGTGTCGGCGTGCACCTGCTCCGCGCCGGCGAGCCGCCGGTTGTCGTCGACTTCGACTGGCTTCGCGTGGAGCTACCGCACGACGTTCGATCCGGCACTGCCATAACATTGACGCTGCAGTTGCCGGCCGTTCAGGAGCTAGGTCTATATCACGTAGTATTCGACTTGGTCATTGAGGGTACGGCATGGTTCGCTGAGCGCGGGTCGAAAACAGCGGTCGCGCATCTCAGGGTCGGTACCTACGGTGCCAGCACGGCCGTAGCGCAGACGTAACTGCACTTCGAACTTCGAAATTGACGTGGCGCCTTCGGCGCACTTGACAGTTCTGAAACGCGCTCTAGTACTACTTTGTCAGATCCGCAGCGAGACCCGTTGAAGATCCAGCATGCGCTGGAGGTAATGCGGCCGTGTGACGAAGAAGTGGGCGGTCAGCACTTCTTGGATGATGGCCCGGATCTTGGGCAGCGTGAGGCGCGCGCGTGAGCGCCGTCGGCGTTCGACTTGGAGAAAGGTGTACGCGAGCGCCGTCAGCACGGCGTGCCGTTGCCAGCC
>CAZNMF010000137.1:0-15254 GCA_964573795.1 uncultured Solibacteraceae bacterium
CGCGATCCGGCCGCGCCAGGCGGCGGCGAGCGTCTCGTCCGCTTCGGCCGCGGCCTGGTCCGCTCGGGCCTGCGCCAGCGTCTTCTCGGCCGCCCGCGCCGCCGCGCGTGCCTCCTGCGCGCGCTCGACGACGTCCCGCGCGTCGAGCGTCAGCAGGACGTCGCCCGCACGCACGCGGTCGCCGGCGGCCGCAGCGATACGCGCAATCGTCGCCGCGATGCGGCTCGAGATCACGGCCGTCTCGCGAGCGGTCACGATGCCGCCGGCCTCCAGGCGATCAGCTGTCTCCGTCGTGGACGCGGTCGCGATTGTGACCGCAATCGACTCTTGCGGACGCGCGGCCGCTGCGTGCGGGCTCACACGGCACGCGGACACGAGGCCCGCGATGAGGCCGAGCGCGGCGATTCCCATCAGTCGTCTCATGATTCCAGGGCCTCTTTCCGCTGTGCGGCTACAGCCGCCCCAAGGCACGCTCAAGCGCGACGCGCTGGAGTACAACCGCCATCTCGGCAGCGGTCGCGCGCGACTCGGCGGCGCGCACCGCCTCGGCCGCGCGCAGCACGTCGGCAATCGTCGCGAGGCCGGCGTCGTAGCGCTCGCGCACGATCCGCTGCGATTCGCGGGCCTGCGCCAGCGCCGCGCGGCCCGCACCCTCCCGCGCGCGCGCCGCAGTCCATTCGGCGAGCGATGCGCGCACGTCGATTTCGATGCGTCGATCGACGCGCTCGCGTTCGGCGATCGCCTTCGCGCGCGTGTGCGCAGCCTCGGCCATCCGCGCGCGCGTCGCGAAGCCGTCGAACAGATTGATGCGCACGTCCACGCCGAGCGCCCAGCTCGACCGCTGCGTGGCCAGCGTCGCGCCGTTGAGCTCCCAGCCGGCCTGCGCACCGACCGTCGGGAGCAGCGCCGCACGCGCGGCCCGTCGCGCGTTGTCGGCCCGTTGGATCTGCACGTCGGCCTCATGGCGCCGTGGATGTCGCGTCAGCGCCTCACTCACGAGGGCGTCATCGTCTCCGGACGCCAGCCATGGCGTGGGCCGCACGAGCGTGAGCGACGTCGTCAGCGGAAGACCGACGATGCCGGCCAACTGGATGTACGCGACCGCGAGATCGCCCGACGCCGAGATGCGTTGCTGGCGCATGTCTGCCAGATGCACGTCCACCGCAAGCACGTCGGCATCGGTGGCGAGACCAACGTCACGCCGCGCACGGGCACGCTCGCGATCGCTTTCGGCCGCGTCCACGGCCGCCTGCGCGGCCCGCACACGCGCTTCCTGCTCGAGCGCGTGGACGAACGCCTGAGCGGCGTCGAACGCCAGGTCCTGCCGGGCCGCGTCGCGCCGCGCCCCGGCGAGATCGCGGTCGAGGGAAGCCGCCCGCACGCCGGACGATGTCCGGCCGCCGTCGAAGATCGCCTGCTGGATCGAGACGGAGGTACGCGTGTTCGTGACCGCGTCCGGACGATTGAGGGCGGGTATCGCGAAGTTGGCCTCGGTGAAACGCCGCTGCGCGAGCAGCGAGCTGAAGACGAACACGGGCTGATCGCCTCGCTGCGCGGCCTCGGCTACATCGATGCGAGGCCAGAATCCGGCACGCGCGCGGCGCACGCCCTCGGCTGCCTCGTCCACCGAAGACGCGAGCACGCGCGCCTCGGCGGTGTCGTCTCGCGCACGCCGCATCGCGTCCTCGAGCGTCAACGGTGTCTGCGCGAACGTCACGGCCGGCGCCGCCAGAAGGATCGGCAGGACGACACTGGTCAGTCCACGGATCGCGCTTCTGCGTCCACGGATTGCGGCACGCTCGCCGGCCTCGACGGTCATGGCTCATAAGAGCCAACCGGCACGCAAAGGGTTCAGACACGCCGTGGAGACGAATGGGCGCGTGGGGATCGTGCGAGAATCCGGTCCAATGAACGCGAGCGCCGGCTCGACGGAGCCACCAACGGACGATGAACTGGTGAGGGCCGCGCGTGACGGAGACGCGGCTGCGCTCGAAGCCCTGCTCGTCCGCTACCAGCCGCACCTCTATCGATTCGGCCTCCGGATGTGCGGCAACGCCGAGGACGCCGGTGACGTCGCGCAGGAAAGTCTGATGTCGATGGCGCGCGCGCTGCGCGACTTCCGGGGCGACTCCTCGGTGTCGAGCTGGCTCTACACGATCGCGCGCCGCTTCTGTCTCAAGAAGCGGCGCCGGAGCAAGTTCGCGCCGGCCACGGAAGAGTCGCTCGACGCCGTGACCGGATCGAGCCTCGCCGATCGTCTCGCCGATCCGGCGCCAAGCCCCGAGCAAATCGCCGCGAACCGCGAGCTCACGCGGGCCCTGCTCGACGCGATCGACGCGCTCGATCCTTCGCAACGCGAGGTGCTGATTCTGCGAGACGTCGAAGGCCTGTCCGCGCCGGACGTCGCCGCGGTCCTCGGCGTCAGCGTCGACGCGGTCAAGAGCCGGCTGCACCGCGCGCGCGTCGGGGTCCGGCAGATGCTCGCGCCGATCCTCGACGGTCCCGCGCGCACGGTGCCGCCGAGCACGCCGGCATGTCCGGACGTGCCGGCGCTCTTCTCGCGCTATCTCGAAGGCGAGATCGCGCCGGACGCCTGCGCGGCCATGGAGACCCATCTCGCGCAATGCCCGCATTGCCGCGACGCGTGCGACTCTCTGAAGCGCGTGCTCGCGATGTGCCGGCGCCTGCCGACACCGGATGTGCCAGCCTCACTCTCGTCGTCGATCAAGACCGCGATCCAGGCATTCCTCGCACAGCGCTGAAGGATTCTCGACGTAGACTACGCGCCGTGACGGAGCGCATCGAAGCGACGTCGTGCCAGGCCGGCCGCAGATGGCGATTGGCCGTCGCGCTCGTCGCGCTGGCGGGCGTCGGCGCGCACGCGCAAGCGACCGACGTGCTCCGCTGGGGCGGCGACCAGGAAGGCGGCGCGCCGTACGTGCAGGCGGATCCGCGCGATCCCTCGCGCATGGTCGGCTTCGACGCCGATCTCGCCGCGCTCGTCGCGCACGATCTCGGACGCCGCCCCGAGTTCGTCCAGCTCACGTTCCAATCCCTGGATCAGTCGGCGCTGCGGGGCGACTTCGACATCGCGTTGAGCGGCATCGAGAACACGCCGGCGCGGCGCCGCGCGGTCCCCACCAGCATTCCGTACTACGAGTTCCGCGAGGTGCTCACGATCCGAACGTCGGACCGCGCGCGCTTCCGCGCGCTCGCGGATCTGGCCGGTCATCCCGTCGGCACGCTCGCGGGCACCCTTGCCGCCGACATCCTCGATCGCACGCCGGGCATCGTCGCGAAGCCGTACGACGATGACGTCCACCCGTACGCGGATCTGGCCATCGGACGCGTGGACGCCGTGCTGCTCGATCGCATCCTGGCCGATCGCGCGCTACGGCACGAGCGCGGGCTCTTCACGCTGCCCGACGCTGTCGCGACGAGCCAGTACGTCGTCATCGTGTCCCCGCACGATCCGGGGCTGCGCGATCGCGTCGACGCGATCCTGCGGCAGGCGATGCGCGACGGGCGGCTCGAAGCGATCCTTCGCGCGTATCCCGGCGTCTGGAACGACGATCAGCCGAAGCTGTACGCGCGCCTGCTCGCCGCGGCCGATCCGCAGTCGTCGAGTGCAAGTGCGGCCTCGCCCGCCGATGCGCCCGCGCCATCCACATGGGAGATGACGTGGGACTTCGCGCCGACGCTCGTCAGAGCTGCGTGGACCACCCTGTGGCTGTCGTGCGTCGCGATGGCGCTGGCGATTGCCGGGGGAATGGCCATCGCGATCGGCCGCGTCTACGGCGCATGGCCGATCCGCACGCTCCTGTCCGCCTACGTCGAAGTCATGCGCGGCACGCCGATTCTGCTGCAGCTCTTCGTCATCTACTACGGCTTCGCAAGCGTCGCGCGGCTCGACGCCTACGTCGCCGCGCTCATCGGTCTCGGCCTGAACTATGCCGCGTATGAGAGCGAGATCTATCGATCGGCGCTCGAGGCGATCCCCACGGTCCAGCTCGAAGCCGCGCGCGTGCTCGGTTTGAGCGAGGCACAGATCCTGCGTCTCGTCCGCGCACCGCAGGCCTTGCGGCTCGCGCTGGCGCCGATGACCAACGACTTCGTGTCGATGTTGAAGGACTCGTCGATCGTCTCGGTCATCGCCGTGCCGGAGCTGTCGAAGCAGACGCAGATCTTCGCCACCGATCTGGCGAGCTGGGTCGTGCCCGGCCTGCTGTGCGGCGCGCTGTATCTGGCGATGTCCCTGCCCGTCGCGCACGTCGCGCGGCGGCTCGAAGCGAAGTGGAAGGCGCCGACGACGGCATGAGCGCGATCCTCGACGTTCGCGATCTGCACGTCCGTCGCGGCGCGCGCGACGTGCTGACCGGCGTGCACGTCGCCGCCGCCGCAGGCGAGCTGGTCGTGCTCATGGGCGCGTCCGGCGCCGGCAAGAGCACGGTGCTGCGCGCGATCGCCGGCCTCGAGCCGTTCGATCGCGGCGACATCCGCGTCGACGGCACGTCGCTCGTGGCCGGACCGCGCCAACGCGCGGATGCGCTCGCGTCGCTGCGACGCAAGATCGGCCTCGTCTTCCAGTTCCACGCGCTGTTCGAGCATCTGACGGCGCTCGACAACGTCTGCCTCGCGCCGGTCCACGTGCAGCGCCGCGCGCGGAGCGAGGCGGCCGCGCGCGCGCAGACGCTGTTGGACGAGCTCGGCGTCGGGGCACGCGCGCAGGCCTGGCCGCGCGAGCTGTCTGGCGGCGAGGCGCAGCGCGTGGCGATCGCGCGCTCGCTCGCGATGGACCCGCCGCTTCTGCTGCTCGACGAGCCGACGGCGTCGCTCGACCCGGCGCGGCGTCACGAGCTCGGCTCGAGCCTGCGCGCGCTCGCCGCGGCCGGCCGCGCGCTCGTGCTCACGTCGCACGACGACGACTTCGTCCGCGATTACGCGTCGCGCGTCCTCATCCTCGCGGACGGCCGCGTGGTCGAAGAGGGCGGCCCGGCGACGGTTCTGACCGAGCCGCGCCATCCGGCGACGCGCGCGCTGTTGCAGCGCGCCCGCGTGTGACCTTGTAATCTTCTATCCATGTCTTCCGCTCGACACACCATCACGCTCATCCCCGGCGACGGCATTGGCCCCGAAGTCACCAACGCGGTCGTCGCGATCCTCGACGCGGCTGGCGCGCGCATTGCCTGGGAACGGCACGACGCCGGGCTGATTGCGGCCGAGAAGACCGGCCAGACGCTGCCTGACGAGCTGCTCGAATCGATCCGCCGCAACCGCGTCGCGCTGAAGGGCCCGGTGACGACGCCGATCGGACAGGGATTCACGAGCGTGAACGTCGGCCTGCGCAAGGCGCTCGATCTCTACGCGAACCTGCGTCCCGTCCGGAATCTGCCCGGTGTGCCCAGCCGCTTCGATCGCGTCGATCTCGTCATCGTCCGCGAGAACACCGAGGATCTCTACGCCGGCCTGGAGCACGTCGTCGTCCCGGGCGTCGTCGAGAGCCTGAAGATCATCACGGCGCAGGCGTCGACGCGCATCGCGCGGTTCGCGTTCGAGCACGCGCGGCGGACGGGACGGAAGAAAGTCACGGCCGTACACAAGGCCAACATCATGAAGCTCGGCGACGGCTTGTTCCTCGAGTCGGTGCGCGCCGTCGCGAAGACGTTCCCCGAGATCGCGTACGAGGAGCGGATCGTCGACGCCGCGTGCATGCACCTCGTGATGCGGCCGGAGCAGTTCGACGTCCTCGTGCTGCCGAATCTCTACGGCGACATCGTGTCCGATCTGTGCGCCGGCCTCGTCGGCGGGCTCGGCGTCGTGCCTGGCGCGAACATCGGCGCGGACACGGCGGTGTTCGAAGCCGTCCACGGCACGGCGCCGGACATCGCCGGCAAGAACATCGCGAATCCGACGGCGTTGCTGCTCTCCGCGCTCCTGATGCTCGACCACATCGGCGAGACGACGGCGGCAACGGCGATTCGCGGGGCGCTCGATCGCGTTCTCACCGAAGGACGCGTCCGGACGCGCGATCTCGGCGGCACGGCCTCGACGGACGAGCTCGGCCGCGCGATCGTCGACGCGATGGCCGGCTGACGCCGATCGGCCGCGTCACGCTCTGCTATAGTTCGGACACCGTGAGGCCGGACGAGATTACGCAGGCCGTCCTGGCTCGCGATGAAGTCGCCAAGTACCTGCGCGGCGACGCGGGCGGGCCGGACGAGGACGCGCGGCAGCGGATCGAGGGCTATCTCGAGGAGCTGCGCACCACGCAGCGGTATCGCTTCTATCGCGCGTTACAACACCCGCTCTATCCGATCCTCCGCAAGGTCAAGCGCATCAGCGAGCACGTCGACCGCGCGATCGACGCGACGCGGCACAGCCGCGTCGTCTACGTCTCGAATCACAAGAGCCACCTCGACTATCTGATCGAGCCGCTCGTCCTCGACGACAATGGCGTGCGCCCACCCGTCACGGCCGCGGGCATCAACCTGTTCACGGGCCCGCTCGGTCTGATTCACCGCCACGTGACCGGCGCGCTCCCGCTGCGACGCAACAGCAAGGATCCGCTGTATCTCGCCACGCTGCGCGCGTACGTCGCCGAGCTGCTCAAGCGCCGCGACCTGCTCTACTACGCCGAGGGCGGCCGCAGCTACAGCGGCGAGCTGAAGCCGTTCAAGACCGGCCTGTTCCAGGCCGCGCTCGCGGCCGATCGCGCGCAGATCGTGCTGATGCCGATGGCCATCGCGTACGACCTGACGCTGGAGGATCGCATCATCTCGCGCGAGGCCTTGAAGAAACGATCGCGGCCGTTCAGCCAGGAGCTCGCGGAGATGATCCGCCATGCGGTCGGCTTCCGCGGACGCGCCTTCGTCACGTTCGGCTCGCCCGTGCCGCTGTCGAACGTCGATCCCGAGTCGCGCCGCGATCTCGTGACGCTCGTCCATCGCGTCCACGACGAGATCGGCCGCCTGTACAAAGTACTGCCGACGGCGCTCGTCGCCGCGATGTGCCGGCCGCAGATGCCGCTCGGCGAGCTGCAGGCGCGCATCGACGATCTGCTCGGCCTGCTCTCGGCAGGGGGCGCGAACCTCGCGGTCAAGACGGGCCGCCAGGCGGTCGACGACGGCGTCGCGCGCCTCGAGGAGCGCGGCGTGATCGTCGTCGAGCGGCACCGCGTCCGCGTGCGCGATCGCATCGTCCTGCGCTACTACGCGCGGACGATCCAGCATCTGCTGACGCCGCGCAGGACGACGCACTGATGATCGCGACCCTGTCGAAGGCGACATTCTCGATGCTCGCCGGCAGCACGATGCTCAAGCGCGTCGCGTCGCGCTACGGCATGCGGCGCCCGAACAGCTTCGCGCGGCGCTTCGTCGCGGGAGAGACGCTGGCCGAGGCCATCGCCGCGGCGCAGGCGATCGAGCGGCAGGGACGCATGGTCACGCTCGATCATCTCGGCGAGCGCGTGACGGCGATCGAGCCGGCGCTGGCCGCGACGCTGGACTACATCGAGACGATGCGGGCCGCCGCGGCCGCGGGCATCAGCCGCAACCTGTCGGTCAAACTGACGCAGATCGGCCTCGACGTCGACCGCGCCACGGCGACCGATCATCTGCGCCGCATTCTCGAGGCCGCGAACGAGTCCGACTTCTTCATCCGCATCGACATGGAGGGCTCGGCGCACACGGCCGAGACGCTGGAGATCTTCGAGAGCCTCTGGAGCATCGGCTATCGCAACATGGGCGTCGTGATTCAGTCGTGCCTGCGCCGATCGCCGGACGACGTGACGCGGCTGAACGAGCTGGGCGCGCGCGTGCGGCTCGTCAAGGGCGCCTATCGCGAGCCCAAGGACGTCGCGTTCCAGACCAAGGAAGACGTGGACGCGCAGTATCTCGTGCTGATGCGCGCGCTCCTCGCCCAGGGCGTCTATCCGGCGATCGCGACGCACGATCCCGCCATCATCGACGCCGCCCGCCGGTTCGCCGAGGAACGGCACATCGACAAGAGCCGCTTCGAGCTCCAGATGCTCTACGGCATTCGCCGCGATCTGCAGGCGTCGCTGTCGGCGGCGGGCCATCCGTTTCGCGTGTACGTGCCGTTCGGCAAGGAATGGTTCCCGTACTTCATGCGTCGGCTCGGCGAGCGGCCGGCCAACGTCGGGTTCGTGTTGAAGAGCCTGTTCCGCGAAGATCGAGGCGCGGACGCATGAGCCGTCTGGCGGGACGCATAGTCGCCATCACCGGCGCGTCGGCCGGCATCGGCCGCGCCGTCGCGCAGCAGCTCGCGGCCGAGGGGGCGACGGTCATCGCGTCGGCGCGCCGCGGCGATCGGCTCGATGCGCTCGCGAGCGCGCCCGTCGGCGGCGGCGGGCGCATCGTCGCGTGCCCCGGCGACGTCACGAACGAAGCCGACATGCAGGCGCTGGTTGCGCACGCCGTCGACGTCGGCGGGCGTCTCGACGTGATGATCTGCAACGCCGGCATCGGCTATCACGGCGCGCTCGACGAGACGTCGACGGACGCCATGCGACGGCTGGTCGACGTCAACCTGATGGGCACGCTGTACGCGGCGCACGCGGCGCTCATCGCGATGCGGCGTCAGGGACACGGGCACATCATCGCGGTGTCGTCGATCGTCGGCCGGCGCGGGGTCGGCGGATCGAGCGTGTATGCCGCGACGAAGGCCGGACAGGTCGCGTTCATCGAGTCGCTGCGCGCCGAGTTCGTCGGCACGCCGTTCCACGCGTCGGTCGTGCTGCCGGTGTCGACGCGCACGGAGTTCCGCGACGCGATCACGCGCGATTTCGGCCACGAGACCAGCGGCCACGGCCCGAGCCAGTCGGCCGAGGACGTCGCGCGCGCGATCGTGCGCTGCGTGATCGCGCCGAAGGCCGAAGTCTATCCTCTGCGGAAGGCCTGGTGGCTGTCCGTCCTCGGGGCCGTCGCTCCGGCCAAGGCCGATCGCGTCGTGCAGCGATTCGGCCGCCGGCGACGGCACGCGCGAGCCGGTGCGGATGGCGCCTCCCGTTCCTGATCTCGTCGTCGATCTCGCGCGCGCCGTGCGCGAGGCGGGCGGACGCGCGCTGCTCGTCGGCGGATGGGTCCGCGACGCGCAGCTGGGCCGGACGTCGAAGGACGCCGACGTCGAGGTCTTCGGCCTCCCGGCGGATCGCGCGCGCGCGATCGTCGAGCGCTTCGGACGTGTGGACACGGTCGGCGAGAGCTTCACGGTCTTCAAGATCGCGAACGTCGACGTGTCGCTGCCGCGGCGCGAGTCGAAGACCGGCCGCGGCCACAAGGGCTTCGTCGTCGACGGCGATCCGTTCCTGTCGCTCGAAGACGCCGCGCGCCGGCGCGACTTCACGATCAACGCGATGTCGATGGATCCGCTCACCGGCGAGGTCATCGATCCGTTCGGCGGCGCGCGCGATCTCGCCGCGAAGATCCTGCGCGTCGTCGACGCGCGCACATTTGGTGACGACAGCCTGCGCGTCCTGCGCGCGCTGCAGTTCGCCGCGCGGTTCGAGCTGACCGTCGACGAGGCCACGAAGGCGCTGTGCCGTACGATCCCGCTCGACGATCTGCCGGCCGAGCGCATCTGGGGCGAGCTCGAGAAGCTGTTCCTGCAGGCGGCACGTCCGTCGATCGGCCTGGCGCTCGCGTCGGAGATCGGCGTCATTCAGGCGCTCTTCCCGGATCTCGTTCCGCTCGCCACGTGCCCGCAGGATCCCGAGTGGCATCCTGAAGGCGACGTCTGGACGCACACGCTGATGGTCGTCGATCAGGCGCGGCAGCGCATCGGCGATCTCGAGCGCGGCCCCGCCGTCGCGATCATGGTCGCGGCGCTCTGCCACGACATCGCGAAGCCGCAGACAACGGCGATGATCGACGGGCGATGGCGATCGCCGGGCCACGAAGAGGCGGGCGTGGAGCCGTCGACGCGCGTGCTGGACACGCTCAATCTGCACTCGCTCGATGGCTTCGACGTGCGTCATGCCGTGCTCGGCCTCGTCGCGCAGCACCTCAAGCCCAGCGCGTTCTTCAAGGCGCCGAAGCCCGTGAGCGACGGCGCGTTCCGGCGGCTCGCGCACAAGGTCGATCTCGAGCTGCTCGCGCGGCTCGCGAAAGCCGATTGTCACGGCCGCGGCGGCGCGTTCGACTGCTCTGCGATGGACTGGTTCCTCGAGCGCGCGCGCACGCTCGGGATCGAGCACGCCCCACCCGCGCCGATCCTCATGGGTCGGCATCTCCTCGAGCTGGGCCTGAAGCCCGGGCCCGCCGTCGGCGAGATCCTGAAGGCCGTCTACGAAAAGCAAATGGACGGCGAGGTCAGGACGCTCGACGAGGCCATCGCGCTCGCAAAGACGATGATCCGTTGAGCGGGCGGCCACAGGGGGCCGCCCCTACGAAAACGGCGCGCGTGTTCGTGGAGTCGTAGCCGCGGGGCTTCAGCCCCGCGGGTCTTGTTGTACGCTCCCTGAGATGCGTGTCTTCGCTTTGATCGTCACGTCGCTGTTGTGCGCACCCGTCCTCGCTCACGCGCAGCAGCCGACGGAACCGATTGGCCGATTCGCGTTCGATCTGCGCGGCTTCTACAGCGGCTTCGGGCAGGATCCCGTGACGGCGGAAGGACTCGGCGTCCAGCCGACCGATCTACCTTCGCGCGGATTCGGCGGCGTGGCCGGCATCCACGTCTATCCGCTTCGCACGAAGGGCTTCGCGCTCGGCATCGGCGCGGAAGGCATCGTGGCGCGCGCCAGCAAGCAGGCGCACGACGAGACGACCGGCGATCCTACCGGCCTGCCGATCGTGCAGCGGCTAATGGGACTCTCGCCGCAGATCTCCTTCAACTTCGGCCATCGCCAGGGCTGGAGCTATTTGAGCGCGGGCATGGGCCCGCTCAGCTTCGCCAGCTATCAGCGCGACATGGCCCCGGACGATCCCGCGCCGCGCAAGCGCACGATCAACATGGGCGCCGGCGCGCGGTGGTTCAACACCGCGCACCTCGCGTTCTGCTTCGACATGCGCTTCTATCTGACGCGGCCGGAAGATCCGACGATCACCTATCCGGGACGTCAGCGGTCGCGGCTGCTCGTGCTGTCAGCGGGGATTTCGATCAAGTAGGTACGCCGGACCTGAAGGTCCGGCGCTCCGAAAGGCTGATCTTCGGAGCCCCGGACCTTCAGGTCCGGGGTCACCTTCACCGGCTCGCCGTTTGCAATGTCTTTGGCGGCGCGACGGCTTCGCCGCGGCGCGACTGGAACGGCAGGCTCTTCACGACTTCCATGACGAGCGTCCGGAATCCGTAGCCTTCCGCCGCGAGGCGCTTCGTGATGGCCTTGACCGTCGGCCGGTCGTAACGCGCGAGGCCGCGGCCGAGCGCGTAGGTCATCATCTTCTCCGTCAGACAGTGCGCGAAGTCGGGCAGCATGCCGCTGAGGATGACGCGCATCTCCGCCGGGCTCGAGAAGGACTTGCCGTTCGGCAGCACGCCGCTCGCGTCGACGGGAAACGCGCCGTCCTGCGTGCGCCACTTGCCGACCGCGTCGTAGTTCTCGAGCGCGAAGCCGAGCGGGTCCATGCGCGAGTGGCACGACGCGCAGATCGGATTCGATCGGTGCTTCTCCATCTGCTGCCGCAGCGACGCGGCCGTGCCGACCGCGGCCTCGTCGAGCGCGGGCACGTTCGGCGGCGGCGGTGGCGGCGGCGCGCCGAGGATGTTCTGCAGGATGTACTTCCCGCGAATGACGACGGACGTGCGCGTCGGATAGCTGGAGACGGCGAGCACGCTGCCCTGTCCGAGCACGCCGCCGCGTTGATCGGTCGTCAGCTCGACGCGGCGGAACTCCGGCCCCTTCACGCCCTCGATCCCGTAGTAGCCGGCGAGGAACTCGTTCAGGTACGTGTATCGCGCGTCGAGGAACTCGCTGATCGGCCGGTTCTCGCGGAGGATCTCGTCGAAGAACATCCGCGTCTCGGTCTTCATGGCGTCGCGCAGCTCGGGCCCCCACGCCGGGAATTTCTGCGGATCCGGCTTGATGCTGTCGAGGTTGCGGATCTCGAGCCACTGTCCCGCGAAGTTCTCGGCCATCGCCGACGACTTCGCATCGGCCAGCATGCGCGTGACCTGTGCCTCGAGCACCGACGGCACGTGCAGTTGGCGGCGTTCCGCCAGCGACAGCAACTCGTCGTCGGGCATCGAGTTCCAGAGGAAGTAGCTGAGCCGCGACGCCAGCTCGACGTCCGAGATGCGGTGCACGGCCGTCGGATCCGTCGGGTTCGGATCGTGCTCGATGTGGAACAGGAAGTTCGGCGACACGAGCATCGCCTGAATCGCGAGCGCGATGCCCTCCTCGGTGGACGCGCCGTCGGCCTTCGCCATCTGGACGAAGCGCGTCAGTGCCGAGACCTCCGCATGCGTCACCGGCCGCCGGTACGCGCGTCGCGCGAGCGTCGACAGGATCCTGTCGACGCAGACGGCGCCGGTCTTCGGATCGCAGATCAGGATCTTCGTCCGGCTCGGCTTCGGATCCGTCGGCGCGAACGGCCCGACGATCGTGACCGTGCCGATCCACTTGTTGATCTTGTCCTTGTAGACGTCGTCCTTCGCCAGCGTCTTGACGAACGCGTCGTCGATGAACCCGAGACGCAGCGTGTGGTCGCCTTCCGGCACCGGCACGCGGATCTGTTCCTCGGAATACGGGTTGAAATAGACGAGGCCGGAAGGTTTGGTCTCAATGGTCTTCGTCGTCGCGAGCTTGCCGTCGATCCAGAGTCCGAGCGTCACCGGCGCGGCGTCGTCGGCGCGCTGACCGGGGAGACCGATGCGCAGGTCGTAGTCGGCGTCGAAGTCGAAGCGATGCGTCGCCTCGACGTTGCTCGGATCGAGCCGCCGCAGGTTCTTGTAGCGCAGGCTGTACTCGACCTCGACGGGCTTCGGCAGCGGCGTGGCCGCGATCGCACGCTCGGCGATGCGCGCCGCCGCGGTCAGATACTTCTCCATCAGCACGGGCGACACCGTCAGGATGTCGCCGATGTTGTCGAAGCCCTCGCCCGAGTCGTCGGTCGGGAAGTTCTTGTCGGCGCGAAAATCGATCGCAAGCAGATCGCGAATCGTGTTCGTGTACTCCGTCCGGTTCAGCCGGCGCGCGGTGACGCGGCCCGGATCGGGCGGCACGAGCGCATCCTGCCGATCGAGCTCGTTGTCCAAGAACGCGACGAGCTGCTTGATCTGCTCGTCCGGCCGCTCGATGTCCTTGGGCGGCATCTCGCCCGCCTTCAGCTTCGCGAGGATCTTCTCCCACGTGTCGCGGTCGGACGTGAGCGTCCCGACCTCGTAGTACGGGCCGAGATCGAGATCGCCGGCGAGCTCGAACTCGTTGTGGCAATCGCCGCACGTGCCGTCGAACAGCGCTTCGGTCGCTGCGCGGAACGCCGCCGCGTCCGGGTGCGTGGGCACGGCCGGCTTCGGCGCCGCCGGCTCGGCTGCCGCGATCTGACGAGGCGTCTGAGACGCGGCCTGCCGTACGGGCGCCGTGGACTTCGGCTGCGGCGCGGCCGGCGACGACGCCGTCGCGGGCTTCTTTACGGGCGCGGCCGGCGCCTGCGATTTGATGCCGACCGCCAGACACAGCACGGCGACGGCGGTTCCGATGATGAGAGTGCTGAGCTTCAGACGCACGTGTGTCTCCGTCCGCTCACGGCGTTGGCGGTTTGTTCTCGCCCGGCTTCGGTGCTCCGACCGGCGGTTGTGGCGGTTGTTGCTGTTGCTGCTGCTGTTGTTGCTGCTGCTGGGCCGCGGCATTGCCACGGCCGCCGCGCGTGGGACGCGGCGCGGGCGGCGCGGACACCAGGCTGCGATACAGCTTGATCACGCGATCGGCCTGCGCCGGATCCGCAATCAGATATCGATGCTTGCCCTCCGGGCTCGCAGCGAACTGCGTCCGGCCATCGTCGAGCACCGAGATCGTCCCCGGGTCGGACAGCGTGAAGAATCCCTCGTCGGGATGCACGGCGTAGAGCAGCGCCGCGAGCGCGCTCGCCGGCGCGTCGTACGGCATCGGCTTGAACGCGCGGTACGCGTCCGCGAGCGGATGCGCCTTCGACCATCCGAAGTCGGACTCGATGCTCGCGCCCGGATACGGCAGCGCGGCGCCGAGCTCGGCGCCGGCCGCGATGATCGGCGTCGGCCACTCCGCAAACACCTTGCGCGCGGCGGCGACGTCGCTCGCCAGCGCCGCGTCCGGCTGTCCCGACGGAAACGCGCCGACGGCCACGACCAGCCGCGCGGCTTTCGTCGCGATCTGAGGCTTGGCGCCGTAGAGGGCGAGCAGGCGCGCGAGTCCGGACGCCGGCCCGGCGAGCACGACCGCTGCGTTGCCGTCGTTCTGGGCCAGCAGCATGTTGCGGATCAGCACGGCGTCGTCGGCCGTGTCGAGCGTATCCGTGACGGGGCTCTGATATTGCGGCGTGCCCTCGGCCGTCTTCTGCGCGAGGATGGCGGCGAGCGGCGGATTGTCGGTGGTGAACGTGGCGCCGTCGGGCATGCCGATGAGGCTGTCGGGATTGCCGCCCACCGCGCCGCCCGGGCCGGGAAGCGGACGGCTGCTGTAGAACGCGACGGCGACGTCGGCGAGCTGCGCGGCTTTCAGGCTCGCGCGCGAGATGCAGATCGCGATCTTGCGCGCGTCGCCCTTCGACGCGAAGCCGTTCAGCATCGCAATCGCGAGCAAGGCGTCGATGCGTGCGCCGAGATCGCCCTCGAGCGCGATGCCGATTGGCGGCTTGGCGGTGCCGCGTCCCGCTTGCATGCCGTCGCGCTCCGCGTGGACGTTAGGTCAGGCTCGCGGGATCGAGCGGGCCGGACGCGTCACCGAAATTGTCGACGTGGACGCCCATGCGATCCATCAGCGTGAGATGGAAATTGCACATCGGCGTTTCCCGCCGGTAGATGATGCGGCGGCCCGGCTTGAAGTAGCCGCCGCCGCGGCCGATGAGCAGCGTCGGCAGATCCTCGTGCAGATGCCGGTTGCCGTCCGAGAGCCCGGCGCCGTAGACGATCATCGAGTTGTCGAGCACGTTCGAGTCGCCTTCCTTCATCGACTTCAGCGTGCCGAGGAAGCCGGCGAGCTGCGCCGTGTGGTACTCGTTGATGCGCGTCACCTTCTCCATCAGATCCGGCTTGCCCTGGTGGTGCGTGCACGGATGATGGCCGTCGGAGATGCCGATCTCGCGATAGGACCGGCTCGTGCCCTC
>CAZNMF010000138.1:0-4137 GCA_964573795.1 uncultured Solibacteraceae bacterium
CGCTTCAGCATTCGCCAGGGCAGCGATCCGCAACAAATTCCCTGTCAGCAGCCGCCGTGGGGACAGTTGACGGCGGTCGATGTCAGCACGGGCGAGCTCGTGTGGCGGGTGCCGCTGGGTGTCACCGACAGTCTGCCCGCGGACAAGCAGAAGACCGGACGTCCGGGCAACGGCGGGACGATCGCCACGGCGGGCGGGCTTGTCTTCGTCGGCGCAACCGACGACAGCCGGTTCCGCGCGTTCGACGCGAAGACAGGGACGGAGTTGTGGACCGTCAAGCTCGACGCCGCCGCCGAGGCCACGCCGATGACCTACCAGGGCCGCGACGGCCGTCAGTACGTCGTCATTGCCGCGACTGGCGGCGGATACTTCAACAACCCCGTCGCGAGCGACGGCGTCGTGGCGTTTGCGCTGAAAGCGGGGCAGTAGGCATCTGAAGCGAAGAGCGATGTCTTCTTTTGGGATGACTCTTTTCGTTACAACACTGGCGATGCGCCGCTAAGTCATCGTGGCCGCGACCCTTGGGGGATCGGCCGGGAGTGGTATCGAAGTTGCGCGTTCAGATTGCCAACTTATGGCGTCTGGAACTGCAATCATCGAACAGCAAGGCACTACGCTCTGGCGATCGCTGCGCCGCTTCTGGTGCCGGCATCGCCACACGGTCATCACCCCGAAGACCGGCGGCATGCCGGCGCACGTCGTGTGCGCGTCGTGCGGCTGGCGTGAGCCCGTCATGGCGTCCGCGCCGCAGGCGACGCGGACGTGGGACTCGACGCGCGACGAGGCGCGGTACGAGCGGGAGAAGCAGCGGCGGATTGCTGCGGAAGCGCAGCGGCAGATCGCCGTCGCGCTGCGTGCGACGCCGAATCCTCGCGTGGCGCGCCCGCGCCGCGAGCGGGAGATCAACCTCGTCGACCTCAAGCGACCGCTGGCCGGATGAGCCAGCGCTCGAGCCGGCTCCGCCGGTCCTGATACCAGGGATGGATCGGGACTGGCGGGTCCGCCGGCGTCATCGAGTTGTCCTGCGGCGTTCTTGGCCATTCTGAAATGCCCTCATAATGTGCCCGTGAAAACCGCGATCATCTTCACGCTGCTCGGGGCGCTCATCGGCATTGTCCTCGCCTCGTACATCGTCCCGCCGGCTCTATCGTGGTACACCGCGCCAGGCGGCCTCCCGCAAGGCACGCAGATTCAGGCGCTCGTCCAGATTCCCGACGTCATCAGCTACGCGACGGGCCGGCTGATTCGCGGCCAGGAGATCGGCGCGGCCATCGGCTCGGTCGTCGGGCTCGCGCTCGGCATCACGATCGCGGTCAAGCGCCGCGCGCCGGCGCCAGCGCCGGTGCCGCCGCGCGACTGACGACAGCCGTGTTGGGCTGACCTCACTCATAGACATTTCTGTGCCTTGACGCGCGCGCGCCGATCGGCGTGGCGCTCGATCTCCCTGCGGCGCGGTGCCTCTCGCGTCACGCGCGCGTCCGTGGCCGGCCGCCGCGACCGCACGCTTCGACATCGCTGTTGAAGTGCTCGGCGCCATAGACATTTTTGTCCAACGCTTGATGTGCGAGCGATCGCGATTTCCCGAGGAAATTCCGCGATCGGGCCTTCGCGGGCCATGGAGCGTCGCTTGCACTTGCGCCATCCGTCCGCGCGCAAGCCGCGGACTCGGCATCCATGGCACGCATTCATCCACACGGCGCTCGCGCGCCGCTTCCTCGAAGGGACCTCTCATGCGCAATCGACGTGTCGGCGATCGGCCGGCCCGATGTTCTCGATCCGCTCTGCCCGCGGCCCTCGCGGGTGCGCTGCTGCTGACCGCTGCGTCCGCCCGGGCGCAGACGGCCCCGCCGGTCTCGGTCGGCGCCGGTCTGCAGACCAGCTTCGCGGCGACGTCGCCCGACGGCGGCGACACGACCGCGTCCTTCCTCGTCAACAGCGCGCGGCTCTACGTGAACGGCGCGCCGACCGACAACATCAAGTTCATGTTCAACACGGAGTACAACGGCGCGACGAACAACATCGGCGTGCTCGACGCGGCGGCGCAGATTGCCGTGTCGCCCAAGGTCAACATCTGGATGGGCCGCTTCCTCCCGCCCAGCGACCGCGCGAATCTCTACGGGCCGTACTACTCGAACCAGTGGGGCGTCTACACGGACGGCGTGCAGGACGGCTATCCGTTCGTCGCCGTCGGCCGCGACAACGGCGTGCTCTATTGGGGCCAGTTCGGCAAGGTCAAGCTGTCGGGCGGCCTGTTCGACGGCCCGTCGTTGACGGGCAACACCGACGTCCTCGTCGCCGCGCGTGCGCAGGTCGACCTCTGGGATCCGGAGGACGGCTACTACCTCAACGGCACCTACTACGGCGGCAAGAACCTGCTCGCGATCGGCGGCGCCATCCAGGCGCAGGACGGCAACACCGCGGGCAACGGCGACTTCCTGCTCGAGAAGAAGCTCGGCGGCGGAGGCACGGTCTCGGTCGAGGCCGAGTTCGCGGCCTACGACAAGCTCGGCGGCTACGACTCGCACTACGGCAACAGCAAGGGCGGCTACGTGCTCGGCGCGTACCTCTTTCCGAAGCCGACGACCGGCATGGGCACGTTCCAGCTCCTCGGCAAGTTCGCCAAAGCGAATTTCAGCAAGGGCCTCAGCGACGCCGATCCCGACTACGACCAGAAGACGACGGAGATCAACGTCAACTACATCCTGAAGGAGTTCAACGCGCGCCTGATGTTCTTCTATCGGAACACCACGTTCTCCGCCGTCAAGACCAACAGCAACACGTACGGCGTCGGTCTCCAGATCCAGATGTAGGCATTTCCAACGTCGAACGTCGAATTTTTGAACGTCGAAATTCAAGGAGCTGCACACTATGAAGCGTAGACAGGTCTGGCTGGTCGCGGCGCTGCTCATCGCCTCGGCCGCCTATCTCAAGGTGTCCGCCGCGCAGGCGACGATCAAAGTCGGCATCCTGCACTCCCTCTCCGGCACGATGGCGATCAGCGAGACGACGCTGAAGGACACCGTGCTGATGCTCATCGACGAACAGAACAAGAAGGGCGGGCTGCTCGGCAAGAAGCTCGAGGCCGTCGTCGTCGATCCCGCGTCGAACTGGCCGCTCTTCGCCGAGAAGGCCGCGCAGTTGCTCGAAAAGGACAAGGTCGCCGTCGTGTTCGGCTGCTGGACGTCCGTCTCGCGCAAGTCCGTGCTGCCGGTCTTCGAGAAGGACAACGGCCTGCTGTTCTATCCCGTCCAGTACGAGGGCGAGGAGTCGTCGAAGAACGTCATCTACACGGGCGCGGCGCCGAATCAGCAGGCGATTCCCGCCGTCGACTACCTGATGAAGGACGTCGGCGTGAAGCGCTGGGTGCTCGAGGGCACCGACTACGTCTATCCGCGCACGACGAACAAGATCCTCGAGGCGTATCTGCTCGCGAAGGGCGTCGCGGCGGCGGACATCTCGATCAACTACACGCCGTTCGGCCACTCCGACTGGCAGACGCGCGTGTCCGAGATCAAGAAGTTCGGTTCGGCGGGCAAGAAGACCGCGGTCGTCTCGACGATCAACGGCGACGCGAACGTGCCGTTCTACAAAGAGCTCGGCAACCAGAAGATCTCGGCCGAGGACATTCCGGTCGTGGCCTTCTCGGTTGGTGAGGAAGAGCTCTCGGGCCTCGACGCCAAGCCGCTCGTCGGCCACCTCGCGGCGTGGAACTACTTCGAGTCGATCAGCACGCCGGCCAACAAGGCGTTCATCGATCAGTGGCACGCCTACATCAAGAATCCGAAGCGCACGACCAACGATCCGATGGAAGCGCACTACATCGGCTTCAATCTGTGGGTGAAGGCCGTGCAGAAGGCCGGTACGACCGACGTTGAGAAGGTCCTGGCGGCGCTGCCGGGGCTCTCGACGCCGAACCTGACGGGCGGCACGGCGACGCTGCTGCCGAACCACCACATCACCAAGCCGGTCTACATCGGCGAGGTCCGCGCCGACGGACAGTTCGACGTCGTCTGGAAGACGCCGGGCACGGTGCCGGGTGACGCGTGGTCCGACTTCCTGCCGGGCAGCAAGGACATCACGGCCGACTGGGTGACCCTCAAGTGCGGCAACTACAACACGAAGACCAAGACGTGCTCG
>CAZNMF010000139.1:0-9392 GCA_964573795.1 uncultured Solibacteraceae bacterium
TTGGCGTTGTGTAGCGCGGTGTGGGGGCGCTTGGTGGCCGGGGCGGGGGGATGGGGGTGTGGGGGGTTTGGGGTTGGGGGCTGGGGGCTTGGGGCGACGCGCCGGGCCTGAAGGCCCGGCCTACATCCGTTCGCCGTAAGCCGTAAGCCGTAAGCCACAAGCCGTTCGCCGTAAGCCAAAGCCGTAAGTCGCAAGCCACAAGCCGTAAGTCCCAAGCCCCGCGCCCCAAGCCCCAAGCCCCAAGCCCATGCCCACCCGCTTCGCCCCCGCGCCGACCGGTTATCTGCACCTTGGACACGTCGTCAACGCGCTGTACGTGTGGCAGTGGGGACGACGGCAGGGCGCGGAGGTGCTGCTGCGGATCGAGGACCACGATCGCCAGCGCGCGCGGCCGGAGTACGAGCGCGCGATCCTCGACGATCTCGACTGGCTCGGCTTCGTGCCCGATCGCTATCCCACCAGCGCGTTCCGGCATGGCCCGTGCGAGTCGCGTCAGAGCGACCGTGAGGCAATCTATCGTCGCGTGGCCGGCGATCTGATCGCGCGCGGCCTCGTCTATGGCTGCACGTGTACGCGGCAGGATCTTGCCCGTGCGCGCAGCGACAATGCGCCCGTGCCGGGCGCGCCGGTGTATCCCGGCACGTGCCGCGACCGCGGCCTCGCGCCCGTCGACGGCGTCGCGTGGCGCGTGCGCATCGACGACACCGTCGAGCGTTTCGACGATGCGCTGTGCGGGCCGTGCGAGCAGCGTCCGGCGCGCGAGCACGGCGACGTGGTCATCCGCGATCGTCATGGCAACTGGACGTATCAGTTCGCGGTAACGGTCGACGACCACGAACAGGGCGTCGATCTCGTCATTCGCGGCCGCGACCTGCTGGAGTCGACGGGCCTGCAGATCGCGCTCGGACGTCTGATCGGCCGCACGGCGCCCGCGCGTTTCGCGCATCATGCGCTCGTGATGAAGTCGCCGAACCACAAGCTCAGCAAGTCCGACGGCGATACGGGTGTGCGCGAGATGCGCGCCGCGGGCTGGTCATCGGACGTGGTGATCGCCCGTGCGATGGCATCTATCCCGGCTGTCCAAACCCAGGGGTTTTAACTCCACCCGAGATTACCGGACACCGGCCTATTAACTATGAAAAACATACGACCTACCGATGGACAGGCGGGATATACTTGCTTCTCGTTAGTCCAATTCGGAGGTCGCAGTGGCAAAAGAGAGATCAGCGTCCACGGACGCGAGCACGAGCACGGCCAAGACGCTGGGCGTCGCCTTGGACCACATCGGCGAGCGCGTCGCCGCGTGGCGTCAGCAGCACGCGCAGATCGTCGCGGACATCCGCCTCGTCGTCGATCGCGCGAGCAAGATGCTCGCAGACGTGGGTGAAGCGGTGGCGGCGCCGAGCCGCGCCCGCGCCAGCGCGCCCGCGGGCGCGCCGGTGCGCGCACGTCGTGGCGGGCGTCCCAAGGGCTATCGCATCTCGGAGGCAACGCGCGCGAAGCTGCGCGCCGCATGGGCGCAACGGAAGGCGGCCAGCGGAGGCGGCGCGGCGTCGAGCGCAGCGCCGGCGCGCAAAGGACGACGCAAGCGCACGATGTCCGCCGAGGCCCGCGCCCGCATCGCCGCGGCGCAGAAGAAGCGCTGGGCCGCCGTCAGGAAGGCCAAGGCCAGCGAGAGCTAGAATCGAGCGAGCGCCGCCTGGAGCGGCGCACACAGCCATGCACCGGCAAGCGAGACGCGTTGGACTGGGAGTGGTCCTCCTGACCCTCGGCGTCTCGCTGCGCCTGCTCGCGCAGGGCCAGACGCCGACCTTCCGCGCGGCCGTCGACCTGATCGCCGTCGACGTCCAGGTCGTCGACAAGGACGGCACGCCTATTCGCGCCCTGGCGCCGGGCGACTTCGACGTCACCATCAGCGGCCACCGCCGCCGCGTCGTCTCCGCAGACTTCATCGAGAGCACCACCGTCGACGGCCGATCGCTCGATCGCACGGCGGCCGTCGCGCCCGGGCCGCAAGCCACGAACCAGTGGCTCGATCGCTCGGACGCGGCGCGCACGTACGTGCTCGTGTTCGACGTCGACAGCTTCACCGTCGGCGAGTCGCGCGACGTCGTCGCAGCCGCGCGCGGGTTCATCCGCCGCCTCCAGCCCGCCGACCGTGTCGGCCTCTACACGTTCCCCGTCGGCGCGCGCGTCGAGCCGACGATCGATCACGCCGCAGTCAGCGCGGCCGTCGACACGATCGTCGGAGTGACGCAACAGATGCCGGGCAGCTTCAACCTGACGCCGTCCGAGATCATCGACATCACAGCGGAAACGACCCAATCGCGCGTGAGCGCCCTCGGACGTCCGCAGGGCCCCGGGCCCGTCCCCGGCGCACCGGCGCTGGCCGGCAACGAAGGCAGCGTCACGCGCCGCGTGCAGCAGCGCGAGTGCGGCACCGACGTCCGCTGCGTCGACGAGATTCAGACCGAGGCGCAATCGCTGGCGTTCTATCTCGAAGGCCGCGCGACCGAGGGCCTCAACGGCCTGCGCGCGCTGATTCGGCTGCTCTCCGTCGAGCCAGGCCGCAAGACGATGGTGATGTTCAGCGCGGGCATTCCGACGACGGATCGGCCCGGCGGACGGCCCGACGTCGGCGATCTCGCGAAAGAGCTGGGACAGGACGCCGCGGCAACCAACACGACGATTTACGTGCTGCACCTCGACATGAGCGCGTGGCGGCAGATGGCCGCCGAGACGCGCAAGACCAACGCGATGCCGGTTTCCACGAGCCGCGATCATGCCGTCACGGGCCGGCTGCTCTCCGAGTTTTCCGGCGCATCCGGCGGCGCGCTCATCCGTGTCGTGATGGGCGGGGGCGACTTCGCCCTCAATCGCGTGCTGCGCGAGACCTCGTCGCACTACCTCCTCGGCGTCGAGCCGGCCGACAGCGATCGCGATGGCAAGCTGCGCGATCTGCGCGTGAAGGTTTCGCGCAAGGGCGCGACGATCCGCAGCCGCATCTGGGTCGTCGTCCCGCCCAAGCCGGAGGCATGACGCGCGCGTTCCGGGGCCCGCAGGGCTGAAGCCCTGCGGCTACGGCTACGTCGATCTGAGCCTATGCTTCCCCCTTCGCCGACAGGAACCGCGCCAGGATCTCCGTCGTCGTCAGCCACTCGCCGGTCTCTTTCGCGGTCTGCTTCCGGCCCGCGCGGGTCAGCGTGTAGAACTTGGCCTTGCGGTTGTTCTCGGACGTGCCCCACGTCGAGCGGATGTAGCCTTCCTGCTCGAGCTTCAGCAGCGCCGGATAGAGCGTGCCGTAGTTGAGGGACAGCAGATGGCCGCTCGTCTGCTCGATCCGCCGCGCGACGCCGTAGCCGTGCATCGGCCCCATCGTCTCGAGCGTCTTCAGCACCATCAGCGCGAGCGTGCCCTGCCAGACTTCGGTCTTGCCCATGCGGCGCGTCTCCTATTGTCTTGCCATATGGTAGTGCGGAACGGCTTGAGGCTTACGGCTTACGGCTTGAGGCTTGAGGCTTGAGGCTTGAGGAAGTTACTTCTGGCTTCTGGCTTCGAACGTCTAACTTTTCCTGGATCTGAGATACACTCCGTCCCCCCGGGACCGGCGCGCGCGCCGGCGGATCTCTCCCCCGGTCCGTTCTTCCCTCCCCCGGCGCTGTCTGTCCGTGGGCGGTTCGTCGCAAGTCGGGTTCTAACGTCGTCGCCGGGTCGGATCTCGATCAGAGCCGGCGATCCATCCGTGGAGGTGTCCGGGGTGGCCGAGGCGTGGTTTGCCGTTCGCACGCGTGCACGGGCGGAGAAGGCCGTGCGCGACTATCTCGGCACCCGGGTGCCCCAGGTCTTCCTCCCGACCGTCACCCGCTGGAGCCGCTGGAAAGACCGCAAGAAGGCCGTCGAGTGGCCGCTATTCACCGGATACTGCTTCGCGCACTTCGATCCAGCCGACCACTTTGCCGTCGTCACGTGTCCGGGCGTCGCCGGCATCATCTCGCATGCGGGCAAGCTCGCCGAAGTGCCCGATCACGAGGTCGAGAGCCTGCGGACGCTCGTCTCGAGCGAGTTGCAGTACGACCCGGCGCCGTTCATCAAGGAAGGCGATCCGGTGCTTGTGGTCCACGGCCCGTTGCGGGGTGTGATCGGCCGGCTCGTGAAGAAGGGCGAGCACGCGCGCCTCGTGCTCTCGGTCGATCTGCTGTCCCGGGCCGTCAGCGTCACGGTCGATGCGGCCGACGTGAAAGCGTTGTAAATCCTGCGCAAATCCGGCATGACGTCCCGTATGCGTGTTGCACCCCCCTCCAGCACTGTGTTAGTTTCCGCACGGGTTTTCGAGAGGTATAGCCGCTCGAGCGATTGTGCGGCTTCGGCGCTCCGAAAGGCGACCTAAGTTCTTCTATCGGCAGACTTTTTCGGATCACACGCACCAGCGGCAGCGACTTGGACCGGGAACCAGGTTTGCCTGTGGTGTCTCTCCAACCCGAACGCCGGGCACGTTCGTCTCGGGCCGCGAGCGCGGCAAAGCTCGACAACTGTAAGTGACGGGGCGAAGCCATATCGAGCCATTCGTTCTGTCGACCGGTCTGTTTCGATGACTACACAGCGAGGATCTCTCAACGGCGCGCCGGTGCGGACCGGTGCTCGGCGCTCGAGCTTCCGCGTGCTGACGGGCGTCGCCGCGCTGGCGTTGGCACTGGCGCAGCCGTCGGCGGTCGACGCCCAGTCCCCCACGCCGGCCCCGCCCGCGGCGCCGGCGCAGAATCAGAATCAGACCGCGGCGGGCGTCCCGCTGCCTAGCGACTACGTCATCGGCCCGGAAGACATGCTCGACGTCGTCTTCTGGACGGCCAAGGAGATGTCTCACCAGGTGCTCGTGCGGCCTGACGGCAAGATCTCGCTGCCGCTCATCGACGACATCCAGGCCGCCGGACTGACGCCGGAGCAGCTCGCGACCTCGCTCAAGAAGGCCGCGGAGCAGTTCGTCCACGACGGCAACGCGACGGTCATCGTCACGGCGATCCACAGCCGCAAGTTCTACATCGTCGGTGAGGTCTCGAAACCCGGCACGTTCACCCTCGGCAGCGAGATGACCGTACTGCAGGCACTGGGCGAAGCGGGCGGGTTCCTCGAGGGCGCCAACAAGGGCGACGTGACGATCGTGCGCAACGACGCCGGCGGTGAGCGCCGGCTCAAGTTCAACTACAACGATGTGCTCCGCGGGAAGAACATCGGGCAGAACATCAAGCTGCTGCCCGGCGACACGATCCTCGTTCGCTAGGCCGGGCCGGCGCCGCCGCGGTGCGACACGGTGACGCCGCGTCGGCTCCTCCTCGCGCTGGCGTGCGTAGGTCTGATCGCGGGTCCCGCCGCGGCACAGACGCGAAGCGGCCTGTTCGGCGCAACGCGGTCCGGCGGCGACGCCAAGGATCGACTGACATTTCAGGTGTCGCTGAGCGAATCGCTCGACAGCGAAGTCCCGGTGGAATTCCGGTCGCTGCACCCGCGCAATCTGTCCGTGGGCCGCTACTCGAACATCTTTTCGGGCTCGGCCGACTACCTGCACAGCCAGGGCCCCATCGACCTGCATGCGTCCGCGTCGAGCTATGCCAGATACAACTATGCGCTTCGACAGACGGTCGTCGGTCCGCAGAGCGGACAACTCGGCGCCACGTTCCGCCTGCCGGGCCGGGGATCGCTCAGCGTCAGCGAGGGCGCGTCCTATTCGCCGTCATACCTCTACGAGCTGTTTCCGGCCGACGTGACGGAGGACCCGGAATCGCCGACACCCGTGAACCCCGACTACCGCATCGACACGGCGAAGTCGTACTCGTATCGGTCCCGCGCGGCGCTGAGCTATGGCCGCGACGTTGGCACGAAGGTGTCGGCGACCGCGGAGTACCGCCTCGCCGACTACCGTGGAGGGACGAGCCGCCCCGATGTAGATAGCTATCGCGCCGGCGCGACGATCTCGCACGCGCCGTCGCGCAGCACGAGCTTTTCCGCAGGTTACTTTCGTCACGGCGGCCGCTACGGATCCGGCGCCGCGACGACAGAGCACGAGCTGCGGCTTGGCCTCACGCTGTCTCGCGCACTGTCGGTCAGCCGGCGTATCACATTCAAGGTGGCCGTCACGCCGACACTGGTCGATCGTTCGACATCGGCAGTCCCAATCGATGACGAGCAAACGGCACATGCCGAGCAGCGGCGATACCTCGTGCAAGGCAGCGCCGGCGTCAGCTATCCGTTCAAATTGACGTGGACGATGTCGGCAGGATACCGCCGCGGCGTAGACTACCTTGCCGTGCTCACCGAGCCCGTTGTCAGCGATGCGGGCACCGTGGGCCTTGCGGGTGTGATTGGCCGCCGCGTGCAGGTTTCTGCCGCCGCGCGTTACGGCACGTCGCTCAGAGTGCGCGCAGAGGGACGCGGCCGTCTGAGAACGGCGACGGGCAACGCGATGCTCCGGGTCGCCGTGTCGCGATCCGTCGCGCTGTTCACGGAGTATGTGTACTACTCCTACGACCGAGGTGCGCGCGTGCTCACGCCCGATTTGCCTGATGCATACGAGCAGCACAGCGTGCGCGTTGGCGTGACGCTGTTCGCGCAGCCGATCAATCGCGTGGGATCGGGGCGAGCACGGCGGTGAGACGAATTGCTATCTTTGCCGGCTCGAGGCTTGGGGCCTGGGGCCTGGCGCTCACGAATATCCGCTGATGGCCATGAGAAAATATTCGCTCGGCGAGATCGCCAACGTGCTCATCCGGCGTCGCTGGGCGATCCTCGTGCCGCTGGCGCTGGGCGCGCTGCTCGTCCCGACGCTCGCGAAAGTCGCCCCCAAACGCTATCGATCCGACGCGTTGATCCTCGTCGTGCCGCAGCAGGTGCCGGACGACTACGTCAAGCCGACGATCAGCGAGACGGTCGCGCAACGTCTCCCGGCAATCACCGCGCAGATCTTGAGCCGGTCGCGGCTCGAAATCATCATCCAGGACCTGAATCTCTATCCTCAGCAACGCCAGACCTGGGTCATGGAGGACGTGGTCGATCGCATGCGCGCGGACGTCACGACGACGCCAGCCACCGGACGCAGCGTCAACTCGTTCCGCATCAGCTATCTCAGCAACAACCCGGAGACGGCGCGGCAGGTGACCGAGCGCCTGGCGAGGCTGTACATCGATCAGAACTCGACCGATCGGACCAACCAGGCCAACAGCACGAGCGAGTTCCTCGACGCCCAGCTCGCCGAAGCGAAGCAGGGGCTCATCGAGCAGGAAAAGAAACTGGAGGAATACCGGAAAGCCTACTCCGGACAGTTGCCCTCGCAGTTGCAAGGCAACCTGCAAGCGCTCCAGAGCGCCAGTCTTCAATTGCAGTCACTCAACGAGGCCGACAATCGCGCGATGGAGCGGCGCCTGTTCCTCGAGAATCAGATCGCGGACACGCGCGCGACGCCTCTGCCTCAGCCGACCGGCGCGACGGCCGCGGCCGCTGACGCACCGGTCACGCTCAGCGCCACGCAACAGCTCGCCATCGCGCAGGCGCGCCTGACGCTCCTGCTCCAGCGCAACACCGAGACGCACCCCGACGTCGTCAACCTGCGACGCCTGATCGAGGACTTGAAGACCCGTGCGGCCAACGAAGCGCAGGCCGATCGGTCTGGCCTCGCAGAGAACGGCGCCGCCTCGTCCGCCGCGCCGCCCCCCACGCCCGCAGAGATCGCACAGCAGAAACGGATCCAGGGCTTCGAAGCCGAGATGGCGTCCATCGACTTCCAACTGAACGCGAACCGCGCCGAGCAGGAGAAGCTCAAGCAGAAGATCGCCGACTACCAGGCGAAGGTCGACGCAGTGCCGACGCGCGAGTCCGAGCTCACCGAGCTCACGCGCGACTACGGGACGATGCAGAGCGCGTACGCGAATTTGCTGATGAAGCGCCAGGACTCGATCATCGCCGCAAACCTCGAGCGTCGGCGCATCGGCGAGCAGTTCCAGCTCGTGGACGCCGCGTCGCGACCCGAGCGCCCCGACAACCAGCGCCAGCGACTTGCCGTCATGGCCGCGGGCCCCGCCGCCGGCCTCCTGCTCGGCCTGCTCGTCGTCGGTGTGCTGGAGCTGCGCGACACGAGCTTCCGCGGGCCCGAAGAAGTCATGCAGACGCTGTCGCTGCCCGTGCTCGCGTCGATCCCGATGATGAGCTCGGCGCGCGAGCGCTCGGCGAGGACGCGTCGCGCGCGGCTCATGGATCTCGGCGGCGTCGCGGTCGTGCTCTGCGCCATCGCAGTGCTCGTCTGGTGGCGGCTGCACACGGTGGGGGCCTGACGGATGTACGCCGCCTACTACGGCCTGACCGAGATGCCGTTCGAGCTCACGCCGGATCCGAAGTACGTCTTCCTGACGAAACGCCAGCGCGAGGCGCTGAGCCTGCTGCAATACGGCCTGTTCGCGGCGCGGCCGCTGTCGGTGCTCATTGGCGAGGCCGGAACCGGCAAGACGATGTTGATTCAGGCGGCGCTCGGATCGGAGCGCTGCCGCCACGTCCGCGCCGTCGTCGTCAACAACCCGAGCCTGCGGCCGGATGACTTCCTGCGCCTGCTCGCGCTGCGGTTCGATCTCGGTCCCGACGCCAGCCAGTCCAAGGCCGTCTTTCTCGATCGGCTGGAGCGGCACCTGCTCGAGCTGCACCAGAGCGGAAAGACCGCGGCGTTGATCGTCGACGAAGCGCAGACGCTGAGCGCCGAGCTGCTCGAAGAGATCCGGCTGCTCGGCAACATCGAAGCGCCGTCGGCGCGGCTGCTGCCGTTGGTCCTGGCCGGACAGCCAGAGCTCGCGCATCGGCTCGACGAGCCGGCGTTGCGTCAGTTGAAGCAGCGCGTGACGCTGCGCTGCGAGCTCGATCCCTTCACGCTGATGGACACCGCCGCCTACATCGCGAGCCGCATCCGCACGGCCGGCGGCGAGCCGGCGCGGTTGTTCAGCCTCGAGGCGGTCACGCTCGTCCACGGCTACTCGCGCGGCATTCCACGCATGATCAACGTGATCTGCGACAACGCGCTGGTCAGCGCCATGGGGCTGGGCACGCGCTGGGTCGATCAGACCGTCGTCGCCGAAGTGTGCCGGGACCTTCGACTCGAGGCGCCCGAGCCAGAGACGCATGTGGAAAGCTCGCCTGCTCCGACGTCGCACGCCAGCCCGCAGCCCGCAGCCGCGGCGCCGGTCGTTTCGAAGCCATCGCCTCTCGAAGACGCGCTGCCGGTTCGAGACGAAGCGGCCGGCGGCACCGGTCGCCGCGAGTACGCCGGTCTCACGTCCGCCGGCAGATCGTCGACACCAGGCATCCTGAAACTCAATGAGCCGCATTGACGACGCGCTGAAGGTGGCGGAAGGCGGCAAGCCGGT
>CAZNMF010000140.1:0-6444 GCA_964573795.1 uncultured Solibacteraceae bacterium
TCCCGGGGTGGGCCGGCGTCGGCGCGGTGTGTCAGTGGATGCAACCGTTGCCGCAGGGCTTCAGCCCTGCGGCCGTCCGGCGGGCTGAAGCCCGCCGGCTGCGAAAATCAGCGTGAACGCGCCATTGCGGAAATCTCAACGTCCGCAGACGGCGTACGCGGAAATTTCGATCGATCAGTGTTGGCGACGGATGGCCGGAGGCGTGGGCGGCTCGACTTCGGCCCGCAAATCGGCCTCGATTGGCGTGAGCGTCGAGAGGACCGCCGCGTAGTCCTGCTGCGCCACCGTTGCGCGCGCTTCTTGCACTGCCGGCTCGGCAGCGGCTGCGGCCGCCCGCAGCTTCGCGCCGGCCGCGCCGCGCCCGGCCGGGGACGCCAGCCGCGTGTGCGCCAGCTCGAGCAGACGCGTCGTGTCGGCCAGCAGGCGTTCGGCCTGGCTGCGCGCGGCGGCTTTGCCGTCGGCCGCGCGACGGGCGGCCTGATAGGCCGTGTCGCGCGCCTCGACGGCCGCCGACAGGGCCTGACGATAGTCACGCTGCGCGACGGCCGTCGTGTACTTGTCGAGCGCCGTCTCTGCGGCTTTCAAATCTGCGGCGGCGTACGTCTCGGCGCCGGCCTCGCGCGCGGCGGCGATGGCGCCTTCAGCTTGATGTCGTTCTTTTTCGGGGGGAGATGAGCACGCAGCCAGCAGGAAAAGGCCGGCGATCGGCCACAACACGCGACGCATCATGTGAGCGCGAGTATAACGCAGCGCCGGCGCGCGTTCGCCGCGGACGTCGCGATCTCGCCGTCGGATCGATCCGCGCGCTGGCGATCCACGACCGCCCGCGTGAGAAGCTGGAGGCGGCCGGCCCCGCGGCGCTCGGCGACAACGAGCTGCTCGCGGTGCTCATCGGCCACGGCAGCGCCGGCCGCGACGCGCTCGACGTCGCCAACGGATTGCTCGCGCGCGTCGGCGGCGTGCGCGGGCTCGGCCGGATTCCACGCGTGCGGCTGCTGCGGCAGGCCGGCGTCGGGCCGGCGCAGGCGAGCCGGATTCAGGCCGCGATCGAGATCGGCCGGCGCACGCTCACCCATCCGCTGGAGCCGCGGCCGCGGTTCGCATCGCCGCGCGCGCTCGCGTCGTTTCTGATGCCGCGCTTCTCCGGACAGCCCGTCGAGCAGTTCGGCGTCGTCCTGCTCGACACGCGCCATCGGCTCATGGCGATTCGCGTGATTTCGATAGGATCCGTCGACCAGAGCGCGGCGCAGCCGCGCGACGTGTACCGCGAGGCCGTGATGGCCGGCGCGCCCGCGATCGTCGTGTTCCACAATCATCCGTCCGGCGATCCCATGCCGAGCCGCGACGACTTCGAGCTGACGGCCCGCCTGAAGAGCGCCGGCCACCTGATGGGCATCGCGCTGGTCGATCACATCGTCCTGGCCGATGCCCGGTACTATTCGATGCAGGAACGGGGGCTGCTCTGATGGCGCGCGTGATGTATCTCGACTGTTTCTCCGGCGCGGCCGGCGACATGCTGCTGGGCGCGTTGCTCGACGCGGGTCTGCCGCTCGACGCACTCCGCGAGGCGCTCGGCAGCCTCGGCGTCGATCACGACGTCCAGATCAGCCGCGTCGTGCGCGCCGGCATCACGGCGACGAAGTTCGACGTCATCGAGCACCGGGACGCGGAGTCGCGATCGCGCGGCCGCCGGACCGCGACACACGCGCACGATCACGGCACGGACGGGCCGCATCACGACCACGGCGCGGACGGCCACCGGACGCTGAAGGAGATCCGGCACCTCGTCGGTCACTCCTCGCTGTCACCGGCGGGCAAGACGAAGGCCGTGGAGCTGTTCGGCCGGCTCGCACAGATCGAAGCGGACATTCACGGCATCTCCGTGGACGAGGTCCATCTGCACGAAGTCGGCGCGCTCGACTCGATCATCGACATCGCCGGCGTCGTCTTTGCCATGGAGTGGCTCGGCATCGACGATGTGGTGTCGTCACCGCTCAACGTCGGCGGCGGCACGGTGCAGATCGCGCACGGCCGGTTTCCGGTGCCCGCGCCGGCAACGCTGCGTCTGCTCGAGCACGTGCCGGTCTACAGCGACGGACCGAAAGTCGAGCTCGTCACGCCGACGGGCGCGCTGCTCGTCTCCGCCTATGCGCGTGAGTACGGCGCGATGCCGGCGATGTCCGTCTCGCAGATTGGCTACGGCGCGGGCACGCGCGACACGCCGCACACGCCGAACGTGCTGCGCGTCGTCATCGGCGAGCGGACCGACGTGCCGGCCGGCGATCGCCCGGTCGAGCGTGTGTTGAAGATCGAGTGCGAGATCGACGACATGAATCCGCAGCTCTTCCCGCCGGCGAGCGAGCGGTTGTTTCAGGCCGGCGCGCTCGACGTGTTCCTGACGCCCGTGCTGATGAAGAAGGGCCGGCCCGGCACGCTCGTGACGGTGCTCGCGCCAGTCGAGAAGCGCGGGGCGATCGTGGACACCCTGTTTCGCGAGACGACGACGATCGGCGTCAGAGTCGAGCGCGTGGAGCGCGAGACGCTCGAGCGGCGGTGGGAGACGGTCGAGACGACCGGCGGCCCCGTCCGCATCAAGATCGCCACGCGCCACGGCGTCGTCGTCAGCGCGACGCCGGAGTTCGAGGATTGCCTGCGAATCGCGCAGGCGACGGGCGTTCCGGTCAAGACGATTCAGGCGGAGGCGGTGGGGAAGGCTTGGGGCTTGGGGCGTGGGGCTTGGGGGAAGGCTTAGGTCTTACGGCTTATGGCTTACGTGCCAAACTTCTCAGCCCAAGCCTCGAGCCCCAGGCCTCAAGCCCCCCTCAATGCGTCACGAACGGCACGCCGACGGTCGACTCGCCGAGCTCGCAGGCCTGCTCGCGCGGGGCGCGGCGGCCGAAACGGCCTTCGAGATAGCTGACCGCGACGCGCATCGCGAGGCGCTCGCTCGTCGCGAAAATCTTGATGCGCCGGCCGTCCTGTCCGAAGAGCGGACGCACGATCGATCCCGCTTCTTCGAGCACGGACATCCGGGCCACGTAGCGGGTCTGCCCGGTCTCGCTCAATTGCGGTTCGATTTCGATCAGGCACTGGCCGTGAGCGAACTCGACACACTGACAGGTCATGACAACGACGCCTCCATCCCGGTGAGGCTGTTGTGCAAGGGACGTGCCCTCTGAAGGGCGACCGCCGTGCGATCTCGTGTGCGATTTCTGCCTGAAATCGCGGCCGCGCGGCGGCCCGCTGCCATTCCTGTCCATCCGATTTCAACACCGCAACCGTCCGTGAGCGGCCGCCGGAGGCCGGCAGGATAGAATCAGGGTTTGGCAGATCGCCAACCCTGCGCACAATGGCCCGCTACTACCTGACGACCGCCATCGACTACGTCAACAGCCGTCCCCACCTGGGCACGGCCTACGAGAAGATCGCCGCCGACGTCATCGCGCGCTACAAGCGTCTGGCCGGCTTCGATGTCCATTTCCTGATGGGCAACGACGAGCACTCGCAGAACGTGTTCAAGCAGGCGGCCGAGGCGGGGCTGGATCCGGTCGCGTACTGCGATCGGATGGAGCAGGCGTTCCGCGACGCGTGGCGCAGCCTGGACATCTCGTTCGACGACTTCATCCGCACGACGCAGCCGCGGCACAAGGCGGGCGTGACGGAGATCGTCAACCGGATCCATCGGACGGGAGACATCTATCCCGGCACGTACGAAGGCTGGTATTGCGTCGGCTGCGAGGGCTTCAAGCAGGAGAAGGATCTCGTCGACGGCCGCTGCCCGCTGCACCCGCAGTCCGAGCCGCAATGGCTGAAGGAGGAGAACTACTTCTTCCGGCTGTCGAAGTACCAGCAGCCGCTGCTCGATCACTTCGCCGCGCACCCGGAGTTCATCGAGCCCGAGCCGCGGCGCAACGAGATCCTGCGGCTGCTCGAGAGCGGTCTGGACGATGTCTCGGTCAGCCGCGCGGGGCAGTCGTGGGGCATTCCGCTCCCATTCGACCCGCGCAGCGTCGTCTACGTCTGGTTCGACGCGCTCGTCAACTACGCGTCGGCGGTCGGGCTCGGCACCGACGAGGCGGCGTTCGCGCAGTGGTGGCCGGCGGACCTGCACGTGATCGGCAAGGACATCACGCGATTCCACGCGGTGATCTGGCCGGCGATGCTGATGTCGGCCGGCCTGCCGCTGCCCGCGCGCATCTTCGGCCACGGGTTCATGACGAAGGACGGCCAGCGGATGAGCAAGTCGAATCCGGGGACGATCATCGATCCCGCCGAGGCCGCGGCGCGCTTCGGCCCCGATCCGCTGCGCCTCTTCCTGACGAAGGAGATCGTCTTCGGATCGGACGGCGACTTCAGTTGGGCGCGGCTCGAGGAGAAGTACAACGTCGACCTCGCGAACAACTTCGGCAATCTCGTCAATCGCGTGACCGCGATGGCGGAGCGGTACCGCCAGGGCCGGCTCGCGGCTGCGCCGCTGGGCGAGAAGCTCGCATCGGCGACCGAGACGCTGACGCGCGGCTACGCGAATGCGATGGACGAGCTGTCGCTCGACGTCGCGTGTCAGACGGCCTTCCGCCTCGTCGACGCGACCAACGAGTACATCGCCTCGTCGGAGCCGTGGGCGCTGGCCAAGGCGGGGAAGGATGCCGCGCTCGATCAGGTGCTGTGGACGGCGGCCGAAGCGACGCGCGTCGCCGCGGTGCTGCTCAGCCCGGTCATGCCCGGATCGGCCGAGACGATTCTCGCGCGGCTGGACGCGCCGTCGCGCCGCGCCGGCGATCTGCGCTGGACGTCCGACGCGGTGCTGCAGACGAGCGGCAGCCGGCAGATGACGAAAGGCGACGCGCTGTGGCCGCGCATCGAGCCCATCGCGGCGGACGCACCGCCGACGGTTCAGACCAAGACGAAGGAGAGTGCTGTGACGGAACAACCCAAGGACGCGCCGCAGGCCCCTGCGCCCGCTCCGGCGTCGACGCCCGTGACGCCGCCGGCCCCGGCTGCGCCGCAGACGGACGATCGGCTGTCGATCGACGAGTTCATGAAAGTCGATCTGCGCGTCGCGAAAGTGCTGACCGCGGAGCGCGTGCCGAGCTCGAAGAAGCTGATGAAGCTGTCGGTGGATCTCGGCGCCGAGACGCGCACGATCGTCGCCGGCATCGCCGAAGCCTATGAGGCCGACGCCCTCGTCGGCCGCTCCATCGTCATCGTCGCGAACCTGAAGCCGGCGAAGCTGATGGGCATCGAGTCGAACGGCATGGTGCTCGCGGCCACCGGCGACGGCGGCAAGCCCGTGCTGCTCGGCTTCGAGCAGGCGCCCGCGCCGGGCAGCAAGGTGCGGTGAAGGGACGTTGATCGACTCGCATTGTCATCTCGCCGATCCGAAGTTCGCCGCCGACCTCGATGCGGTCGCGGCGCGGGCGCGAGACGCGGGGATCGCGGCCGCGCTCTGCATCCTCTCGGCGGACGAGCCTGACGAGATCGCGCGCGTGCCGGCGATTCGCGCGGCGTGGCCGGAGGTCCAGTTCTCGGCCGGCGTGCATCCGCATCGCGCCCACGCGTATGCGGGCCGCGCGGCCGACGCCGCCACCATCGTCGAGGACGCGATCGCGCGCGTGGATGCGTGCGCGGTGGGGGAGATCGGGCTCGACTATCACTACGACGTCGGGCCGAAGACGATCCAGCACGACGTCTTCGCCGCGCAGGTGGACGTGGCGATCGCGCGCGACCTGCCCGTCGTGATTCACACGCGCGAGGCGACCGACGACACGATCGCGGTGCTGCGGGACGCCGGACCGGCCGTGCGGGGCGTCATGCACTGTTTCACGGGCACGATCGACGAAGCGCGCGCGGCGCTGGACGTCGGCTTCTACATCTCGATCTCGGGCATCGCGACGTTCCCCAAGTCGGACGCGCTGCGCGAGGTCGCCGCGTTCGTGCCGATCGATCGGCTGCTCGTCGAGACCGACGCGCCGTATCTCGCGCCGGTGCCGTACCGTGGCAAACGCAACGAGCCGGCGTGGACCGCCGAGACGCTGAAGGCGGTCGCGCGCGTGCGCGGGCTCGAGCCCGAGGCGCTCGGCGAGGCGGTGTCCGCGAATTTCCGCCGCCTGTTCGGGGCTCGGCGCGACTGACGGCGCGTTGACACTCCGGCGAACCTATGGTGTGATTCCCGCAGGTTTTTTCATCAGTGAGCTCACACGCGCGACCGATTTCCGCCTCCACCCCTGCGCCATCGGTCCTGGATCTCTCTCAGATCTTCGAGCCGGTCCGTGACGAACTGGCGCGCGTCGAGCGTGAGTTCGCCAAGCACCTCGAGTCCCGCGTCGAGCTGATCCCCCAGATGGGGAAGTACGTGCAGATGAGCGGCGGCAAGCGCGTGCGACCCGCCGTGCTGCTCATGGCGGCGCGTCTGTGCGGCTACACCGGCGACCGCGCGGTTCTCAA
>CAZNMF010000141.1:0-12843 GCA_964573795.1 uncultured Solibacteraceae bacterium
CCCCGGCGTGTCGATGAGGTTGAGGATGTACGTCTGACCGTCCTTCGCCTTGTAGGTCAGGCGGACGGCGTGCGCCTTGATCGTGATGCCCCGCTCACGCTCGAGGTCCATGCTGTCGAGGACCTGCGCCTCCATCTCCCGGGCCTGAAGGGCGCCGGTGTACTCGAGAAAGCGGTCCGCCAGCGTCGACTTGCCGTGGTCGATATGGGCGATGATCGAGAAATTCCGGATAAATCGAGGATCCATGCGGGATAGCGGCCTCTATTATGGCCGGTTCCGGGCGGGGCGGCCTTGCCTTGTGGCGCTCTCTTTATTTAAACTTGAATCCTAAATTTTAATTGCCCGATCCGCTATTAAAACTTCTCTAACTGCGGGAGTGTACAGTGCAGCGCGGCCAAACCGGCCAATACGAAGTCACGAGCGCCGGCGGCGAATCCGTGCGAGCGTTCGTGCCAGTCGCGCTGCCGCCGGTGCCGCCACTCGACCTGAGCGGGCGTCTGCACACGGCGTTGGAATCGGCCGTGCTCGCGATCGGACGACTCGATGGCGTGTCCGTGCTGCTGCCGGACCGCTCGCTCTTCCTCTACAGCTACGTCCGCAAAGAGGCCCTGCTCTCGTCGCAGATTGAGGGCACGCAGTCGTCGCTCTCCGACCTGCTGCTGTTCGAGTTGGACGAAGCGCCGGGTGTGCCGCTCGACGATGTGGTGGAGGTGTCGAACTACGTCGGCGCGATGGAGCACGGGTTGGCGCGCCTCGGAGAAGGATTTCCACTCTCAAATCGTCTGCTGCGCGAGATCCACGGCGTCCTGCTGGCGAAAGGTCGAGGCAGCGCCAAGAGTCCCGGTGAGTTCCGGCGCTCGCAAAACTGGCTTGGCGGTACGCGTCCATCCACGGCGGCGTTCGTTCCGCCACCGCACACAGCCGTGCCCGAGTGCATGGCCGCGCTCGAGCGCTTCCTGCACGACGAGTCGGATCACCTTCCGTTGCTGGTGCGCGCCGCGCTCGCGCACGTGCAGTTCGAGACGATCCATCCGTTCCTCGACGGCAACGGCCGCGTCGGGCGTCTGCTCATCACGCTGCTGCTCGTCCATACCGGCATGCTGCGCGAGCCGCTGCTGTACCTCAGCCTCTATCTGAAGCAGCATCGCGGCCGCTACTACGACCTGCTCGATCGCGTGCGGCGCGAGGGCGACTGGGAGGAATGGATTGCGTTCTTTCTCGACGGCGTCCGCCAAACAGCCGACGCGGCAGTCGCGACTGCGCATCGGATCGGGACGATCTTCGGTGACGATCGCCTGCGCATCGCCTCGCGCGGCCGGCGCGCCGGCTCGACCATGCGCGTGCACGACGCCCTCAAAGCGCGTCCCATCGTCTCGACATCCGATGTCTGCCGGACGACGGGCTTGACGTTTCCGACGGTGTCGAAGGCGATGGATCTGCTGATGGATCTCGGCATCGCACGCGAGTTGACCGGCAAACGCCGCAACCGTCTGTTCGCCTACGACCAGTACCTCGCGATCCTCAGCGAAGGCCTGGAGCCGCTCTGAGATGCTCGACGCTGGTTGTGAGTTCGGCGGACTATTGGCCCAGCCGCAAGACCGTCAGCGGATCGACTTGGAGTGCCCGGCGCGTTGGCATGGCCAACGCGCCTGCCATGCCACACAGCAGCAGGCCAGCGCTGACGATGAAGGCTCCTGCGTCCATGGGCGACACGCCGATCAGAAGGCTGCGCATGGCCATCCCAAGCACAATGGCCATCGCCGCGCCAAAGGCGATTGACCATAGGGCGATCTGGACAATGTCTTTCAAGACGACGCCGACTACGTGTCGCGCCGGAGACCCGAGCGCCCGACGGATGCCGATTTCATGTCGCCGCGCCTGCACCAAACGCTGGCCAAGCGCGTTGACGCCCGCGAGTGCGAGCAGAAGAGCCGTGGCGCCGAGAACGACGGCGGCGGCGGCGCGGAACCTTTGGACCGCTGATTTCTCCGCCACCATCGCCTCCATCGTGATCATGCCAGTAACGAGCACCGACTGGTCATAGTCGCGAATCGTCCGACGAATCATTGGGAATAGGGATTCCGGCGTCGACGCCGTCCTGACGAGAAGTTGCGACACGCCGTCGTAGGTCGCACTCAGCCCCACTTTCGCCGAACGCGCGCCAGGCGCCTGGCGAGACAGGCGACTGTAGCGAGCGGGCATCAGCAGGAAGAAGTGACGGCACTTCGGCCGGGACCGAATAGATTGCGACGAGTCGGGAAGAATCCTTGAATCCGAGACGTTGCGATAGCACGCCGTCAACAACGGCATAGGCGGCAACACACGCGGCCAAGCCAACGCCGCTCAACACGATGGGGGCCGCCGCAAATGCAGGCCGCCGACGCAGACGCCGGATCGCGAACCTGATGTCGTCTGCAAGCATGGGCATCAGAGACAACCGTGCCTCCCAACCTGATGGTTCGACCCTCCGAGTGGGATTGTCGAGATGCGCGCGCCTCGCGTCTATCCCCAGCGCCCCGCCTCCGGGTCGTCCATGTCGAAGCCGACGCGATCGAGCTCCGGCCAGAGCGCGTCGGGAATGGCCTGCGCAGCCAGGGCCAGCGTCTGCTCGACACGCTCTGGCCGCGTCATCCCGACGACCGTCGACGTCACGCGCGGATCGCGCATCGAGAACTGCAGCGCGGCCGCGGCCAGCGGCACGCCGTGCTCGCGGCATGCGGCGTCGAGACGCCGGGCCCGCTCGACGAGGCGCGCCGGCGCGGCCTGATACGCATAGCGCGCCGACACGTCAGGCCCTTTGGCCAGCATGCCGCTGCCGTACGGCGCCGCGTTGACGACGGCCACGCCCCTCGACGCGGCGACGTCGAGCAGCGGCAGTGCCGATCGATTGAGCAACGTGTACCGGTTGTGCGTCTCGACGGCGGCGAACGCGCCCGTCTCGACGTACCGGACGAGCATGTCGATCGGACCGCCGGAGATGCCGAGGTCGCCGATCACGCCTTCGCGCTGCAACCCCTGCAGCACGTCCAGCGCGCCGCCGCGCGCCATGATGGTCTCGAACGTCGTGTGCTCGGGATCGTGGATGTACGCGAACTGCAGGCGATCGAGCCCGAGCCGCTCGAGGCTCTCTGCAATCGATCGCTTCATCTGCTCGCCGCTGAAGTCGCCCGTCGTCATGTCGCGGTCGGCCTTGGTCGCGAGCACGCGATCGGCCGGCAAGCCACCGATCTCCCGCAGCACCCGTCCGATGTGCCGTTCGGCGTTGCCGTTGCCGTAGTTGGCCGACGTGTCGATGAAATTGATCGGGCTGGCGAACGCCGCGCGGAGCGTCGCGACGGCACGATCGTCCGGCACGCTGAACCCGAAGACATCCGGCATGTTGCCGAGTGGTGCCGTGCCGACGCAGATCGCGGTGACAGTGAGGCGGGTTCGGCCGAACGGACGTTGTGCGACAGGAGACGACATCAGGAAACTGCCTTCCTTTTCGGCGTGCCTCTACGCCATCGGTCCGCTGCGCACGGCAACCGTCAGCGTCGTCGTCTCGCCCGGCGCGAGCATCGCGGCATTCTGCTTCACGTTGCCGGACTCGACGCACACCATCCGCCGGTAGTCGGCCTGATCGAAGTCGTCGGGCATCTTCTGCGTCGTCCACGGGCTCCAGACCACGGTCGACCGGGATCCAGATTTCTCGACGTGGATCACGCGGCCGATCTGACGATCGTGAATCTCGACCGTGCTCGTGTTGTCCGGGTAGACACGATTGGTTTCCTGGAAGATGCGCAGCACCGGGTCGTGCTCGACGCGCCGCGCGCCGCCCGCGCCGAACGCGAAGTCGTCGAACGGCGCGTCTCTCAGCCCCGTGAGGGAGATGGCATCGACATCGCCGACATGAAAGTACGTATGCAGGCAGCTCTCGACGCGCAGCGTCTCGCCGCTGCCGGTCCTCGTCGTCGTCAATGTCATCGTCAACGCGTCGGAAACGGTGACGACGAACGTCGTGTCGAGCGAGTCCCACTCGCCGCCGAGCGACGGCAGGGCGAAGCGGACCGTGACGCTGCCGTCCGCTGCCGCGGACGTGCCGGCGAGCCGCCAATCGACGAGCCGCGCGAGGCCGTGAGCCGGACCACCGTCCCGCGGGCCGAACCAGGGATGACAGATCGGCACGCCGCCGCGAATCGGCACGCGCGGCCCGAAACCGCTTCGTTCACTGAGAAACAGCAGCGGCGCGTCGTCACGCTTCTGGAAATGTGTGACGTGCGCGCCGTGGAGATAGATCTCGGCGGTGCTCACATCGGTCGTCACGACGGCCTTCGGCAGGCTGGCTTCGCCGGTGACGATCGATACTCGTCCTGGGATGTCGTGCGCGCGAAGATCGTCGAGAGTCATCGCTCGGACTCGACCGAGGGCTGGCCGCGCCTACCGCTGGTCGAGCGGCAGAAACGTCTGCGGATACGGCGGCCCGATGTACTCGGTGCGCGGACGGATCAGACGGTTGTTCGCATACTGTTCGAGCACGTGCGCGGTCCAGCCGGAGATGCGGCTCACGGCGAAGATCGGCGTGTAGAGATCGATCGGGATGCCCATCGCGTAGAACATCGACGCCGAGTAGAAGTCGACGTTCGGATTGAGCTTCTTTTCCGCCTTGACGAGCGCCTCGATGCGCTGCGACATCTGGAACCATTCGGGCTGGCCGATGCGCTCGCCGAGCGTCTTCGAGAACCGCCGCAGGTGCGTCGCGCGCGGATCTTCCGTGTGGTACACGCGATGACCAAAGCCGGAGATCTTCTCCTTGCGCGCGAGCTTCGCGCGCACGAACGCTTCGGCGCGATCGGGACCGGCATCGCGACCGATCTCGATCAGCATCTTCATCACTTCGGCGTTCGCGCCGCCGTGGAGCGGCCCTTTCAGCGCGCCGATGGCGCCCACGATCGCGGAGTGGATGTCGGTGAGCGTCGCCGCGGCTACGCGCGCGGCGAACGTCGACGCGTTGAGCTCGTGATCGGCGTGCAGGATCAGCGACACGTCGAACGCGCGCGTCTCGATCGGCGACGGCCGGCGGCCCGTCAGCATGTAGAGGAAATTCGCGGCGTGTCCGAGCGCGGGATCCGGATCGATCGGTCCGCCGCCGGCCGCCATGCGGCCCCACGTCGCGACGATCGATCCCAGCTGCCCCGTGAGCCGCACGGCCTTGCGGTAGCTCGCCTGCGGCGACTGATCGACCGCGTCGCGGTCGTAGTGGCCGAGCATCGACGTCAGCGTCCGCAGCGCGTCCATGCCGTCGACCTGCGGCAGCATCTTCATCGCGCGGACGATGGGCTCGGGGAGCGGACGCGCGGCCGCGAGCTGCGTCTGCAAATCGCCGAGCTCCGAGCGCGTCGGCAGCCGGCCGTGCCACAGCAGATAGCAGACTTCTTCGAACGTCGCGCCGCGCTCGGCGTCGGCGAGGTCGTGGATGTCGTAGCCCTGGTAGGCGAGGACGCCGCGATCGCCGTCGAGAAAGCAGATCGCCGACTGGCCGGCGATGACGTCTTCGAGGCCCGCCTTCGGCTTGGCGTCCGTCGTCACTTGCCGCTCGCCGTCTGCGCAGCCTTCTCGAGCAGATCTTCGCCGCGGAACTGCTGCAGGATCGACGTCAGCCCCATGTAGAGGAAGCCGAACTGGAAGAGCATCAGGAACGGCAGTGTCCCGTAGATGCCGTTGGCGAGCGCGTAGAACACCGTCGCCGTGAAGTAGAGGCCGAACGCCAGTTCCACGAACGGCTGGATCGGCATCGACTGGTGATACTTCTTGTGCTGCCAGTCGTCCTGCCGCTGCTGGATACCGTACTTCGGCGTGCGCGTGAACTCGCCCGGCTCGCCGAACAACGCCTCGATCACCGCCTTCGCGTTGTTGACCGCCAAACCAATGCCGATCGCCATGACGACGGGCAGATAGCGGACGCGCGTGCGCCAGTCGGGATACGCCTCGCGCTGGCTGATGAGATAGAAGTTGAACACCGACAACGTCGCCGCGGCGAACAGCGGGATGTCGATGAGCAGCATCTCCGTCCAGCCCATCTCGTAGCGGACGACCATCGCCGGGAACATCAGCACCGACAGCGCGATCATCAGCAGGTAGTTGAAATTCGCGGTGAGATGGAAGAACGCTTCGACTTTGACCTTGAGCGGCAGGTCGGACATCAGCACGTACGGCAGCAGCTTGCGACACGTCTGAATCGAGCCCTTGGCCCACCGGTGCTGCTGCGACTTGAACGCGTTCATCTCGACGGGGACTTCGGCCGGCGTCACCAGGTCCGGCAGGAAGCGGAACTGCCAGCCTCGGAGCTGCGCGCGATAGCTCAGGTCGAGATCTTCCGTCAGCGTGTCGTGCTGCCAGCCGCCGGCATCGTCGATCGCGATGCGCCGCCAGACGCCGGCGGTGCCGTTGAAGTTGAAGAAGCAGCCGGACCGGTTGCGGCCGCCGTGCTCGAGCACGAAGTGGCCGTCGAGCAGCACGGCCTGCACCTTCGTGAGCAGCGAGTACGCCTGGTTGAGGTGCCCCCAGCGCGCCTGCACGACGGCGACGCGATCGTCGACGAAGTACGGCACCGTGCGCTTGAGGAAATCCGACGGCGGAATGAAGTCCGCGTCGAAGATCGCGATGAGCCCGCCGCGGGCAGCCTTCAGGCCGGCGTCGAGCGCGCCCGCCTTGAAGCCCGTGCGATCGGTGCGGTGCAAATATTTGATGTCGAACCCGCGCGCCGCCTGCCGCCGCACCGCGAGCTCGGCGATCTCGCGCGTCTCGTCGGTCGAGTCGTCGAGCAGTTGGATCTCGAGGCGGTCTTTCGGATAGTCGATCTCGCACACCGCGTCGATCAGACGATCGACGACGTACATCTCGTTGAAGATCGGAAGCTGGACCGTGACCACGGGCCACTCGCTGACGTAGGGCGGCGGACCAGGCACGCGGTCCTTGTGCTTCATGTACTGGTAGACAATGAAGTACCGGTGCCAGCCGTAAATCCCGAGGATGCTAAGGACAAAGAAATAGGAAACGAGCGTCAGCGTCTCGTATGCGGTCATAATCTTGGTGCAGAGCGCCCTGGGGGCGGCGGGTCTGACCGTCATTCTAGGGACCGCCTTTGGTCCGAGTCAAACGCCGATCCCGTGTCGAATCATCGATTGCCGTCATCCACGCGGATGTCGCTCGCCGACGTCCTCGAGGCCGTGCGAAACGGCGCGCTCTCGCCCGCCGACGCCGAGCCGCACATTCGTACCGCTTTCGCCCGCGAAACGACGGAGATTCTGGAGTTCGCGCGCGTCGATCACGATCGCGCCGCGCGGCAGGGGTTTCCGGAAGTCATCTTCGGTCAGGGCAAGACGCCGGATCAGGTCGCGCGCATCGCGGAAGCCATCGCCGGGCGCGGACAGAGTCTGCTCGTGACGCGAACGGACGCGGCGGCCTTCGATGCCGTCGTCGCGCGCGTGCCCGACGCGCGATTCCACGAGCGCGCGCGAATCATCGAGCGCCGCACCGACCTGCCGAAGGGACAGGGCACGATCGTGATCGCGGCCGCGGGCACGTCGGACTTGCCGGTGGCCGAAGAGGCGGCGATCTCTGCCGAGGTCATGGGCAACGACATCGACCGGCTCTACGACGTGGGCGTCGCCGGACTGCACCGCCTGCTGGCCGAGCGGGAGCGCCTCGTCTCCGCTCGCGTGATTGTGACCGTGGCGGGCATGGAAGGTGCCCTGGCAAGCGTGATTGGCGGCCTCGTCCGCGTGCCCGTCATCGCCGTGCCGACCAGCGTCGGCTACGGCGCCAACTTCGGCGGTCTGGCGGCCCTGCTGGCCATGCTCAACTCCTGCGCGACGGGAGTGTCGGTCGTCAACATCGACAACGGCTTCGGCGCGGCGGCAATCGCCAGCGCGATCAACCATTTGTAGCGAAACCGGGCCTCGAGGCCCGGTTTCGCTGCGACTTGCGGCTCAAGGCTTACGCCTACCGGGCCGAACCGAAAAGCGCGTCACGGCAGCCCCGCACCCCGCGCAAGCCGTGAGCCCTGGGCCGCAGGCCGCTCCGTAAGCCGTGAGCCCTAAGCCGTAAGCCTGCCGAAGCCCGTGTCATAATAAGAGTTTGCCCGCTGCCCGGCGGGACTCTCCATGCAGGCTGCTGTTCTCCGCGCGCTCGAATTCGATCGCATTCGGGAGGCGCTGGCGTCGCGCACGCTCACGCCGCTGGGGCGGGAGCGCGCCTTGACGATTGAGCCGGCGACGGACGCAGACGCCGTGCGGGCCGCGCTGGACTTGACCGTCGAAGCGACGCGGTTCACACGTGACGGCGGCTCGCTCGCGATCTCGGCCCCCGACGACCTCGACACGATCATCGCCGTCCTGGGCGTCGCCGATCGCCCGCTCGATCCGCTGGCGCTGCGCGGGCTCGCCCGCCTGCTCGACTCGGTCAGCGGCGTCACGGCGTCCGTTCGCCGTACGGGCGGTCCGCGCCTGACGGCCATCGCCGATCGCGCCGCGTCGTTCAGCGACGAAGTCGCCGCCATCGAGCGCGCGATCGAGCCGTCCGGCGACGTCAGCGATCGCGCGAGCGCGGCCCTGCGCGACATCCGCGAGAGCCTGCGGCGCCAGCGCGCAAAGCTCCGCACGTCGCTCGACGCGTTGGCACGCGGCCGCGACACGGCCAAGTACCTGCAGGATCAGATCATCACCGACCGCAACGGCCGCTACGTGATCGTCGTGCGTGCCGAGCATCGCGACGCGATCCCGGGCATCGTCCATGGCAGCTCGGCAAGCGGCGCGAGCCTGTATCTCGAGCCGCTTGCGACCGTCAGTCTGAACAACGACGTCGTCGCGCTGGCCGAGCGTGAGAAAGCCGAGATCCACCGGATTCTGTCGGCGCTCACGAACGCGTTCCGGATGCGGGCCGCCGAGCTCGACGCGACGCTCGACGTCGTCGGCGATCTCGACGAGCTGCACGCGCGCGCGGATCTCGCGCACCGCGTCGACGGCATCGCACCGGTACTGACCGGCGACGGCCGCGTGGACTTCCGCGGCGCGCGTCATCCGCTGCTGATCCCGGCGATGCGCGATCTGACGATGGGCGTCGACCCGTCGCGGCGAGACGCGCATCCGATTGCGTCGGATCTCACGATTGCGCCGCCCTCGCGCGCGCTCGTCATTTCCGGCCCGAACACCGGCGGCAAGACCGTCGCGCTGAAAGCCTTCGGGCTGCTGGCGCTGATGGCGCAGGCCGGGCTGCTGATCCCCGTCGAGGACGGCAGCGCCTTCACGCCGTTCCGCACGGTGTTCGCCGATATCGGCGACGAGCAGTCGATCGCCACGAGCCTCAGCACGTTCTCCGCGCACATGGCGACCATCGTCGCAATGGAGCGCGCGCTCGACTGCCCTGCGCTCGTGCTGCTCGACGAAATCGGCGGCGGCACCGATCCCGCCGAAGGCGGCGCGCTCGGCGCGGCGATCGTCGATCACTTCAAGCGACGCGGCGCGCTCGTCGTCGCCACGACGCACGACGATGCGCTGAAGTCGTACGCCGCGACGACGGACGGCGTAATGACCGCGGGATTCGGATTCAATCCAGATACGTATGCGCCGACGTATCGTCTGCTCTACGGCGCGCCGGGACGCAGCCTCGCGCTCGAGATCGCCGAGCGGCTCGGGCTGCCGGCGGACGTGATTGCCGACGCGCGATCGCGGCGAACGGGACGGGAATCGCTGCTCGCCGCGCATCTCGCGCGCATGGACGACGAGCTCGCCGTCATCGCGCGAGAACGCGACGCGCTCGCCACGGCGAAGGAGGCCGTCGCCGCGCAGCGCGAACAGGTGCTCGAGAAGGAAGCGCGGCTGACGGAGCGCGAAGCGGTGCTGAAGCGGCGGCTCGACGACAAGGTCAACGAGAAGCTCCGCGAGGCCCGCACCGAGATCGACCGCATCGTCGGCACGCTGAAGCAGAAGGCCGACGCGCTGGCGCAGAAGGCCGAGCAGCGCGCGGCCAGCCGCGGTCCGGTACTCACGACGGGCGACGTCGGCGCGCTGCGCGCAGAAGCGCGCGCGGCGGTCGGCGCCGTCGAGTCGGCGGTCGGCAGTGACGAGGCCATCGGTGCGGCCGCGCGATTGACCGAACCGCCGTCGATTGGCGACAGAGTCGTCATCGCCAGCTTGAATGCCGAAGGTGTCGTGCGATCGGTGTCCGGCAAGCACGTCGAGGTCGACGTGCGCGGCAAGCGCATGCGCGCGACGATGTCGGATCTGCTCGCGCCCGCGGCGCGCCGCGATCGGGATGGCGATAGGGCGAAGACAACGCGCGCCAGTGGCGGCCGCGTCCAAGTGGGAACAATCGCGCGCGAATCGGGACCGACGAGGGATCTCGTGCTCATCGGCGCGACCGTGGACGAAGCCATTGCGCGCGCCGAGAAATTCCTGGACGATGCGCTGCTCGCGGACGAACGCCGGCTGCGGTTCGTGCACGGGCACGGCACCGGACGGCTGCGCGACGGCTTGACGAAGTTCCTGCGTCAGCATCCGCTCGTCGCGAGCGTCTCGCTCGCGGCGGACAACGAAGGCGGCCCCGGCGCAACCATCGTGGAGCTGAAGGACTAGCGTGGCGCTCTTTCCGCAATCCTTCGTCGACGACCTGAAGGCCCAGACGGACATCGTCTCGGTCATCGGCGACGTGACGCCGCTCAAGAAGGCGGGCGCCACGTGGAAGGGGCTGTGCCCGTTCCACCAGGAGAAGACGCCGTCGTTCAACGTCAATCCGGACAAGGGCTTCTTCAAGTGCTTCGGCTGCGGCGTCGGGGGCGACGTCGTCAAGTTCGTCGAGCTGTACCAGAAGCTCACGTTTCCGGAGGCGGTGCGCTATCTCGCGACGCGCGCGAGCATGCCGGTGCCGGAGATCGAGCGCGGGCCGGAAGATCGCGCCGAGGCCGCCGAGCGTGAAGCCCTCATCAAGCTGCACGAGGACGCGGCGGCGTTCTTCATCGAGCAGTTGACCACACCCGCAGGCGCGCGAGCGCGCCGCGAGCTCGCGTCGCGGGAGCTGAACGAGACGACGACCCGCACGTTCCGCTACGGCTTCGCGCCGGCAGGCGGCCGCGACACGCTGCGTGAGCGCTTCGAGCGCCGCGGCGTGCCGAGCGCGCTTCAATTGCGAAGCGGTCTGATCGCGCAACGGGAGGACGGACGGTTCGTCGATCGCTTCCGGAACCGGCTGATGATTCCCATTGCCAGAGACACGGGCGCGATTGTCGCGTTCGGCGGCCGGGCCCTCGAGGAAGGCCAGGTCGCGAAGTACCTGAACTCGCCTGAGACGCCTATCTACAAGAAGGGCCGCACGTTATACGGCCTCGACGTGACGAAAGGCGCCGTCCGGGCGCACAATTACTGTGTGCTGGTCGAGGGCTATTTCGACCTCGCCCAGGTCTGGCAGGCGGGCGTACAGAACGTGGCGGCGATCTGCGGCACGGCCCTGACGGCCCCGCAAACGCATGTTCTCAAACGATTTACGTCCAAAGTGGTCCTCAGTCTCGACCCGGATGCAGCCGGGCAGGGCGCCGCGGCCCGGTCGTCGGAGCTGCTGGTCGCCGAAGGATTTCAGGTGAACGTCGCCCTGCTGCCAGTTGGCAGCGATCCTGATACCTTTATCCGCCGCGCCGGCGCGGCCGCGTACGTGGAACGGTTGAAGGGGTCTCAGACGTATCTAGATTTCCTGCTCGATCGCGCCTCGTCCGGGCTCGATTTGAATCGGCCGGAGAACCGGAAAACGTTCTTGGAACAGATGCTGGCCGTCGCGGCGACGATTCCCGACGCGGCCGTCCGCGACCAGTTCGCGGACCGGCTCGCGCACAAGGCGCGCATCACCGAATCGGTGGTCCGGGACGAAATTCGCAAGGCGGCCGTCCAGAAGAAGACGCAGGTGCCGGCCATCGCGATTGTGGTGCCACAGGTCAGACCTGCCGAGCAGGGGCTGCTGTGGACGCTGATGCGCCATCCGGTCGAGGGACTGGCGGCCGTCGGCCAGCTCGAACCGGCGGATCTGGACGGCCTGATCGCGGCGCCGGTCTTCCGGCTGGCGGTCAGCCTCGCGGACATGCCGCCGGACGTGTTGCCAGAACTGCTGCGCGAGCGTCTAAACGAGAGCGAGCGGGCCATGCTCGAGCGCGCCGCGGCATCGGGCGCCCCGGCCGGCGGCCCGGCCGAATGTGTGAACGCCCTCCGGCGGCTGCGCGTCGAGCGCGAGCGCACCGAGGTGCAGGACGAAATCGACCGCCTGCAGCAGACGTCGTCTCACATCGACGATGCGACGCTGGCGGCCTTGTGGGAACGGAAGAAGGAACTGCTGAGGCAGCTCGAAGCCCTGGCATAGCAGGCGCGAAGGAGAGACACCTTGTCCATCGAAGAAAAGTACGACGAGATCCGGCAGCTCATCACCATCGGCAAGGAGAAAGGCTATCTCCTGTACGACGAGGTGAACGAGATGCTGCCGGCCGACATCACGTCCTCGGAGGAGCTGGACGATCTGTTCAGCACGCTCGGCAGCGCCGGCGTCGAGGTCGTCGATTCGGACAAGGCCTACCTCGGCGACAAGCTGCAGGGCGAGAGCGGCGAGGAAGGCGATCTCGACCTGACGCCCGGCGCGCTCGACAAGACGAACGATCCCGTCCGCATGTACCTGCGCGAGATGGGCACGGTGCCGCTGCTCACGCGCGAGGGCGAGGTCGCCATCGCCAAGCGCATCGAGCAGGGCAAGCTCGCCGTCATCAAGTCGATCTCGCGGACGCCCAAGGTGACGCACGAGGTCATCGAGATGGGCGAGCAGCTCAAGCGCGGCGAG
>CAZNMF010000142.1:0-12149 GCA_964573795.1 uncultured Solibacteraceae bacterium
GGGACACCTCGTGATGGAGCAGGCGTTTGGTGCGTTCCTACTTCACTCTACGAAGCGTCCGTGGCAGCGGTGCGGCAGAAACGCCGTCGTCAAACTCTTTTCACAACTTCGATTGCGACTGCGAGCGTCCGGGGCGGATCGCGCGCGCCGACGCGCTCGTATACGATGACGCCGTGAGCGCGCGTCGGCTCCTGCTGCTGTGCGGCATCGCGGCGTCGCTCCTCTACGTCGCGATGAACGTCGTCGTGCCGATGCGCTGGCCGGCGTACAGCTCGTTCTCGCAGACGGTCAGCGAGCTGTCGGCCATCGATGCGCCGACGAGAGCCTTGTGGACGCCGCTGGGCATCGTCTACACCGTGCTCATGATCGCGTTCGGCGCGGGCGTGGCGGCATCGTCTCGCGGCCGTCTCGCCGTTCGTGTGTCCGGCGGTCTGCTCGTGGCGTATGGCGCGGTCGGGATGTTCTGGCCGCCGATGCATCAGCGCGCGGTGCTCGCGGCCGGAGGGCACGCGCGCACCGACACGCTGCACCTGGTCTGGGCAGCGGTCACCGTGCTGTTGATGTTTCTTGCGATGCTGTTCGGCGCGGCCGCGCTCGGCCGCCGATTTCGCGCCTACTCGATCGCGACGATCGTGACGCTGCTTGCGTTCGGCGCGCTGACCAGCGTCCAGGCGCCGGCTGTCGAGGCCAACCTGCCGACGCCGTGGATCGGCGTCTGGGAGCGCATCAACATCGGCGTCTTCCTGCTCTGGGTGATCGTGCTGGCCGTCATGCTGCTGCGCGAGCGCGACGTCCAGATGGCCCGATAGTCCGATAGCAAGATGATCCGCAGATAGTCCGATAGTGCGATATCAGATAGTGCGATAGCGCGATAGGGAGATAGTGCGATGTTACGTTTCGGTGTCCTTGGTGTCGGCCGGATCGGCCGGATTCATGCAACCAATCTGGCGCGCAGCGTCGTGGGCGCGACGCTCGTCGCGATTGCGGATCCCCAACCGCAGCCGCTCGCGGCCCTGGCGCGAGAGCTCGGCGGTCCGCGCACGTACGCCGACTACCGTGAGCTGCTCGCCGCCGATGACATCGACGTCATCGTCGTCTGCACGCCGACGGCGACGCACTATCAGGTCCTGATGGACGTTGCGGCCACCGGCCGGCCGATCTTCACCGAGAAGCCGATCGATCTCGATCTCGCGAACCTCGATCGGATCAATGCGGAAGTGACCCGGCGCGGCCTGCCGATGATGGTCGGCTTCCAGCGGCGCTACGATCCGGACTTCCGCCGCGTGCGCGATCTCGTCCGGGCCGGCGCGGCCGGAGACATCCACATCGTGCGCATCACCAGCCGCGACGCGCAGCCGCCGTCACGCGAGTTCGTGCCGACCTCCGGCGGCATCTTCCTCGACATGACCGTCCACGATCTGGACATGGTCCGCTTCGTGACGGACGCCGAGATCACCGGCGTCTACGCGAAGGCGACGGTGCTCGTCGATCCGATGTTCGCCGAGCTCGGCGACGGGGACACGGCCGTGTTGTCCTTGACGCTGAGCAACGGCGCGATCGCGACGATCGACAACAGCCGGCGCGCGGTCTATGGCCAGGATCAGCGCCTCGAGGTGTTCGGCTCGAAAGGCGTTGTCGCGGCGACGAATCACAGTGTCGACCGCGTCGTGTCCGCCGACGTCGACGGCGCGCACGGCGCGAGGCTGATGGATTTCTTTCCCGAGCGCTACAAGGACGCGTATCGTCTGGAGATGCAGGCGTTCGTCGACGCGCTCGCCGCCGCACAGCCGATGCCGGTCACCGGCGCCGACGGACGTCACGCCGTCGTCATCGGCATGGCCGCGCGGCAGTCGGCGGCGGAGAATCGGTACGTGGGGCTCTAGCGGGCTACTTGTCCGCCGTCGCCTTGGCGGCGGCGGACGGGCCACGGGCTACGGAAGCGCGCGGCCCGCAGTAAACTGCTTCTCAGGGTCGTCGTTTACAAGAGCCATGCAGCGTCTCGTCTCGATCGCGACGTGCGCCGTCGGCGTCGCCGTGCTCACGGCCGGTCTTGCGGGGCAGGACCGGCAGGAGACACCGCCGGCCGTGTTTCGTGCCGGCGTCGACGTCGTCGACGTCGACGTCTCCGTTCTCGATCGCCATCGTCTGCCCGTGCGCGGATTGACGGCGAGCGATTTCACGATCCTGGAGGACGGGAAGCCGCGCCCGGTGACCGCGTTCGCCGAAGTCTCGCTGCCGCCGCGCGCGATGCCGCCGGCGCGGTGGATGGCCGACGTCGCGCCGGACGTGCACGCCAACGACGTCTCGCGCGAGGGACGGCTGCTCGTGATTCTGATGGATCGATCGATTGGCCTCGAGCACCACGCGGACGCGGTGCGCATCGCCGAGGCCGCCGTCGATCAGCTTCGCCCCGGCGATCTCGCGGCGGTGGCGTTTTCGACGTTCGGCATCCCGCAGAATTTCACGTCCGATCGTGCGCGGCTGCTCGCGGCGATCCGGCGGCCCGCGGCGAACCTCCCGGCCGGCGATCCCGGGAGCCCCGGCGAGTGCTACTGCGGCGCGTGCTCGCTCGAGACCGTGAGCGGCATCGCCGAAGCGCTGTTGCCGGTGCGGCAGCGCCGCAAAGTGCTGTTCTACGTCGGCTCGAACATCGCGATCCAGTCGACGGGCCGCTGTGGCGGCGTGATCGCCGCCGAGCGCGATCGCGCGATCCGCGCGCTGCAGGCCGCCAACGTCACCGTCTACACCTTCGATCCGTCGGGGCTGCCGACGCTGCTGGCGAGCGCGTCGGCCTCGTCGCCGCCGCAAGCACGGCCGCAGATGGCGAACCTCATCCGGCGCGGGAATCTCGAGATCCTGCCTGGTCATACTGGCGGACGCCTGATCGCCGATCCGATCCGCGCGACCGAGCAGGTGTCCGACGTCTTTCGCGAGAGCGACGCGTACTACGTGATGGGCTTTTCGCCGGCGAGCGCCGGCACGCGGCCGCGGTTTCACGACATCCGCGTCAAGGTGAATCGGCGGGACGTCACCGTCCAGGCGCGGCGCGGCTACTACGGCCCAGGTGCGGCGACGCCCGCCGACGAGCCGAAGCGCAGGAAGAACGAGACACGCACGTCATCCGCGCCGCCGGTATCCGAGGCCCTCGAGTCCGCGATTGCCGGCCTCTGGCCGCGCACCGACGTCTTCCTGTCCATGACCGCCGTGCCCATCGCCGCGCCGGATCTGCGCTCGGCCACGATCGCGATGGTGCTGCACGTTCGTGAGGATCTCGACGAGCCGGGCAGCGCCGACGACGTCGCTGGCGCCGCGCTGGCGGCTCGGCCCGTCACGGTTCTCGCCGGCGCGTTCGATCGCAACGGCCGCGCGCTCGAGACGAGCAGCGCGACGATGACGGTGCGGCAGGACGTGCGTCCGGGAAGGCCGCTGGAATACGAAGTCGTGAGCCGGCTCGCGGTGCCGCCGGGACGGTACGAAGTGCGCGCCGCCGTCGAGGACGCGCAACGCGGCCGTACGGGCAGCGTCTACGGCTACGTCGACGTGCCGGACTACGCGAAGGCGCCGGTGTCGATGTCCGGCATCCTGCTGGAGGCGGATCCGCCGCGCGTGCCCGAAGCGGCCGCGGCATTCGCGGACCTCGTGCCGGTGCGGCCGACGGCGCAGCGCGCGTTCGCGCCGGCGGATCGCGTGATCGCGTTCACGCGCATCTATCAGGGCGTCTCCCGCGCGATGATGCCCGGCTACGTCACGGCCGAGATCCGCGACGATCGCGACACCAGCGTGTTCCACAGCGAGTCGCGCGTGCTGCCGGCACAGTTCGGCGCGAGCCGCGGGATGGATTTTTCCGTCGAGCTGCCGGTCGCGCGCCTGCGGCCTGGCGAGTATGTCCTGACGATCGAGGCGCGGCACGGCAACGAGCGCGCCGAGCGGCAGACGAGGTTCGTCGTCCAATGAGACGCGGATGTCTGGCCGTCGCGATCGCGGCCGCGCTCGTGCTCGTCGCGCGCGCGCAGGACGCGCAGCAGCCGCCGTCGTTTCGCGCCGGCGTCGAGCTGATCCGGCTCGACGTGTCGGTGCTCGACAAGGATCGCCGGCCCGTGCGCGGCTTGACGGCCGCGGACTTCACCGTGCTCGAGAACGGGAAGCCGCAGCGCGTCGTCACGCTGTCGAGCGTCGAGGCCGCCGAGCGCGACCCGGCACGCTCGGCATGGATGCGCTACGCGACGCGCGACGTCGTCGCCAACGACCTGGCCGATCAGCTCGGCGACGGCCACCTCTACGCGATCGTGATCGACGACATGAACCTGCCGCCCGACGATCCGGACATCCTGTTGACGGCGCGATCCGCCGCGCGGCACATCGTCGACTTGTTCGGGCCGTCGGATCGCGCGGCAATCGTGTTCGCCCAGGACGCGGGCAAGACGCAGGACTTCACCGACGATCGCGACAAGCTGCTCGATGCCATCGATCGGCTGCAGCCGCACCAGCCGTTCTCCATCGAGCCGATGGCCTCCGGTCCCGGGCCGGGCGGCGGCGACATGGCGCAGCGGTCCAGCGCGCTGCTCGGACGCTCGCCCTGTTTCCGCGGCGAGCCGGCGATCCCGGCGCTCGATGCCGCCACGTCTCAGCTCGCGACCGTGCCGGGTGGGCGCAAGACGCTCTTCTACATCGGCGTCGGCGTCGTGGTCACAGGCATGCGCGGCGGGTGCGACGGCGTGATCGGCGGCGCCCTGCGCGACATCTTCCGCCGCGCGCAGCGCGCCAACGTCAACATCCACGCGATCGATCCCGGCGGCCTCAACGGCTATCGGGAGTACCTCGAGCGATCGTTCGCCTCGCGCCAGCAGGAAGCGCGCATCTCGGGGCGCCGGATGCCGCCGGCGAATGTGCGCTCGCTGAAGGATTTTCTGCGGACGCTCGCCGACAGCACCGGCGGCCGCGCCGTCACGGACACGGATGCCATCGAGCCGGCAATCGATCGCATCTTCGACGAGGACGGCTCCTACTACCTGCTTGGCTACGAGACGTCGAGCCCCGAGGCCGACGGGAAGTTCCGCAAAGTCGAGGTCGCGGTCAACCGGCCGGACGTGTCCGTGCGCACGCGCACGGGCTATTGGGCGCCCGAGCGTGGCTCGGTCGAGAGCCGGCGTGGCGATCGGTCGGCCTCGGCGACCGACGTGTCGCTGGCGGGGTTGGCGTCCAGCTTCGGCCTGCCGATGCGCGTCAACGTCGTCGCGCTCGCTGCTGGCGCGAAGGCCGGGCTCGTCGACACCGGCATCGTGCTGACAGTGCGCTGGCCGGCGGTGCGCGAGCCGGCCTCCGACACGCTGACGATCGTGCGCAACGTCTACGACGCCGACGGCCGGCCCGGGCCGCCGTCGCAGGAGGCCGTGCCCGTGACGCTGCAGCCGGCCGGCGGCGACGAAACCCGCGTCGACGTGCGGCGCCGCATCGCGCTCGCTCCGGGCCGGTATCAATTGCGATTGAACGTCCGCAGCGCGTCGCTCAATCGCGGCGGCACCGTCTACGCCGATCTCGAGGTGCCGGACGTGGCGCGATCGGCGTTGTCGCTCTCGGGGATCGTGCTCGGCACGCCGCGCGCCGACGACGCGGCCGACGCAGCGCTGGCCGGCCTGACGCCGCTCGTGCCGACGACCGCCCGGGACTTCGCGCCCGGCGATGCGCTCGACATGTTCGTTCGCGTGTTCCAGGGCGGCTCGGCGCCGCCATCGGGCGTCACGCTCACGACGGAGATCTTCGACGCCGGCAACGCGTCGCGCTTTTCAGAGACGACGACGCTGTCGCCTGAGGCCTTTGCCACGGCCCGCAGCGCCGGGACGCAAGTGGCGTTACCGCTCGACCGCCTCACCGCAGGCCCATACCTGCTGAGCACGACCGCCTCGCTGCCGAATGGCAGGAAGGCGAGGAGGGATTTGATTTTCAGGATTCGGGGGTAGGGGGGGCTTGGGGCGTGAGGCTTGCGGCGTGTTCGAAGGAGGGGCGGACCTTCAGGTCCGCCCGCTGCGGCCGAACCTGAAGGTTCGGCCCTCCGAACCCAAGCCCCAAGCCCCAAGCCCGAGTCTGTCCTCGTAGCCCGTAGCCCGTAGCCCGTAGCCCGTAGCCCGTAGCCGTAGCCGTAGCCGTAAGCCCTGAGCCCTAAGCCGTCGTAATCCTCCTGCGAGCCGTCCAACCTTCTGTTGTAGGATTCCCGTTCTTATGACCCAGCACGACGCGCCATCCGTTGACACGACCAGTCCGTACCTGCCCCCCATGCTGCTGCTGTTCGTCGGCAGCGGCTGCGCGGCGCTGATCTACGAGGTCGTCTGGTTTCAATTGCTGCAACTGGTGATCGGCTCGTCGGCCGTCTCGCTCGGTGTGCTCCTGGGCACGTTCATGGGCGGGATGTGCCTTGGCAGCTACGTGCTGCCGCGCTACATCGATCCGCAGCGGCATCCGCTGCGCGTCTACGCGACGCTCGAGCTCGGCATCGGCCTGATGGGCCTGCTGCTGTTGTTCGGCATGCCGCTCGTCAACAGCATCTACACCGGTATCGGCGGCGGCAACGTCTTCTTCCGTGGCGTCATCGCCGGCGTATGCCTGCTGCCGCCGACGTTGATGATGGGCGCGACGCTGCCGGCCATCGCGCGCTACGTCGAGGCGTCGCCGCGCGGCGTGTCGTGGCTCGGCTTCTTCTACGGCGGCAACATCGCGGGCGCCGTGCTCGGCAGTCTGCTCGCCGGCTTCTACCTCCTGCGCGTCTACGACATGGCCGTGACGACGTACGTCGCGGTCGCGTTGAACGTGCTGGTCGCCGTCATCGGTCTTGCCATCGCGACGCGCGCGCCGTACGGGCCGATGCACGAGGCCCCGGCCGCCGAATCGGCCCGCGCGGCCGGCTCGGGCGCCGTCTATCTGACGATCGCGCTCTCGGGTCTGACGGCGCTGTCGTCCGAGGTGCTCTGGACGCGTCTCCTCTCGCTGCTCTTCGGCGCGACGACGTACACGTTCTCGCTGATTCTGGCGGTGTTCCTGTTCGGGCTCGGCATCGGCAGCAGCGTCGGCGCGGCGATCGCGCGCGACACGGCGCGGCCGCGCGTCGCGCTCGGCTGGTGTCAGATGCTGTTGTGCGGCGCGATGGGCTGGGCGGCGTTCATGCTGACCGACTCGCTGCCGTACTGGCCGATCAACCCGTCGATCAGCTCGGACATCTGGCTGAACTATCAGCTCGACATGGTGCGTTGCCTGTGGGTCGTGCTGCCGGGCGCCGTCTTGTGGGGCGCGAGCTTCCCGCTGGCGCTGGCGTCGGTCGCGCAGCGCGGGCAGGATTCCGGCAAGCTCGTGGGCGGCGTCTATGCGGCCAATACCGTCGGCGCGATCGTCGGATCGCTCGGCGCGAGCCTCATCGTCACGCAGTATCTCGGCAGCCAGTGGGGCCAGCGCGCGCTGATCATCGTCTCCGCGCTCTCGGCACTGCTCATGCTCGCGCCCGCGGCGGCCGGCGACGCGGCACGAAAGGGCCTGCGCTGGGCCGCGACCGCGGCGCTGGTCATCGCGACGGGCGCGGCAGGCCTGATCGCGCGGCAGATTCCGCCCGTGCCCGGCCTCCTCGTCGCGTACGGCCGCTACGCCGCGACGTGGGTCGGCCTGACGAACATCATCTACGTCGGCGAGGGCCTCAACGCGTTCGTCGCCGTGTCGGAAACGTCCACGGGCGTCCGCAACTATCACAACGCCGGCAAGGTGCAGGCGTCGAGCGAGCCGCAGGACATGCGGCTGCAGCGCATGCTCGGCCACTTCACGCACTTGATCCCGAAGGCGCCGTCGAACGCGCTCGTCATCGGCTGCGGCGCCGGGGTCACGGCAGGCGCCGTGTCGATCGGGCCCGACGTCAAGCACATGACCATTGCCGAGATCGAGCCGCTCGTGCCCGCGTCGGTCTCGAAGTACTTCGGCGACTACAACTACAACGTCGTCGACAACCCGAAGGTGACCGTGCACATCGACGATGCGCGGCACTTCCTGCTGACGACGAAGGAGAAGTTCGACGCGATCACGTCCGACCCGCTGGATCCGTGGGTGAAGGGCGCGGCGACGCTCTACACGCGCGAGTTCTTCGAGGTCGTCAAGCAGCACCTCAATCCCGGCGGCGTCGTGACGCTGTTCGTGCAGCTCTACGAGAGCAACGAGGCGGCGGTGAAGAGCGAGATCGGCACGTTCATGGAGGCGTTCCCGAACAGCGTCGTGTGGGGCAACACGAACAACGGGCAGGGCTACGACCTGGTGCTGATGGGGCAGCTCGAGCCGATCCGCATCGACGTCGACGCGCTGCAGGCCAAGCTCGACGACCCGCGGTACGCGCAGGTCGCGCAGTCGCTGCGCGAGATCGGGATCAACTCGGCGATCGAGCTGCTGTCGAACTACGCCGGCACGCCCGACGATCTGAAGCCGTGGCTCGCCGACGCGATGATCAACCACGATCGCAACCTGCGGCTGCAGTACCTGGCGGGCATGGGCTTGAACCTGTATCAGAGCGGCCCGATTTACTCGAACATGCTGCAGTTCGCGCGCTACCCGGAGCAGATGTTCACCGGCCGGCCCGAGACGCTCGCCGCGTTGCGCGACGGCATCCAGCGCCTCACGGGGCGGTGATAGACTGCCGGCCGGGAGCCGCTCGTCATGACCCGATGCCGCGCCGCCGTCGTCGGCTTCGCGATCGCCGTCAGCCTCGCGATCGGCACGGGCAGCCTGCGGCTGGCGGCCGCTGCGGCCGACGCGCTGCCGTCCCGGCTGACCGACGAAGAGTTCTGGCGCCTCAGCGAGGAGATGTCGGAGTCGGACGGCTATTTCCGTTCCGACAACCTGCTCTCGAACGAGCTCTACTATCCTGAGGTCATCGCGCCGCTCATGGCGCGCGTCAAGCCCGGCCGCGTCTACCTCGGCGTCGGACCCGAGCAGAACTTCAACTACATCGCCGCCATCAAGCCGAAGATGGCGTTCATCACCGACATCCGCCGCGGCAATCTGCACGCGCAGTTGATGTACAAGGCGCTGTTCGAGCTGTCGGCGGATCGCGCCGAGTTCATCTCGCGGCTGTTCATCAAGCCGCGGCCGAAGACGCTGACCGCGCAGTCGTCGGCGATGGCGATCATGCAGGCCTTCTGGGACGTCGACTCGTCGGCGCAGGCCGAGTTCGATCGCAACCTGGCGGCCGTCGTCGAGCTGCTGACGAAGACCCACCATCTGCCGCTCTCGAAGGACGACCTCGACGGCATCGACTACGTCTATCGCTCGTTCTACTGGTACGGGCCGCAGATGACCTACAACTCGTCGAGCAACAACAGCTTCGGCCGCGGCGCGATGGCCAGCTACGCGCAGCTGATGGTGGCGACCGACGGCGGCGGCGCGCCGCGCAGCTTCCTTGCGAGCGACGAGTCGTTTCGCGTGGTCAAGGATCTCGAGTCGCGCAACCTGATCGTGCCCGTCGTCGGCAACTTCGGCGGCGCGCGCGCGTTGAAGGCCGTGGGCCAGTACGTTCGCGAGCACGACGCGGTGGTCGGGGCGTTCTATCTGTCGAACGTCGAGCAGTACCTGGTGCAGGATGGCATCTGGGACGCTTTCTGCCGGAACGTCGCCTCGATGCCGCTCGACGCCGACAGCACGTTCATTCGGTCGCACAGCGGCGGAGCCGGCGCATTTCAGAACGCGCTCGGCGAGATGCAGAGCGAGACGCGGAAAGCGTGCGGCGCGGCCGAGCCTGCAGGAGGCGCGCGATGACCGCCACAGCCCGTAGCCCTGTAGCCTGTAGCCCGTAGCCCGTAGCCTGCTCTGCCATGTCCTTCCGCTCTCGCAGCCTCGTCGCGATCGTCCTGGCGCTCGTGGTGTGTCTCGCGACGCAGGCCAGTCCCTCGTCGGCGCGGCGGCTGGACCTGCCGCCGCGGCTCAGCGATCAGGATTTCTGGCAGCTCGTGACGGATCTCTCCGAGCCGAACGGCTTCTTCAACTCGGACAACCTCGTCTCGAACGAGGATCACTATCAGGACGTCATCCCCGAGCTCGTGGGCCTCGTCAAGCCGGGCGGGGTGTACGTCGGCGTCGGACCGGATCAGAACTTCACCTACATCGCGGCCCTCGAGCCGCGCATGGCGTTCATTCCGGACGTCCGCCGTGGCAATCTGCTCGTGCAGCTGATGTACAAGGCGCTGTTCGATCTGTCCGCCGATCGCATCGAGTTCGCGTCGCGCCTCTTCTCGCGCGCCAGGCCGCCGCTCGACGCGGGCGCGAGCATCGACGAGATCATGACGGCGTTGGCTTTGGCGCCGGCCAATCGGGACGTCTACGAGCGCAATCTTCGCGCGATCGTCGACCAGCTCACCAAGACGCACGGCTTCCTGCTCTCGCAGGAGGATCTCGATGGGATCGATTTCGCGTACTCGAGCTTCTTCGCCGCGGGGCCTCGGCTGGCGTTCGTGAGCAATGGCGGATACGGCCGGCAGCGCTATCCGACGTTCTGGGAGCTGCAGACGAAGACGGACGTCTCCGGCGTCAATCACAGCTATCTTGCGAGCGATCGCGCCTATCGCGCCGTCAAGCTCATGGAGGAACGGAATCTGATCGTGCCCGTCGTCGGCAATTTCGCCGGTCCGCGCGCGCTGCGCCGCATCGGCGTGTATCTGCGCGAGCACGGTGCGACGATCACCGCGTTCTACACGTCGAACGTCGAGCAGTATCTGTTCCAGGACCGCATCTGGGACGACTTCCGTGCCAACGTCGCGGCGATGCCGTTCGACGAGACGAGCACGTTCATCCGGTCGTGCTTCAACAGCTGTTCGGTGCCCGGCGGATCGCGCGCCGTCACGCTGCTCGATTCGATCCCGGCGCTGCTCGGCGACGCGTCGGCCGGACGCGTGCAATCCTACTGGGACGTGCTGAATCACTCCCGACGGCCGTAGCCGATGATGTCGTTCGCTCACGCTCGATCGCGTGCCGCTGCGCCGGCCGTTGCGGCCGTGCTGGCCACGGTGCTGTGTCTGCAGGCCGCGCCGCGGCTGCGGCCCGACGAGCACGGCACGCTGCCGGATCGGCTGACCGATCAGCAGTTCTGGCAGTTGTCGTCCGATCTGTCCGAGCCGAGCGGGTTCTTCCGGTCCGACAACCTCGTGTCCAACGAGCACACGTTCCAGTACGTCGTGCCCGCGCTGCGGACGCGGATCAAGCCCGGGGGCGTCTACCTGGGCGTCGCGCCCGATCAAAACTTCACGTACATCCTCGCGACGGCGCCGCAGATGGCGTTCATCGTCGACATCCGCCGCGGCAATCTGCTCGAGCACCTGCTGTACAAGGCCGTCATCGAGCTCTCGCCTGATCGGGCGGCGTTCGTATCGCGGCTGTTCTCGAAGCCGCGGCCCGCCGGGATCCGGCGCGACGCGCCGGTCGCCGAGATCTTCGCCGCGTATGCGGCGATCGGGACGCGCGAGGACCTGTTCCGGCAGAACCTCCGCGCCGTGAAGGATCTCCTGACCCGGCGTCACGGCTTCCGGCTGTCGCCCGACGACATCGCGCAGCTCGAGGACATCTACATGGCGTTCTTCTGGGACGGCCCCGCGCTGCGCTACTCCATGCCTGGCATGGGCGCCCGCGGCCGCCTGATGAACTTCCCGACGTACGAGGATCTGGTGACCGCGACGGATGCCGCGGGAACGCCGCGGAGCTACCTGGCGTCGGAGGCGCAATACCGGGCGCTGAGAGATCTGGAAATGCGCAACCTGATCGTGCCCGTCGTCGGCAACTTCGCCGGGCCGAAGGCCCTCCGGGGCGTCGGCCGCTACGTCCGCGAGCACGGCGGCGTCATCTCGGCGTTCTACGTGTCCAACGTGGAGCAGTATCTCTTCCAGGACGGGCTGTTCGACGACTTCGCCAAGAACGTGGCCACGCTGCCCGTCGACGACACGAGCACGTTCATTCGCTCCGTCTGGAGCCGCTTTGGCTATGAGGGGGCCGAGCCGTTGGGCCCGGACGGCCGGGCGACAGCGCTCTATCCCATCAAGGCGTTCGTGGACGACTTCGAGGTCGGCCGGCTGCGCTCGTATTTCGATGTGAATCAGAGATCGAGATAGAGGTTCTGGGGTTCTCGGTTCTCCGTTCTAGGTTCT
>CAZNMF010000143.1:0-7116 GCA_964573795.1 uncultured Solibacteraceae bacterium
CCTTCCGGACGGCCACCTCGCGCCGACGCGCTCGGCGTCCGATGTCGCTGACGAGCCCTGCACGGTCAAAGTGCTCGACTTCGGCCTCGCGAAAGCGCTGGCGCCGGCGGGCGAATCGAATGTCGACGTCGCCAACTCGCCGACGATGTCGGCGCACGCGACGGAGCTGGGGATGATTCTCGGCACGGCGGCCTACATGGCGCCGGAGCAGGCGCGCGGCCGGCCGGTCGACAAGCGCGCGGACATCTGGGCGTTCGGCGTCGTGCTGTTCGAGATGCTGACCGGCCGTCAACTGTTCACGGGCGAGACCGTGAGCGACACGCTCGCGGCCGTGCTGCGGCAGGAGATCGACTGGACGGCGCTACCCACCGACACGCCGGCGCACATCCGTCGTCTGCTGCAACGGTGTCTGACGCGCGATCGCCGGCAGCGGCTGCGCGACATCGGCGACGCGGCGATCGAGTTGGACGCGACGGACGATCCGGCAGCGGCGACCTCTCCGTCCTCGGGTGCGATGCACGGAACGAGACGGCTCGCGCTCGCGATCGCCACCGGTGTGCTGGCGCTCGTCGCGCTGGCGGCCGGCGCGCTCTGGTGGCACGACCGCACCGCATCGACGTCCGAGCCGACGATGCGGCTGTCGATCCTCCCGCCGCCGGACAGGCCGCTCGTCGTGACCGGGAATCCGTCGCGGGCCTTGGCGCTGTCGCCGGACGGGACGCAGATCGTGTACGTGGCGTCGGCGCCGGATGCGTCACAGCCGGGCGCGAGGCGGAGCCAACTGGCGCTGCGTTCTCTCGCGTCGAGAACGGTCCGCGACATTCCCGGCACGACAGGGGCGCTGCAGCCGTTCTTCTCGTCCGATGGCCAGTGGGTGGGCTTCTTCACGAGCCGCGGCGAGCTCAAGAAAGTCTCACTGGCCGGCGGCAATCCCGTCACGCTGGCCACGGGGCTCAACGGCAGCGTCTGGAGCTTCGGCGTCTGGCTGCGGGACGGCACCATCGTGTTCAGCGTCGCCAACGGTCTTCGCCGCGTGTCGGCGGAAGGCGGCACCGTCTCGACGCTCGTCGCCGGCACGCCCGATCCGAACAGGACACGCCCGGAGCTGATCAACTCGCCGACGCAGACCAGCTCCGGCGGCGCGATCCTGTTCTCGGTCCGGAACGGCTTCGACGAAGGCGTAACCCGCATCGACGCCGTCCGGCTCGATTCCGGCGCGCGCGTCTCCGTTCTCGACAACGCGAACGCGCCGTTCGTGACGCCCGACGGACGGCATCTGCTGTTCAAGCGCGACGATGCGCTGCTCGCCGCGCCCTTCGACGAGGCGACGCTGAAAGTCACGGGCCCGGCCGTGCCGCTGGTGGAGGACATCGCGCAGGCCGGCCCTCCGGAATGGGCGCTGTCCAGCACCGGCACGCTGGCGTACGTCGCGGCGATCCACGAGACGGACGCCGTCGGCGTCGTCGCACGCGACGGCGCGTTTCAAGCGCTTCCCATTCCACGAGGCGTCCACAACCAGCCGCGCGTGTCGCCCGACGGCCGCACGATCGCGCTCTCCGCGCGAACGCCGCAGGCGGGCATCGAGTTGTTCGACCTCGAACGCGGCAGCCTGGCGAGATTGCCGGCAAACGAAGCGCAGAGCGCGATGGCGTGGATGCCCGACGGCCAGTCGCTCGTCGTCACGTCCGAGACCGCGAGCGCGACAGGGATTGCGCTCGCGGATCTGACCGGCCGATCGCGGATGCTCGTCTCGGGCGGCGGGGCTCTTTTGCGAAATGCGTCGCTCTCGCCGGACGGGAAGCAACTCGCCTATACCCGTCAGGCGGGAAGCCCTCTCGACATTCTCGTGCTGACGCTCGATCATCCGCCGTCCGTGCCGTTCCTGGACAGCGCCGCGGCGGAGTACAGCCCCCGGTTCTCCCCCGACGGACACTGGCTGGCGTACGTGTCGAACGAATCGGGCCGCGCGCAGGTCTACGTCCGCGGCTACCCGCAGGGCCCGCGCGTGGTCGTCTCGATCGGCGGCGGCGAAGGGCCGGTATGGCGGCGGGACGGACGGGAGATTTTCTTCGAAGGCGTGTCCAACGGACTGCCGAAGTTGATGGCCGCGGCCATTGCGCCGGAGCGTGACACGCTGCGCGTCGACACGCCGGTCGCGCTCTTCGATCTGCGGTCCGCCGACGCGGATGGCGTCGTCCAGCGCTACAAGGGGAGCGACAGCGCTGTCGGCGCCCAATATGACGTGCTGCCCGACGGGAAGCGCTTCGTCATGCTGCGCCGCGCGGCGTCGTCTACCCCGAATGAGATCGTGGTCGCGCCGCACTGGCTGGACGGCCTCGCGTCCGCCGGCGACCGGTAGCGATTCGCGGGTGCGTGCGCCGCGGCCACGCACTTGCGCCAACCCCACGCCGCTCTTACCAGTGGGCGCACAGTTCAGTTCTTACGCCGGGTCTAAAGACCCGGCCTACATCTGTACAACCGCAGCCTGCGCAAGACGTCGGGCTGGGTCGTTCGGGACAAGGCAGTGCGATAGATGTGAGCCGTGTCTTCAGGTCCGACAGAGCGACCCGCGACAGATGTAGGCCGGGTCTTTAGACCCGGCAGCGTGACAGATGCAGGCCGGGTCTTCCGCCTTCGCGCAACGCTACGGCGGACCGCCGGGGCCTTGGCGGCGGCGGTTAGACCCGGCGTGCAGGTGTGGAGGTTCAGATGCGTCTTGGGGCGATTCTCGCGTGTCTCTTGCTCGTGACCGCGCTTGCCGCGCAGGAGCCGGCCGAACAGAGCCTGAAAGATCTGCGATCCGGGCCGGGGCTCGAGACGACGTTGTGGGCATCCGAGCCGGACGTGATGAACCCGACGAATCTCACGGTGGACGAGCGCGGGCGCGTGTGGGTGCTCGAGGCCGTGAACTACCGGCGATCGCTGCGCCGTCAACCCGATCTGCGGCCAGCCGGCGATCGCATCGTGATCCTCGAGGACGCCGATCACGACGGCCACGCGGAGAAGGTCAAGGTCTTCGACCAGAATCCCGAGATCCGCGCGCCGCTCGGCATCGCCGTGCTCGGCGACAAGGTCTACGTCTCGCAGTCGCCGAATCTGACCGTCTACACGAAGGACGCCGACGATCGCATCGTCCACAAGGAAGTCCTGCTCACGGGCTTCGGCGGGATCGATCACGACCACGGCCTGCACGCGATCAACTTCGGCCCCGACGGCAAGCTCTATTTCAACCAGGGCAACACGGGATTCTCCGTCACCGATCGATCGGGCACGACGCTGCAGAGCTCGTCGTATCTCGGCGACGCGCTCGACAATCCGTCGACCGGCTTCTACCAGGGCGTCGCGCTGCGGATGAATCCCGACGGCACGCACCTCGAAGTGCTCGGCCAGAACTTCCGCAATCCGTTCGAGCTCACCGTCGACTCGTTCGGCACCGTCTTCCAGACCGACAACGACGACGACGGCAATGCGTGGACGCGGCTGAACTACGTGATGGAGGGCGGCAACTTCGGGTACTTCGGGCCGCTGCACCATTCGTGGACGAGCGATCGCGGCGGCCATTTCCACAACGAGCTGCCGGGCGTGGTGCCGAACATCCTGCGGCTCGGCGCGGGATCGCCGACCGGCCTGTTGTTGTACGAAGGCACGCTGCTGCCCGAGGCGTACCGCGGCACGCTCATCCACGCCGAAGCGGGCAAGCGCATCGTCGCGAGCTATCCGCTGACGAATGACGAGGCGGGATTCGCGGCGACGATCAAGGAAGTCGTGTTCGGCGGTCCGGACACGTGGTTCCGCCCGTCGGACGTCGCCGTCGCGCCGGATGGCACGTTGTTCGTCGCCGACTGGTACGACCCGGGCGTCGGCGGCCACAACATGGGCGATCCGAACGGCGGGCGCGGCCGCATCTTCCGCGTCGCGCCGCCGAAGCACGTGACGCAGACGCCGGCGGTCGATCTGAAGACGGACGCGGGCCTCATCGCCGCATTCGCGTCGCCCGCGCAGTCGGTGCGGTATCTTGCGCATCAGGCGATCGTCGCGAAAGGCGCGTCCGCCGCGCCGTTGTTGCAGGGCTTGTGGCACGGCCACGATCCGCTGATGCGCGCGCGGGCGCTGTGGATCCTCGGCGGCCTGCCCACGGTGGGCGAGCCGGCGATCCAGGAAGCGCTGCACGACGCGGACCCGCGTTTCCGCATCCTCGGGTTGCGCGTGTCGAAGCTGTACGCCGCCGACATGGTCGCCGTGGCGGCGCCGCTGCTGCACGATCCGTCGCCGCAGGTGCGCCGCGAGATCGCGATCCAGCTGCGCGACACGAATCCCGCGCGCATGATCCCGCCGTATCTCGTCGGCCTGCAGATCACGCCGACGAACGCCTGGCTCGACGCGATGAGCGCGCTCATCGCGCAGTACGACGGAAAGGCTCGCTGGTATCTCGAAGCGCTGGCGATTGCCGCGCGCGGACGTGAGGATGCCATCTACGCGCAACTGCGCGCCGCGCACAACGCGCTGCCGACCGGCGCGATGGGGCAGGTGGTGTGGGCGATTCGTCCGAAGGCCGCGCTGCCGGATCTGATTGCGGCCGCGAGTGGCGCGTCAACGGCGCAGGCCGATCGCGATCTCGCGGTCGACACGCTCACGAACATGCAGTGGCCGGAGGCGGCGCACGCGGTCGAAGCGCTGATCCTCGACGAGGCGACGTCGCCGGCGCTGGCCGGCCGCGCATTCACGGCCTATGCGCATCAGCTCTATGCGCTGTGGCAGGACGAGCGATCCGCCGCCGACGTCCCGCGGCTCGTGCGGCGCGGTCTCGCGCTCGCGCCCGCACAGACGGCGGCCGTCGATCTGATCGGACGTCTGCTCGATCCGCAATATCTGCCCGATCTCGCGACGCTCGCGAAGAGCGCGTCCGGCGATCCTGCCGCGCGCGCCGCCGCGATCGCGCTGCTCGCGACGACGAACGACGAGCGGTACGCGGCTGATTTTCGCGCGTTGGGTGCCGACGGTCCGGCTCCGGTCCGCGTCGCGGCCGTGCGCGGCGTCGCCGCGCTCGCCCCGGACGAGGCGGTCGCCTGGGCGCAGGGCATTCTCGTCAGCGACGCGCCGAACGACGTGCGCGTCGAAGCGCTGCGGCTGATGGCCGTGTCGCCCGCAGGCCTGAACGCGCTGCTCGATCTGGCGGAGAAGAATCAGTTGCCGCCGGAGTTCCGCTCGCTCGCCTCGACGCTGACCAACAGCGCGGGACGCGGACGCGGCTTCGCGCGCGGCCGAGGCGGATTCGCGAGCGTGCTCAACGGACGCGGTGCCGGACCGGCCGCACCGGCCGCGCCCACTGCGGCGCCGGCGGCCGATCCCGCGATGACCGCCGTTCGCGAGCGCGCGGCCAAGGTACTGCCGCTGCCGCCGACGAGCGGCACGGCGATTCCCGGCATCCAGGCGCTCGAGCGCAACTACCGCGGCGATCCCGTTGCCGGCCGCCGCGTGTTCGAGGTCGACGCCGGCTGCGCCGCCTGCCACAGCCTCGGCGGCGCGAAAAAGCTCGGTCCCGATCTCTCGTCGATCGGCACGAAGTACGGGAAGCAGGCGCTGCTCGACAACATCCTGCGGCCCAGCGACGCGATCGGCTTCGAGTACGTCGTCACGACGTTCCGTCTGAAGAACGGCGAGACCGTCAGCGGCATCGTTGCGGACACGACGTCCGACGCGGTCGTCGTGAAGGTCAGCGACACGGAGCAGCGCCGCCTGCGGACCTCGGACATCGCATCACGCCAGACGAGCGGCCTGTCGCTGATGCCTGAAGGTCTGTTGAGCTCGCTCAGCCTGCAGCAGGTGTCGGATCTGCTGGAGTTTCTGGAGGCGTTGCACGGGAGATAAGAACGACGTTGGGTTCTCGGTTCTCCGTTCTGGGTTCTGCGTTCCGGTTCTGACGTTCCGCAGAACCGATCGCCGGGTCTGAAGACCCGGCCTACATCAGACTAGAGAACCTCAGAACCCCAGAACGAGAACCCAGAACGGAGAACCGAGAACCGAGAACCTGCGGTTTCAGAACCCAACGGTATACACCACCCTGAAATCCCGCCCGACTTCCGGCGCGAGATCTTTCAGGTAGTTCAGGTGATTCCGGTAGCGCGCGTTGCCGGCGTTGTCGAGACGGACGGCCAGCGTGCTCGTCGTGCGACCGGTGCCGAACGAGTACGCCGCGTAAATCTTGAGCAGGTTGTAGCCGTCGGTCGGCGTCTCGCCGATCGGGCCCTCGTCGCCTTCCACCGTGAAGATGCGATCCTGCGTCGCGGTGAAGATGCCGTCGACGCCGGCCTGGAACGCGTTGCGCTGGACGCGCACGCCGAACCGGCCGCGCAGCGGCGGCATGCGCGGCAGCGGGACGTCGAGATCGGTGAGCTGCCCGTGCACGTAGTCGAGCCCGCCTTCGAGCCACAGCACCGGCGTCAGTTGGAGATCGACGTGCGACTCGAGGCCCGCCAGCGTCGCGTCGCCCTGCGTGAAGAACGTGATCGGCAAGCCTTCGTCCTCGTCGATCTCGCCCGTGAGCTGGCGGAAGACGTAGTTGTCGACCTTGTCGTAGAAGACGGCGACCTCGCCGCTCACGCGCGGCGCCTGCCAGCGGAACGACGTATCGAAGCCGAGCGCGTGCTCCGACTGCAGCGTGTCGTCGCCGTTCTCGACCGCGTCGTTGCCGGCGTGCGGCCCGTGGAAGTACAGCTCTTCGAGCGCCGGATTGCGTGACGCGCGCGCGAGGCTGAACGCGAGCGTGGTCTGCTCGGTCGTGTGCACGAGCAGGCCGATCGATCCTGATGCGTTCGTGAAGCTGCGCGGCGTCAGATCGTCCTCCGGCGTGAACGCGGTGTGATCCACGCGGCCGCCGAACTGCACGGAGACGTGCGGCGACACCGTCGCTTCTTCGTAGACGAACACCGCGCCGCCTTTCTGATCGACGGGCGGCGACAGCGCTTCTTCGCCGGTCGCCGAGAACGACCGCGTCAGGCCCTGCACGCCGATCGTGCCCTTGAGTCGTCCGATCTCGCGATGGCCGACGAGCGCCGAGAGCTCGTTCGTGTCGTTCTGGAACGACGTGGCGACCTCCTCGCCGTCGAGCTCGTCGTG
>CAZNMF010000144.1:0-6136 GCA_964573795.1 uncultured Solibacteraceae bacterium
TTCATCGGCACGCTGATGATCGTGATGGTCGACGGCACGAAGGAGCTGACCGATTACGAAGCGCGCGCGATCACGCGGCTGTGCCAGCAGGCGGGCGGCACGTCGCTCGGGCCGTCGGCGGGGCAGACGTGGTGGGACGGCAAGTACGAGCCCTACAAGAAGGGCAAGCTGCCGCAGCCGCCGCTCGTCTACGGCACGACGGACACGGTCGCGCGCTTCCGCGACATTCCCGCGATCTACCGCGCGCGCAAGCAGGCCGTCGAGGAGACGTTCAAGTCCTACGGCGCGCGGTACACGTGCCACCTCTCGCACTTCTACGAGTGGGGCACGATGCTGTACGACCGCTTCTATATCGACCAGGCGCCCGACGATCCCGCCGAAGCGCTCGCGCTGCACGATCGGATCTGGGACGTCTGCACCGAGGTCGGCCTCGCGCACGGCGGCGTCGTCAACGAGCACCACGGCGTCGGGCTGAAGCTCGGACGGTTCATGCACAAGCAGTACGGACCAGACGGCTGGGCCCTCGTGCAGGCGCTGAAAGACGCGTGGGATCCCGACGGCATCATGAACCCCGGCAAGATGGGGTATGGACCGCCCAAAAACAATCGCTGGTGAAAAGTTCGAAGTTCAAAGTTCGAAGTTCGAAATTTCCTACCTCACCCCCGCCATCAGGAACGCGACGACGTTGGCGACGTTCTGATCGCCGATGCGATCGGGCAGATCGGACGTCATGATCGACGTGCGCTCGGTCGTGCGGCTCGAGATGTCGGCCTTGGCGATCGCGATTGGATTGCCGCCATCCGCCGTGAGGAGCGACACGGACTGCGACGTCTCCTCGACAACGAGCCCGCGCGTCGTCTTGCCGTCCTTCGTGACGATCGCCGTCGTCCGGTATTTGTCGTCGACTTTCTCGTCCGGGAAGAAGATCGCGCGCAGGATGTCGCGCCGCGGCATCGTCGATCCGATCGACGTCAGGTCGGGGCCGTACGGGCGGCCCGTCGTGCCGAAGCGATGGCAGGACGCGCACGATTGCTGGAACGTCTGCGCGCCGGCCGTCGGATTCGGCGCGCCGCCGCGGCCGGCGAGCGAGCCCGGGCCGGAGCCGCGCGGGAACACCAGGTTGTCGTAGCGCTCCTGACGATCGAGCGGCACTTGCGGACCTCGGCCTCCGCGTCCGCCTCGTGCGGGCGCCGCCGCTACGACGGCGGGCGTCTCATCGGCCGTCAGCGGCGCGAAGAGCGGCACGGCCTGATATGCCGCCTGCTTTTCGGCGTCGGTCATCACGTCGATGCTCGCGTCGAAGATGTTGTTGAGATGGCCGGCGAAGGTCGCGCCGCCGCGCCACTTCGACGCCTTCGCCCACCATGCGGTGATCTGCTGCTTCTGCGCGGGCGTCCAGCCCATGTCGATCATCCGCAGCGCGTACATGAAGCTGATCTGTCCCGGCTGATCCGCATCGCCGGACGGCACCACCGCGAGGATGCGATCGATCGCGTCAGGCTGGCCGGTGTACGCGAGCACCTTCGCCATGTGGTGCGTCCACAGCGTGCGATCGCAGCCGGCCGGTGTCGTGCCCGGCCAGTGCGCCTGGCAGGCGACGAGCGTGTCCGTCGCCGAGAGCGACGCCGGCGCCGGGAACTGACCGATGAGCGCGTCATGGACGCGCGTCTTCACGTCCGCGGGAACGCCGCCGGACGTCTCCGTCGCGGCGACTTCGAATGCGCGCAGCACGCGGATCTTCTGATCGACCGGCAGCGACGTGCGGCGCATCAGCGTGACGAGGCGATCGAAGATCGGCGCGAGATCCGCTTCCGACGTCTTCGTGTCGACGAGCGCGAGCATCCCTTCCGTCTGCGCGACGACGTTGGTCTCGGCCATGACGCGCGAGGCCCAGGCGCTGCGCGGCGTGTGCTCGAGCGCGAGGCGGCCGGCGTAACGGACCAATCGATCGGCGCTGCCGAGCAGCGCGTAGAGATCCGCGACCGGCGCGACGTCCGGCTGCGTGTCGGTGAGGCCCTGACGGACGAGCGCTTCCGCCGCGCGCCGCTGCACGAGCGGATTCGCATCCCGCAGCCGTCCCGCCGCGATCGCCCTCGCCTCGGCGCTCGACTGCAGGCCTGCGACGAAGACGACGGCCGCGCGCACGTCGGCGTTGGGATCGTTGGCGAGCGCGCGCAAGAGCGCCGTGCTCGCGCCAGACGTGTGCCGCTGCAGCTCGAGGATCGCGCGTGCGCGATCCGGGCCCGCGGCCGGCGTCGAGCGCGCGAGCTGCTCGAGCTCGGTCGTGAAGCGATCGCCAAGGCGCGCCTTCTCTGCGTCGATCGCGGCCCAGCCCCAGCTCGACAGCGGCTGTGGCTGGCGAACGATCGCCAGCGCGCCCGTCATGTCCGGCTTCGGCGGCGCCGCGCCCGTCCACTGCAACTTGTAGAGCCCGCCCGTGCCGGCCGATCCGCCGGTCGTGAAGTAGAGGTTGCCGTCCGGCCCGACCTCGACGTCCGTGATCGGCATCGGCTCGCCGTGGATCAGCTCGGCTAGATCGGCGCGGCCGGTGTAGGTCGCGCCCGCCGGCGCCAGCGCCGTATAGAGCAGCCGCCCGCGCGACCAGTCGCCTTCGAACAGGTTGTCCCAGAAGCGCGTGGGGTACGTGTAGCTCTCGTACGTCTCGACGCCGACCGGCGATCCGCGCCGCAGATACCGCAGCGCGGGCAGCACGTCAAAGTACTCGTCCTGGAACTTGCCCGTGCCGTTGCGATAGCCGCCGTCGCCGCCCGGAATCATGTGCCGCGTGCTCAGCTCGCGGTACCACGGCGCGTTGACGTCCCATTCCATGTCGCTGTCGAACGTGAACGTCTCACCGGCGGCGTTGAACGCGAAGTCGTACGCGTTGCGCAGGCCCGTGTACAGCAGTGCGAACGTCTGCGAGGCCGGCTCGTAGCGCAGCAGCGGGCCGTGCATGCCTTCCTTCGTGCTGTTGCCGAAGCGCGGATCGCGCCATGCCGGCAGGAACTGCCGTTCTTTCAGGTTCCGCATGTTCGGCGTCGTCGCTTCGTCGATGCGATCGTCCGGAATGAACGTGTTGTTCCCGGTGATCAGCATGATCGAGCCGTCGGGCGCGCGGCGGATCGCGTGCGGGCCGTGGTCGCCCATGCCGTTGGCGACGTAGCGCGTGATGCGCGTCACCGTGTTCGCGACGCCGTCGCCGTCCGGATCCTCGAGCTTGTAGAAGCCCGGGATGCCGAGGTTCTGTGCGTTGCCGCGGCCGCCGCGTCCTGCGGCCGGCGCCGGTGTGGGCGCCGCAGCCGGCGCGCCAGGCGGCGGAGGCGGGCCGTCCTGTGCGACGTCGCGGCCCATGCAGTTCGCGTACAGCGTCGTGCCGTCGTAGAACAGCCCGTGGCACGTGTTGATCAGCGGCGAGACGATCTGCTCCGCCTCGAAGATGCCGTCGCGATCGTTGTCGAGCAGGATGCGCGGCGACTCGCCCGCAGCCGACACGCTCTGCGACACGACGGGACGCCCGCGGCTGTCGAACGTGACGACGATGTAGGAGTCCGTCTTGTCGGGGGGCGTCACGCGCGTGACCGTGAAGCCCGGCAGCGTGCTGAAGGGCGAGCCGGCCGGCGCCGGCTGGTCCTGCGCGCGATCGGGCGAGGGCGCGGCGGGCTGCTGGCGCGCGTGCATCCACGTGGCGGCGCCGGCAACGGCCAGCGTCATCGCCAGGCCGGCGAGAAATCGTCGACGTCGGGTCATCTCGTCCTCCGTGCAAGCGACGACCGAAAGCGATGGAATCGAGGGCGTGAGTCTGACCGGATGCGCGGACCGGCGCAAGGCCTGGAGCATCGGCCGCGCGATCGTTTCGCTCGCCGAAACAGGGCGCGCGAGCGCCGCGTGGCGCGCGGCGGCGGAGAACGCGCGTCTGGCGCGCGGAACGTGGCGTCGCCGGCGGACCGCGCGCGTTCCACTGTGCGGAATGCACGCGGCGCTCTTGCGCGCGCGGGCTCGCATCCGGCATAGAATCACCGCACACGAGAAAGGAACGCCATGCGAGTGCGAACGCTGATCGCGGCGATGGTTCTGCTGTCCAGCGCGACGGTCCTGGCGACGGACTTCCTCACCGAGGGCGTCGACAGCGAGCGGACGGGCTGGGTCCGCGACGAGAAGATCTTCACGACCTCGAACGTGAAGGACATGACGCTGTTGTGGACCGTGAAGCTCGACAGCACGCCGCGCGCCATGCACAACCTGTTCGCGCCGCTCATCGCCGAGCGCGTGACCACCGCCGACGGTCCGAAGGAAATCGGCATCGTCGCCGGCGTCACCGACGATCTGTTCGGCATCGACGTCGCGACGGGCACACAGATCTGGCACACGCACTTCGACAACGAGATGCCGCCGCGCGGTCCGTCGACCGACACGCTGTGTCCGGGCGGACAGACGGCGGTGCCGACGATGGCGCAGACGTCGCCGGGGACGTACGTGGTCTACGCGGTGTCGTGGGATGGACGGCTGCGGCAGATCAACGCGGCGGACGGCAAGGACGTCGCGCCGCCGGAGAAGTTCGTGCCGGGCGGCGGCAAGCCGTACGCGCTGAACCTGCGCGACGGCGTCATCTACACCGCCAGCGCGCAAGGCTGCGGCGGCGTCATCAACTCGTTCTATTCGTACGATCTCGCGACGAAGCGCGCGAGCACGTTCATTCCGGCCGGCGGCGGCCTCTGGGGACGCCGCGGCGCGTCCGTGTCGGCCGACGGCACCGTCTATCTGGGCACGGGCGACGGCCAGTTCAGCCCGTCGACGCGCAATCTCGGCAACGCCATCGTCGCCGTGAAGCTCGACGCGAACAAGCAGCTGCAGCTCGCCGACTACTTCGCCGCGCCAAATGCGAACTGGCTGTGGCGACGGGACCTCGACGTCAACACGACGCCGATCCTCTTCGACTATCGCGGCCGCAAGTTCCTCGTCGGCACGAGCAAGGAGTGCCGCATGTGGATGCTCGATCGCGACGCGCTCGGCGGCGAGGATCACCGGACGTCGCTCTACACGACGCCGCTGCTCTGCAACGACGCGCGATCGTTCGACGGCCGCGGCGTGTGGGGCGCGCTCGGCGCGTGGCAGGACGCGGCCGGCACGCAGTGGCTGAACGTGCCCTTCTGGGGGCCGGTCAGCAAGGACTTCACGCCGCCGATCCAGCACGGCCGGCCGGAGCACGGCGGCGTCGGCGCGTACAAGGTGGAACAGCGCGCGGGCAAGTGGCAGCTCACGCCCGCGTGGCTGTCGGCTGACATGAACCTGGCGGAGGAAGTCGTCATCGCCAACGGCGTCGTGTTCGCGTACTCGTCCGGTGAGGACGCGACGCAGACGGTGCAGGACGCCGCGTGGGACGATCCCGGCGGCGCGCGCTACGGCGGTGGACGCTACGGCGGCGGTCTCAGCAGCGGCCCAGGTCGCCGCATCCCCAACTCGACGTACGCCACGCTCTACGCGCTCGATGGACAGACCGGCGCGACGCTCTGGTCGAGCGGCACGCAGATCACGTCGTGGAACCACTTCAGCGGACTGACCGTCGCCAACGGACGCGCGTATCTTGCGACGTTCGACGGCACGCTCTGGTGTTTTGGGGTCAAGCGATGAGCGCACACATGCACATCCGACGTTCTCTTGCCGTAGCGCTGGTCTGCGCGCTGGCCGGCGCCATCGCGTGGGCGCAGGTCGGACGCGGCGGCGCCGAGTGGCTCACCGCGTACGGCGACGCGCAGCGGACCTCGTGGGTCCGCGTCGACGGCGCGATCTCCGTCGACACGCTGTCGAAGCCCGGCTTCGAGCTGCAGTGGAAGACGAAGGTCGACAATCAGGCGCGTCAGGCGAACGGGCTGTTCCAGGGCGTGACGGCCAACGGCGTCACGCTGTTCGTGCCGATGTCGATCGTCGCCGGCAGCTCCAACAACGTCTACGCCCTCGACAACGACACGGGCTACGTCGTCTGGCAGCGGCACTTCGACGTCAATCTGCCGACCGCGACCGCCGCGTGCCCTGGCGGCATCACGGCGGCGGCGACGCGCATCGTGACGCTGGCGCCGCCGGTGCTCACGCCGCGCGCGAGCGGACCGCCGCGCGGCGGCGGCTATCGCAGCCTGCTCGG
>CAZNMF010000145.1:0-7281 GCA_964573795.1 uncultured Solibacteraceae bacterium
TGGGTCGCCTGGTTTAACACGCAGCGGCTGCTCGCACCGATTGGGTACGTGCCGCCCGCCGAGTATGAAGCACGCTACTATGCCCAGGCCGCAGTGGCCTGAGTCACACTGACAGCCCTCCGAATTTCCCGGGGCGATTCAGAGATTGAGGCGGCGATCGCATTGGCTTGAGCCGCCACCGCTATTACTGGTACCCAAACCCTACTCGATCCTTTACTGACGCGTATTGTGGCGGCAGGAAGTTGCAAGAGGGCCCTTCGAAAGCGTTCTCGTACTGCCATCAGCTCCGGGCTTGTGTCCCAGACCGGACCGATCAACCTATCGCTGACCTCTGGCTTGCCAGTCGACAGACGTAGCACCTGCACGGTTCCGACGGTCGTGCTTGCCAAGTAGAGGTACGGTGCCCCGCTGGCGTAGGCTCCAACTTGGAGTCCCGGAATGGCAGCGGTTTGCGCAACGGCGACGAAGGCGCGCCATGCGTCGGCTGCATCGCGCCCACAGACTGCTTCCCAATTCATCATGAACACGGCAGGATCAACAAGGGATCCACGCCTTCGCGTGCCTGTTGCTTCGGTCGTTAGCTGCTCGGAGCGAATGCCAGCGACCGGAAGTGGGCGACCTTCAGTCGTGTGAACCTCAATCTTCAGCTTCAGATCGCGAGGTGTGCGTTCCGTGCCACCAACAACATGCGGCACCAATATATGCATGTCGCCATCCGAGTAGATCGGCAGTGAGATCAACACCACGTCACTGCGATTCGCCTTGTCGAGTCTCAGCACGTACGACTGAACGAGACCGACAAGACGATCGTGAATCTCGTCACCGCAGATGATCAGAAGGAAATCACCGGCGCGCATGCTTTGGTGAATTTCGTATCGGTACTCATCAACCCAATCGGACACAGAATCAGGGAAATCGTCAGGCGTCAGCTCGCTCTGAACGATGTTCGAGTAGTCGAGAATCTGTGCGAGCACGTCTCGGCGACTGCCTGAATTGGTCGATAGCTTATCTTCGACGATGATGAGGCGCCTGAACTCCCTGTCCTCAGATGAGCTGACTTCTGCAAGGAGCAGGTCGATCCTTGCCACCTGCCTGCCTGGCTCAGAAAGCAACAGCAACTTCGAGTCTTCAGCAATGTCTCCGGATTCACGGAGCAGGCTCTCAATCACGTCGAGGCAAGTGGCAAATACGCGGTCATAGTCGCGCTCAGCCGCGTTGACAAGAAACCCGCCAAGAGCATCTTCGCGCCGGAACTCTCGTAAGCGCTGTAGGCTTGGATCAACGGACACCAATGTTCGAGGTAGCATCAAGACCTTCGATGATTCGGAGAGCGATCAATCAGGGAACACGGGCGCCAAGGGGTGATCCGCCAGCGGCTGTCCAGCCGACGTAAGAAGATCGTTGACCCGCTCCCGTGATCTGCAGCGATCGTTCGGTCATTCTGCCTTTTGATGCGGGCTTACCCCGCGATACGGTGCAGCCCTTCGAGGTGCAGCGCGCTGACCACGCGCTCGACGCTCTCGGTTTCGCCCTGAGCGAGAACGCCACCCAAGTCGTCGAATGCCTTCACAGTGAGGAACCGCTTCTTGGGCGCGATGTAGACGACGACCGGCTTGCCCTCGCGGCACAGGTTCACGACGTTGTTGATCGTGCCCTTGCTCTTGCCGTCCCACAGCATCAGGCCGTACTCGGCGGCGTCGGCCATGACGCGATCCTTGGCCGAGTAGAAGTCGAAGCCGCGGGCGCCCTTTGGAGCGGGGACTTCGCGCGTGGACCAGTGGCCGACGTTGTTCCGGCAGTGGCGCTCCATGCAGTGCACGAGGACGTTCGGATACGTCTTCTCCGCCAGGTACGATTGGATCGCCTTGTCTGCGCCATTCGCGTCGCCGACGAGGATCTGGAAGCCCTTCTCGATCATCGTGTCGACACGGATCTTCACCTCGGCGGGGAGCCGCGTGATCTGGCGCGAGCCGGCGATGAAGACCTTCGTCATGACCTGATCCGAGTCTTCGTGATGGCCAGAAAGTAGACCGCCGCGGCCCCTGCGTCAATCAAGCCCTGGGCAGCCACCGTGGCCGTGGCGCCCGACCGATAGAGGTCGTCAACGAGGAGCAGTCGGCGCGCTTCAACGACCTTCCGGTCAAAGGAGAACGCGCCATCCAGAAGCTTCTGGCGTTCATCGTAGCCGAAGACATCCTTGAGTTGCGGGGTCTCCTTGGTCTTCGTAACGGCGCCCCTCAGGACCGGGATTGATAGGCTCCCGGCAAGAGCCTTGGCGATTTCCAGCACGGGTTGGAAGGTTCGCCGCCGCGAAGGCGGAATAGGGACAATGGCGTCGATCCGAAGCTTCCGCTTCCCGACGAAGTCGGCTGCGGTGTCCGCAATGTCCGGCAGCGTCGTCTTGTCGTTCCGGTTCTTCAGTCGGAAGACAAGTTCGCCCAGCGGGCTCCGCTTCGTGTCGAACTGCGCGTGGCCGTACGAGTCGTGCCCGAGGAACTCGCTGTTCAGGGTGTGCTGGCGTTCGAGAACGTAGCCCGCCGCCCACGGGCCACGAAGCCGACGAGGATCGCTCTTGACGACGGCCATGTGTGTTGATCGTAGCAGTTCACGAACCAGTCTCTACAGTCCTCGAGACGAAGAAGCCGGGTTTCCTCGACGGATCTGGAAACCCGGCTTCTGTGTGTTAGGCGCGATCGTGCCGGCGCGGGCACGTCATGAGGCCCTCCGCAGCGGATCGTCCGGCTGGGCTGCCGGTGTCGCCGCGTCAGCGGACGGGCTCGCAGCCGGAACGTCCACCGGAGCCGTCTCCGGCGCCGGCTGCGCGTCGCTGGCGTCGGCGTGCGGTTTCGCCCGCCAGTCGACCAGCCGTCGATCGCGCTCCCACGCCGCCATGACGATCGGATCGGCACCAAGCGTGTTGGCGACGATGATGTCCAGCGTGCGGGCCGCGTCCGTGCCCTGCGTGAGCGCCGCCTTGATGCCGGCCTGGGCGCCGGCGACACCGGACCGTCCGGCGCGGCGGTCGGTCATGGCGGCGTCGAACGCATCCGCGGCGTCCCGCAGCTCCGCGAAGTACGTCGCGGGCAGACCGAGCCGGATCATCTGATCCTGATACGGCTCGGCTTCCTGCAGGAACGCCCGCGCGCTGCGGACGACGGCGACGTCGGACGTGCGGTCTGGCATCGCCAGCCGCAGCGGCGTTCCCAACGCCGTGCGGATGCCTCGCGACGTGCGGGCGATGGTCTGCATGCGCTGCAGCATCGTCTTTCGCCGCTCGGCCTTCGATCGTTGCGCTTCCCGGATCATCACCACTTTATTCGTGGCGTGCGCCTCGATCTCGGCGACCGCGCCTGCCACCGTGGCAAACGTCTGTGCGCCGTCTGAGGACTCCGGAAACCGGCTCTGATACCGGCTGCCGAAGTCTCTTACCCTGAGCAACATTTCGTACCGTGTTCTTTCCATTCGAGTCATTGTCGTTTTCCTTTGAATTGAGGGGCACCATTGCCCCTGCGCGACGATGGTCGCGCGGAGGGCGGGTGCGAAGCATTCGTCTGAGCGTGAATCAGTATGAGAAGTGTGATTTGTGGCCGTGACCCGTCGTGCGGGGCCGCCGCACGCGTCCGGTGGGATCGCGCCACCGATCTGCGGGCGCGCGTGAGGCATCTGTGCGGACGGGCTCAGGGATCGAACGCCACGTGCGAGTCATCCGGCCGGCAGCGATCGGGCATCTGCGGCCGGCGCGGGAGGGATCGCTGAGGCGACGCGAGGGATCTGTTCGGCGCGCGTGACTGATCTGTCGCGCCGGTGCACGACACTCCTCGTACGGGCGCAGGAAACATCGCGCGAGGACCGGCCATCTACGGGCCGGACGTCGGGCATCTCATCGGCGCGCGCGATCAATCTCTCAGGCGCACGTCATCGTCTAGTCGATCGACCGCACGCATCTCGTCAGCGCATGTGAGAGAAACCGCAGCCGCGCAAACGGGCCTTTTCAGAGGACTTGCGGTCACGCGAACAATGGGCCCGAATCCGTCCGTGACGAGCCGGCGGACGCGCGTGTGCCCGCGGGATGTGCATGCGTGCGTCCAGCTAATCCTGTCGCAGGGCTCGAACGGGATCGAGCCCGGCCGCGCGAATGGCGGGTACTGCCGCGGCGGCGATGCAGGCGGCAGTGATGATCGCCACGCTCGTCACGTACGCGATCGGATCCGCGACGTGCACGATGGGCCCGATGAAGACGCCGAGCGGTGTGGCGAGCAGCGCGGCGGCCAGGGCGGCAGCGAGCGCGGTGCCGGCGATAAGTCCGTAGAGCACCGGCCGCGCCATCTGCGCGATCATCAGTCGCATCACGGATCGCGGAGAGGCGCCAAGCGCCATGCGCACGCCGATCTCTCGCGTGCGCTGGGCGACCAGGTAGGAGAGCACGCCGAAGAGGCCAGACACCGTCAGCAGCAGCGCGAGCGATCCGAGCGCGACAGCGACGACGAACGCGATCGTCAGCAGCGTCTCCTCCAGCTTCGCCACGGTCCTCATCGTCACGATCAGGCCGAGGTTCGGATCGACTTTGATGAGATGGTCGATGAGCGTCTGTCGCGCGACGTCCGGATTGCCGGTGATGCGCGCCATCACGGTCGTGTTCGGCGAGTCCAGGCTCGTGGGCAGAAAGATGCCGGGGCTGCTGCTATCGTTGAATCGAAAGCCCTTGACGTCACGGGACACGCCTACCACGGTCACGACGCGCGCGGGAAACGCGGGCTGCGACGTCGGCTGTGCGTCCGACGGCGGATCGGGCTCGAGCCGGAACGCCTGGCCGATCGCATCGCCGTGCGGCCACAACGTGCGCGCCGTGGATTCCGAAACGATCGCGACGAGCGCCCCCTCGCGTTCCGCCGGGCTGAACGGCCGGCCGCGCAAGATCGAGATGCCCATCACGCCGAAGTAATCGCCCGACACGAACTTGCAGTGCAGCGGCGTCTTCGTGTCGCCGATCGCGGCGAATCCAGACACCGTGTCCATCATGTCCGGCCACGCGGCCGCGTATTGCGTGACGATGGGCTCCGTCGCGATCGCCTGGAGCACGGCGGGCCGCTTCGGCAGATTGTCGAGCTGGATCATCACCGTGTCCGCGGTGCGAATCCCCGGATCGTAGGTGGACGAGGCCATCCCGCTGCGCAGGAAGATCGACGCGCAGATCAGCAGCAGTGCGGATGCGAACACCTGCACGCCGATCAGCGCGTTGCGCGCGCGTCCCGGGCGCGCGTCCTTGACCAGCTCGCCGCGCAGCGTGCGCACCGGATCGATCCGCGTCGCCTGCAGCGCCGGCATCAGCGCGAACACGGCGGTGGATGCCACGGCCGCCACGACGAGGAACAGCCCCACGCGCCAGTCGGCCGCAGGCACGGCGAGGTTCACGTCGCCGAGGTCGACGGGCAGCACGCTGACCGTCCATGTGATCGCGGCGGTGAGCGCCACGCGCGACAGGACGTAGGCGCCTGCGGCGGCGATCAGCGCCAGCAACAGACTCTCGGTCATCAGTTGGCGAACGATGCGCCGGCGCGAGGCGCCGATCGAGAGGCGAATGCCAATCTCACGTTGGCGCGCGACGCCGCGCGCGAGGAGCAGGTTGGCCGCGTTGGCGCATCCAATCACCAGGATCAATCCGAACGCGACGAACAACGGCGTGAACACCATCAGCGCTTCCGTTGGCCGCGGCACCGTGCCATGGTGCGGAACGAGGTCGATCGGCGCGGCGCGCCGATCGACACCCGCGATCGATCGGCTTGCGCTCCAGACGCGGAGCTGCGCACGCGCGCGGTCGGGCGACTCCCCCGGCTTCAGCCGGCCGGCGATCTCCACGCTGGCGCCGTCCTCGTGGCCGCGCTGTCCCGGCCGAAAGGTGCCGAGCTGTCCCAGCGGCGCCCAGAAATCCGGCGCGCCGACGGAGAGCCCGCGGAAGCCTTCCGGCATGACGCCGACGATCTCGAACGGCACGCCCGCCACCAGCACCGTGCGCCCGACGACGTGCGGGTCGCGATCGAAGCGGCGGCTCCATCCTTTGTCGCTCAGCACGACCACCGCATTCCCACCGCTCGGGGCATCGTCTGACGGATTCAGCGCGCGTCCCAGCGATGGCGCGACGCGAACCAGATCGAAGAAATTGCCGGTGACGAGCGTCACGGCCATCGTGCGGCCGTCGACGCGGACGTCGATGCCCGACACCGAGGCGTAGGCGTCCGTGAACACCGACGTGTCGCGGCGGATCGAATCGAACTCGGCGCGGCTGAGCGGCGACGGCCCGTCGCCACCCGGCATCCGCCGCTCGACGGCGTAGAACTGGGCGACCTCCGGGACGCGATCGACGCGAAACAGGAACGTGTTCAGGAACGTGAACAGGACGGCGACGACGGCGAGGCCGATGGCGACGGTGACGACGACGGTGACGGCGGCCAGCGGCGCGTGCGCGAACGAGCGCAGCGCGTAGCGGCCATCGCGGATGGCGTTATCGACGAAGGCGGTGCCGCGCTGGTCGCGGCACTCGTCGGCGACGGCGGTCCTGCCGAACTGCGTCCGCGCGCGAGCGCGAGCGGTGGCCGGCGCGACGCCCGCGTCGATCAGCTTCTGCGTCTCACGGTCGATGTGGAACGCGAGCTCGTCGTGCAGGTCGCGCTCGGTCTGGCGCGGCGTCATCATCGCGCGGATACGGAGCTTCAGGTCTTTGAGGTTCATCGTCTACGCCGTCGCCAGTGGTGTCGTCTTTCGACACTATGAGCGAGGAGGTATCGGGGTGTCAACGATCATGCGCGTCGCGGGAGGCCACGGCGCCCTGGCGCCGAGATATCTCCTGCTGTCCTCGACGACATCATCGCCGATCGATTCGCGCCAAGCTCAGAATCGGCGACGTATCAGAGACGACAATCACCGGCGCGGGAGGGCGTCAACCGTTCGAAGATCTTCGCGGAATTCTTCAATCCCGTAGTGGATGGAAATCTGTCGATCCGCGAGCAGGGACTGGAATGCGCCTTGGCTCATTTCGGCTAGCCGGCTCGCTTGGCCAAGGGTCAAGCGTTCCTCCCGAAAGAGCGCGATGGCAAGCTCTCGACGCAGCTCGGGCTCGGTCAAATGCGCCGCAGCCAGCACGTCGTCGGCAATTGTGACAGGCATCGGATCGCTCGATCGGATTATCGCTCAAGTCCTGCCAGGGTGCTCAAGAGTCAGTGACGCATCGACTGCGACCCGCTAGCCTTCTTCCTCCAGCGACAAACTCCGTGGGGCCGACGCGAC
>CAZNMF010000146.1:0-2055 GCA_964573795.1 uncultured Solibacteraceae bacterium
GAGCACGGGAAAGTTGCTGCCCTTGTCGTAGCTCGGCGGCGTGTAGACCCACACCGTCCGCGTCACGCCGAGCGTCTTCGACGTGTACGGCCGGATGCGCACTTCGCCGTGCGGCACGTCCTTCGTGTCGTAGAACGCCGGGCCGTCGCCGGGCACTTCGACGATGCTGACGGCGCCGAAGTTGCCGTAGCCGTACTTCGTGTTCACGTTGCGCGGATCGAGCGCGACGACGCCGTCGACGTTGAACGAGTAGGTGTAGATGTCCGGCGCGAGCGGGCCAATCGTCACGGTCCAGATGCCGTCGGCGCCCTTCGTCATCGGGTGCGGCTGCCCGTCGAGCTCGCCGCTGGCCGTCACCTGCGTCGCGTTCGGCGCGAGGTACCGCAGCGTGACCGTCCGATCGGCGCCGACTTCCGGCGACACGACGGCCGGCCCTCGTCCGCGCCCGCCGCGGCCGCCGCCGCCGGGTGGCGGTCCGGCCGGCGCCTGCGCCATCGCGATCGACGCGGTGAGCGCCATCGCCAGTCCAAACATTGCTGTCCGTTTCGTCATCACGCACCTCGATCGAATCGACATGGATTTGAAGCTGTCAGCGTGGAGCGTTCGTCGCCGCGGAGCGATGCTGGGCGGGAGATTCCCCGCACGAGCCGCGGCCAGAAATTGCATGCAATACGTTATGTCGAAGCCCGTCCGCGTTCAACGTCTCCGACAGGCGCGGCGGTATCCTACGACGTGGCCCTTCGCCTTGCGCTTGCGGCCGTCCTGCTGCTCGCCGGCCAGCATCTGCCCGCGACGCGGGCCATCGCCGCGTCGGTGTCGCGCTACGTCGCGCAGTATCAGCACGACTTCATGTCGCTCGTGGCCGACGAGTCGACGACTCAGCAGGTGCGCGTCGACGGCGTCGTCACCGAGACGCGCGCGACGCGCGGCGAGATGTTCGCGACGTTCATCGAATCGGACCGCGCGTGGATGACGGTCCACGACATCGCTGCGGTCGACGGCCGGCCGATCGCGAACCGCGAGGACGTCCGCGCGCTGCTGCTGACCGAGCCGCTGCGCGCGATCGCCCCGCGCATCGCCGCGGCCAACGCGCGCTACAACATCGGTCACGTCACGAGGAACTTCAACGAGCCGACGCTCGCGCTGGTGCTCTTCACGCCGGCGCGGCTGGACGATCTGCGTGTCGAACGCGTTGCGGCGGCGGATCAGGCTGCGACGGGCGACGTCGGCGCCTCGGCGGGCGCAGGCTGCGGCGCCGGCTGCGACGCGCTGGTCACGCTGCGTTTCAGGAGCCGCGAGGGGCGGTCGATCGTGCGGAGCGCTGCCGGGCCCGTCGCAATGCGCGGCTCGGCCATCGTCGAGGCAGCCAGCGGGCGCGTGCGACGGACGATCGTGACGTTCGACGACCGGCACGTGGAGGCGACGCTCGACACGACGTACGGGCTCGACGCGCACGTCGCGTTCTGGGTGCCGGTCACGTTCGTCGAGCGCTACGTCGCGCGCGAGAGCGGCGAGCAGACGCTCGTCCGCTCGACGTTCACGAATTACCGGCGTTTCGAGACGTCGGGACGGATGGTGCGGTAGCCGGCTGCGGTCTGCGGATGGCGGACGGCAGACCGCAGCCGGCCTCACGTATGCTTGAAAGACGCGGGAGGCGTCGAGGCCATGAAACGGGCGGTGTTCGTCGACGGGCAGGAAGGCACGACGGGATTGCGGATCCGTGAGGTGCTCGCGGAGCGCGACGACATCGAGGTCCTGCGCATCGATCCGGACAAGCGGAAGGATCCCGCCGCGCGCGCGCGGCTCCTGAACGCCGCGGACGTGGCGTTTCTCTGTCTGCCCGACGCGGCGGCGCGCGAGTCGGTCGCGCTCGTCACCAATCCGAACACGTGCATCATCGACGCGAGCACCGCACATCGGACATCACCTGATTGGGTCTTCGGTTTGCCCGAGCTGGCCGCCGGTCAGCGCGCGCGCATCCGCGCATCGAAACGGATCGCAAATCCCGGCTGCCACTCGACGAGCTTCCTGCTGCTCGTCCGGCCGCTGGTCGAC
>CAZNMF010000147.1:0-2632 GCA_964573795.1 uncultured Solibacteraceae bacterium
CATCGGCGCCGCGCGGCGCGACGTCGACACCTCGTCCGGCCGCTGAGGACGCGCGACGTGAGACGCACGCTCGTCGTCCTCGTCGTCGCCGCGGCGTCCGTCTTCGCGGGGCGCGCGATCGTCGCGCCGGCGCTCGCGGCCGCGAGCGCGCCGCAGGCGCCGGCCGCGGCGGCGTTCGACAGCGCGCGCGCCTTCGAGCATCTGAAGCAGATGGTCGCGATCGGCCCGCGGCCGTCCGGCTCGCCCGAGCTGCGCGAGACGCGCGCGTACATCACGCGCCAGCTCGCCTCCATGGGCCTGACCGTGCAGGAACAGCGCTTCATCGGCGAGACGCCGCGCGGCCCGGTCAACATGGTGAATCTGATCGTGCGGCTGCCCGGCCGGCGCGCCGATCGGATCGTCATCGGCGGCCACTACGACACGAAGCTGATGCCCGGCGTGCGCTTCGTCGGCGCGAGCGACGGCGCGTCGAGCGCGGCGTTCCTCGTCGAGCTGGCGCGCGCGCTCAAGGGCCGGCCGCACGATCTCACCTACGAGATCGTCTGGTTCGACGGCGAAGAAGCCGTCTGCCGCGGCTGGGACGACTGCGGCAAGCCGGGCTCGCCCGACAACACCTACGGCAGCCGCTTCTACGTGCAGGCCGCGAAGAAAGCGCGCGCGCTGCCGTCAATCAAGGCGATGATCCTCGTCGACATGATCGGCGCCGACGGCCTGATCCTGCGCCGCGAGACGAAGTCCACCGCGTGGCTGACCGACACGATCTGGAGCACCGCGCGACGCCTGGCCTACGGCCACGTCTTCGTCGACGCCGGCCTGCCGGTCGAAGACGATCACGAGGCGTTCCTCGACGCCGGCATCCCATCCGTCGATCTGATCGATCTGCAGGATTATCCGTACTGGCACACGGCCGACGACACGCTGGCGCACGTCAGCGCGCGCAGCTTGCAGATCGTCGGCGATGTGTTGATGGCGGCGCTGCCGGAGATCGACGCGCGACTGGCGCGGTAGAAATTTCGAAGTTCGAAGTTCAAAGTTCGAAGTTCTATCGCGATCTCGTCCCCACTCTCACCGTCATCCACCCCGCCCCGACGACGACGATGGCCCAGCCGCTGGCGGCGATCGCGCCGGCGCGTTTGGCGTGCGACATGACGTCGGCCATCGACGGCGTTGGACGTCGGCCCAGCTCGGACTCGGCGGCAAGCTGCAGGTACTCGCGCGCCCCGCGCGAGACGTAGAGGTCGAAGAACCCGCACCAGACGGCGGCGCCGACGAGCAGCCACAGCGCCATCGCCGCGCGCACGCTCACGGCGTCCCCGTGCCGAGATAGCGCAGGACCATCACCGTGATGTCGTCGCTCTGCGCCGCGCCCTTGGCGAACGCGCGCACCGCGGCGATCACGCGATCGACCAGTCCCTGCACCGAGTCGTTCACGCCGGCCTGCGCGACCTCGAGCAGCCGCGCGTCGCCGAACTCCTCGCCCGCCGTGCTCATCGCCTCGGACACGCCGTCGCTGAAGATGACCACGACGTCGCCGGGATCGAGCTGCACGGTGTCCTGGCCGAACGGCGCCATCGCGAGCAGCCCGACGACGGGCCCGCCCGCCTCGAGCCGCCGCACGCCGGATTTCCCGAGAATCATCGGCGGATTGTGGCCGCCGTTGCAGTACGTCAGCCGGCCGTCCGGCGACACGCTGCCGAGCATGATCGTCACGAAGCGCGACTCGATGCCGCGGCGGCAGAGCGCCTTGTTGATGTGCGCCACGGCCGTCGACGGGCCGTCCGGCGAGTACGCGTACGCCGCGAACATGCCCTGCATCAGCGCGCTCATCAGCGCCGCAGGCGGGCCCTTGCCGGCGACGTCGCCCAGCGTGAACCCGAACGACTCGCCGGGATTGTCGAGGTAGTCGAAGAAGTCGCCGCCGATCGATCGGCACGGCACGCTGGCGGCCGCGGCCTCGACGAAGCCGAGGCTGGCGCGCGGCTTCGGCAGGAGCGCCTGCTGGATCTCGGCGGCGATCCGCATCTCCTGCTCCATCTTCGCCTTCTCGAGCTTTTCGCGGTACAGCCGCGCGTTCTCGATCGCGACGGACGCTTCCGACGCGAGCGTCTCGAGCGCCGTGCGCGTCGCCTCCGACGCGAGCGAGCCGCGCTCGCGGCTGTCGAGATAGAGCACGCCTATCCGCCGGTCCTCGGCGCTCTTCGCGTCGGCCGTCTCGACGTACTGGACGAAGTTCAGCGGCAGGCAGACGACGTGACGGATGCCGAGCGCGACGGTGCCCATGTGCACGTCGGCAAGGCCCGCGTCGAGCAGATCGGCGACGACTTTCGTCTGGCCGGATCGGAACACTTCCTCGGGGATCTTGCGGCTGGTCGCGAAGGTCGTGTCGGTCAGCGTCAGCTTCTGCCGGCCGCGCGCGAGCTTGAACTCGAGGTCGCCGCTGGCGCTGGCCAGCATGATGAAGGCGCGCTCCGCGCCGGAGATCTCGATCGAGGCGTCGAGCACGAGCGCCAGCACGTCCTGCAGCACGCGTCCCGATCCGAGCGCGCGAAACCCGGCGAGCAGCGCCGTGAGCTGCCGCAGATCGTCACGCGCGCCGGTCAGCGAGCGTGCCGAGGCCTGCTCGTCGGCGGCG
>CAZNMF010000148.1:0-4322 GCA_964573795.1 uncultured Solibacteraceae bacterium
GGCGCCGGGCTCGGAGATTCCCGGCGAGTTCGGACTGTTCGACGAGAGCTTTCCGCAAGTGCGCGAGCGCTCGCACCTCGTCGAGGACTTCGCGCTCTATTCCGCCGGGACGGGCACGCTGCGCATCGGCGACCGCGTCGAGCGGCCGAGGCTCGCCAGCGTGACGTATAACCTGTTCGCCACGCTCGGGGCGCGACCCGTGCTCGGGCGTCTGCCTGGACCCGACGATCACGGACGCGTCGCGCTGCTGTCGCATCAGATCTGGCGGGATTGGCTCGGCGGCGATCCGAACGTCATCGGCAAGACCTTCATCGTCGATGGCGAGCCGCGCGCCATCGTCGGCGTGATGGGACCGGAGTTCGGCTTTCCGAGCGACAACATCGCAGCGTGGACGCCCTTCGACGTCCGTCCATCGGCTGACCGTCTCGGTCAGCCTGGCGGCGGCGCGATCGCCCGCGCGCGCGCCGGCGCAAGCCCCGACGACGTCGCGCGGGAGCTGACCGGTCTGCTGCGCCAGCTTCCCGATCGCTACGGGCACAACGCCGCCTACGCGCGTGTGCTTCCGCGTCTGCAGGTGGTGGCGCGTCCGCTGCGCACCGAGATGGTGGGATCGGTCACGCGGCCGCTGGCCGTGCTGTTTGCCGCTGCGCTCATCGTGCTCGTCATCGCCTGCACCAATGTCACCAATCTGTTCGGCGTCCGCGCCGAGAACCGGAGGCACGAAGTGGCCATCCGGCAGGCGATCGGCGCGCAGCGCGGTCAAATCATCCGCGCGCAGATGACCGAGGTGATCGTCGTCGCGTTCGCCGCGGCCGTGCTCGCCGTCGTGTGCGCGCGCGTCGCGCTGCCCGTGTTCGTGGCCCTCGCCCCCGTCAACGTCCCGCGCCTGGCCACTGCGGCGATCGGCTTCACGACGATCGCCTTTACGTTCGTGCTCGCACTCGGCAGCGGTCTGGCCTGCGGCGTCGTGCCTGCCCTGCGATCGTCGAGCGTACGCGCGCTCGACATGCGCGCGTCGACGCGCAGCGTCACCGGACGTCGTCGCTGGGAACGTGACGCGCTGCTGGCGGGCCAGACGGCTCTGGCGCTGGTGCTCCTCGTCGGCGCGGGCCTTCTCCTGCGCAGCTACGCGAGACTCAGCCATGTCTCGCCCGGCTACAGCACGAAGGATCTGTTCACGTTCCAGTTCGCGCCCAACCAGCCGCGTCTGACTGACGGCCCGTCCTGGGCGCAGTTTCATCTGGATTTCATGGATCGTCTGCGGGCGCTGCCGGGTGTGCAGTCCGTCGGCATCGTGGAGAACATGCCGCTTGACGAAGGCACGGACTCGGCGCGATTCATGATCGATGACGCGCCCGCGGACAGCGCCGTGCGGCTGGCGTTCACCTTCGCCGGACCTGACTACTACGAGACGATGGGCATCAAGGTGCTCGCGGGCCGTGGCTTCACCCGCGACGATGCCCTCGGCATGCGCGGCAACGTCGTCGTCAGCCGGAGCGCCGCAAAGCTGCTGTGGCCGAATGCCGATCCTATCGGACGCCGGCTGACGAGCGATTGGACTCGCACCTGGGAGACCGTCGTCGGCGTCGTTGACGATGTGATTCAGGAGAACTGGCGTCGGCCGGCGCAGCCGACGGTCTACTATCCGCTGACAGGGCACGAACCCGGTCAGTGGCGGCTGACGTCGCCGGGGTACGTGATCAGAACCACGCGTGCCGAGACCATCGGCACGGACGTGCGGGCGCTCGTACGGCAGGTCGCGCCTGAAGCACCCGTGTACCGCGCCTACACGATGCAGTTTCTCGCCGAGCGGCAGATGCGGGACCTGTCGTTCACGATGCTCACGCTTGGACTTGTCTCCGCGCTCGCCATCGTGCTGGCCGCGATCGGTCTCTACGGCGCGCTCTCGTACATCGTCGCGCAGCGCACGCGCGAGATCGGCGTGCGGCTGGCACTCGGCGCCCAGCCGCGAACGGTGCGGCGGATGGTCGTGCGCCAGGGGGCACAGATCGTCGGCGCGGGCGTGGTGGCGGGAACGCTCGTGGCGCTCGGCGCCGCGCCCGCATTGGGACGCCTGCTGTTCGGCGTGGCCCCGATCGATCTCCTGACGTTTGTCGTCGTCGTGGCCTCGACGATTGTCATCGGCCTTTTCGCAAGCTACCTGCCCGCCAGGCGGGCATCGAACGTCGATCCGATCGTGTCGCTCAGGAGCGAATAGGCGCACCAATCGACGAGATGTGGGAAACGGTGATCGCGACCGGCGGCGGCCGGACTGAGTGACACCTGAAACTTTCTCCGTCGCGGCGTGTCTGTCGCCTGCACGACAGCCGTCGCCATCAGGTTCATCGAGTCACTCGGCACGCGGCGGTCGTCGCGAGGACAGGTGCTGCAGGATTACAAGCTCGGCGTCCGGATGCTGCTCAAATACCCGGGCCTGACGCTTGCCGGCGGCCTGGCGCTCGCCATTGCGATCGGGATCAGCGCGGGCTGGTACGACCTGTGGGGCAAACTGCTGTGGCCCACGATCCCCTTGCCCGACGGCGATCGCATCGTCGTCATCGAGACGCACAATGCTCTGACGAACCGTGTCGAGGCCCGTGTCACGCGGGACTTCCTCGAATGGCGGCGCGATGTGCGGTCGATCGACGACCTCGGGGCGTACCGCACGGAGCTTCGGAATTGAAGACGTGGATGAGACGCTAGCGTGAGGTCCGTGAGGCGGCGTTGCTTGATGTCGCTCATTCCGATAGTGGTACCGCTACCGGGCCGTTTCGCAATCTCTGCATCGCTCAACAAGCCGCCTTCCGCGATGATCGACGGAAGGCGATCAACGTGGACGATGTGGTAGATCTTCGGGTTCTCGGGACACGGCACAGTCGGGCCTATCAGCTATTCTGCGGCACCTCGGCCGAACACGCATCAGCCCCGTTTCTCGCCCGCCACGAGACAAGGACCTCGGCGGCAATTCGCTCCTTTCGCGGTGACGACATCTTCTTAGTTCATGTCCTTGACGATCCGGAAGCCCGTGTCGAAGGCATCGCCCGGCCCACCGGCATGCACCGCCGCCGCGACATTGGCGAAGTGCGACATGTAACTACCGCCCTTGAGCACATGGGTCCTGCCGGTTTTCGGCGGGATAGGGTCGGGCTGGACCTTCTCGTTGTAGACGTCCTGCACCCACTCCCAGACATTGCCGAGCATGTCGTAGAGTCCCCAGGCGTTCGGCAGCTTGGTGCCCACCATCCTGGTCGGGCCGCTGAACACCGACATCACCGCGGTCGGGTCGATCTCACGCTCGCCGACGGTCGATGGCGCGCGGAACTGTCCAGCGCGCGAGGCCCACTCCCATTCGAACTCGGTCGGCAGACGATAGGCGGTGGTGTGCTCCAGCGCGTTCAGCTTTTTCACGAAGGCCTGGGCGTCTTCCCAGGAGACATTCTCGACGGGGTGGCGATCCGCATCGTCAGCCACCTTGGAGCCCTGGAAGATGGATGGGTTGGCGCCCATCACCTTTTTCCATTCGCCCTGGGTGACCTCGTAGCGCCCCATCAGATAGGGCTTGTCGATCGTCACCTTGAAACCGAGGATGGTGTCTTCCCGCAGCAGCGTGTTGGCGGTTTCGTATTGTTCCGGCCTCCAGCCGAAAGTGCCCGCCGTGCTGCAGGGAGCTCGCGGCGGGCGCTGAGCCAGGGGCGCGGGAGCTGGCGGCACGGTTCCAGCCGGCACAGGGAGGATTTCGCAGGGATCATAGGCCCCCTCGATCATCGTCCCGGTCGGGATCTTCATGAAATCCATGCCGACGGCGTTGGTATAGTCGGCCGGCCCCGGCGAAGGTGGTGGCGCCGCCTGCTCGAGAGGCGCAGGTCCGCGACGATCGGGGCCGCCACGGCCACCAGCGGCCGCATTTGGCACGGCGGGCGCGGCAGCCGGAACAGTGGCGGGGCCCGCGGTGTCCGGGAGCTCCTTGATCGCCATATTGCGAAAGCCGAGCGGTACGCCCGGCGTGTTGTAGGACAGCGACACCACCTTCGTCGAAGGCATGATGGTGGTGAGGAAGTGGTACTGCAGGCCGATGAAGCCGCTGGTCAGGCCGGCCGGCATATAGTTGGCGGAATACTGGATATCCCAGATCTGGACGCCATTGACCCACAGCGTGTAGTGCGGCGCATCGCCTTCCACGCGAACGCGGAACGCGTTCCATTCCCCCTGCTTCCAGACCTGAGCGATGGGCGTGCCCTGCACGACCGTGCGCGGCGGGACGCCCGCCAACGATTCCGTCAGCAATCCCCCGTTGCCCCGATTGGCGTCGAGCTCCACCTGGA
>CAZNMF010000149.1:0-3812 GCA_964573795.1 uncultured Solibacteraceae bacterium
TCTACGACATGCTCGAGGTGATCACGGACTGTTGCGAGGACGTCGCGAACGTCATCGAAGGCGTCGTCGTCAAGCACGGGTAAGGATCGCCAGTGACGCTGCCGTTTCCGCTGCTCAGCACCATCGGCCTCATCATCTTCGTCGCGCTCATCTTCGATTACATCAACGGCTTTCACGACGCCGCCAACTCGATTGCGACGGTCGTGTCCACGCGCGTGCTGTCTCCGGGCATCGCGGTGATCTGGGCCGCGTTCTTCAACTTCGCCGCGGCCGCCGTCGTCGGCACGGCCGTCGCGACGACGGTCGGGAAGGGGATGATCGAGCTGTCCGCCGTCACGTATTCGGTCATTCTCGCGGGGCTGATCGGCGCGATCTCGTGGAATCTGATCACGTGGTACTTCGCGCTGCCGACGAGCTCGTCGCACGCGCTGTTCGGCGGGTACGCGGGCGCCGCCGTGGCCAAGGCCGGCTTCGGCGCGATCATCGTCTCCGGCTGGACCAAGACGCTGATCTTCATCGTGGTCGCGCCGCTCATCGGCCTGACGGTCGGGCTGCTGCTGATGCTCGCGATTCTGTGGATGTTCCACGACACGCCGCCGGCGCGCGTGGATGGCTGGTTCCGCCGGCTGCAGCTGCTGTCGGCCGCGTGCTACAGCCTGATGCACGGCGCCAACGACGCGCAGAAGACGATGGGGATCATCAGCGGCGCGCTGTTCACCGGCGGCTACATCACGACGTTCCACGTGCCGTTCTGGGCGGAGTTCCTGTCGTACACCGCGATCAGTCTCGGCACGCTCAGCGGCGGCTGGCGGATCATCAAGACGATGGGATCGAAGATCACGAAGCTGCAGCCGGTGGGCGGCTTCGCGGCGGAGACCGGCGCGGCGGTCGCGATTCTCACGGCGACGTCGCTCGGCGTCGGCATCAGCACCACGCACACGATCACCGGCGCGATCGTCGGCGTCGGCGCCACGAAGCGCCTGAGCGCCGTCCGCTGGGGCGTCGCCGGTCAGATCGTCTGGGCCTGGATCCTGACGATCCCCGCCTCAGCGACGCTCGGCGCGCTGTCATACCTCGTAGTGCGGTTCGTAAGGTAGGGGTGGCCCCCTGGCTTCTGGCTTCGAACTTTTAACTTTTCTCGTCTCTTCGTCCCCTGGTCCCCACCTACATCCCCTCGTACCCCGGCCCATCGCCACCTTCGGGCGTGACCCAGTCGATGATCTGGTACGGGTCCATGATGTCGCACGTCTTGCAATGCACGCAGTTGGACGCGTTGATCTGCAGTCGCTTTCCGCCTGCGCCATCGTCGACCATCTCGTAGACGGCGGCGGGGCAGAAGCGCGTGCACGGGTTCGCGTACTCGACGAGGCAGCGCGTGCGGCAGATGTCGGTGTCGTGCACGATCAGGTGCGACGGCTCGTCCTCGCGGTGCTTCGTGCCCGAGTAGTGCACGCCGGTGACGCGATCGAAGGTGAGTTGGCGATCGATCGCGACGGGCGATCGTGGCGTCACCGGTGATCCGGTGTCGATGCGCTTGATGCGCGTGTGTCCGGCTTTCGCCGGCATCGGATCGGTGAGCCACCAGCCGCCGGTCACCAGCGCGAGGCCGGAATACGCGATGCCCACGAGCAGGCCGTGCTCGAACGCCTGGTGCACGTTGCGGACGGGATAGAGCTCGCGCTTGACAGAACTGTTCGCAATCGCCTGTTCGTACCCCGCCAGCCGCGCGCGTGACACGTCGTTCGCGCGCACCGCGTCGAACGCCGTCTCCGCCGCGAGCATGCCTGTGCGCATCGCGAGATGGATGCCCTTCAGGCGCATCGAGTTCATGAAGCCGCCCGCGTCGCCGGCGATCAGCGCGCCGTCCATGTGCAATCGCGGAATCGTGTGCCAGCCGCCTTCCGGCAGCGCCTTCGCGCCGTAGCGCACGAGCGTGCCGCCCGCGAGCAGCGACGACACGAACGGATGCTGCTTCAGCCGCAGGAACGCCTGGTGCGGATCGAAGAACGCGTCCTCGTAGTCGAGGCCGGACACGAGGCCGATGGAGACGAGATTGTTCGGCAGACCGTAGATGAACGCGCCGCCGAACTCGCGCAGGCGCAGCGGATGGCCGAGCGTGTGGATCACGCGTCCCGGCACGACGCGGCCCGCCGGCACTTCCCACAGCTCCTTGATGCCGATCGCATAGAGCTGCGGGAGACGTCCGTCGTCGAGCGCGAAGCGCTGCACGAGCGTCTTCGTCAGATTGCCGCGCACGCCGTCGCAGAAGATCGTCACCTTCGCGCGGAGATCGACGCCCGGCTCGAAGTTCGGCTTGCGGCCTCCGTGCTTGTCGAGGCCGCGATCGCCGGTCCGCACGCCGACGACGCGGTCGTCCTCGTAGAGCACTTCCGACGCGGCGAAGCCCGTGAACAGATCGATGCCCGCCGATTCGGCTTGCTGTGCGAGCCACTTCACGAAGGCGTTGATCGAGATGACGAAGCCGCCGTGATTCGTCAGCGGCGGCGGCGTCACCGGCAGACGCCACTGCCGCTTCTCCGTCAGGAAATACACATCGTCGTGCGTGACGGGGCAGTCGAGCGGCGCGCCTTTCGACGCGTAGTCGGGAATCAGATCGCGCAGCGTCGACGGATCGAGCACGGCCCCGGAGAGCGAGTGCGAGCCGGCTTCGCGGCCTTTCTCGAGGACGGCGATCGTGAGCGGCTCGCCGCCGTGCTGTTGCTGAAGCTGCGCGAGACGGATCGCCGCCGACAGCCCGGCGGGGCCGCCGCCGACGACGAGGATGTCGAGCTCGAGGACGTCGCGATCGGACACGGGGCGTCGTTACTGCTGCGCGGCGACCATCGCCGGAACGACCTCGAACAGATCGCCGACGATGCCGTAGTCGGCGACCTCGAAGATCGGCGCGTCAGCGTCCTTGTTGATCGCGACGATCGTCTTCGCGCCTTTCATGCCGACGATGTGCTGGATGGCGCCGGAGATGCCGAGCGCGACGTAGAGCTTCGGCGCGACGGTCTGACCCGAGCTGCCGATCTGGCGATCCATCGGCAGCCAGCCCGCGTCGCAGATCGGCCGCGATGCCGCGATCTCGGCGCCGAGCGCGGCCGCGAGCTGCTGCGCGATCGCGATGTGCGTCTGATCTTTGATCCCGCGTCCCACCGCGATAATTCGCTCGGCTTGCGTGAGATCGACAGCCTGCTTCGCGTCCTGGAACGGCGCCGCGGGGCGCTGGCGGATGTCGCCGGCCGTGACCGAGGCGGAGACGGTCTGCACGGAGACAGGCGCAGCGGCGGCACGCACGGCGTCCGCGCGGAACGCGCCGATCTGGAACGTCACACAGTGCGGCGCCGGACCGTCGAACGCGACGTCGGCGCTGACCTTGCCCTGGAACATCGGCCGCGTGAAGAGCAGCCGGCCGTCAGCGTGCTTGACGCCAGTGCAGTCGGTGACGAGCGGGCGATCGATCCGCGCCGCCAGACGCGGCGCGTAGTCGCGTGTCTGATAGGTGTGCGGCAAGACGATGTGCGACGGCGCGATCGACGGCACGAAGGCGGCGAGCGCGGCGACGAAGCCGTCCGGCGTGTAGCTCGCGAGCAGCTCGTGCTCGAGCGCGACGACGGACGCGACGTCGGTCTTGGCCAGGTCGGCGGCGATGCCGGCGACGTTGGCGCCAGGAAGGACGACGGTGAGGGGCGAGCCGATCTGCTGTGCCGCGGCAATCGCCTCGAGCGACGCGCGATTGAGACGGCCGGCCTGCTGCTCGGCGACGACGAGAATCATGGGGAGATATGGTGTCACGGACGGCGGGCTAC
>CAZNMF010000150.1:0-12782 GCA_964573795.1 uncultured Solibacteraceae bacterium
CCGGGAATCGTGTGCTTCAGCGCGCTGGCGGCCACCGCGAAGCGCAGCGACGCCTCCGGCGATCGGCCCGTCGTCAGTCCGTAGATCAATCCCGCCGCGAAGCTGTCGCCGCCGCCGATGCGATCGACGATGCGGATGTCGTAGCGCTGGCTGTGGTGGAAGTGCTGCGCGGACTCGTCCCAGAGCACCGCGCTCCAGCCGTTGTCGCTGGCCGAGCGGCTCTCGCGCAGGGTGATCGCGACGAGCCGCACGCCGAACTCGCGCGCGACGCGGCGCGCGGCGTCCTGATACGCGGAGAGATCGAGATGGCCGCTCGTCACGTCCGCGCCGGCGACGTGCACGCCGAGCACCTGTTGCAGATCCTCTTCGTTGGCGATGATCGTGTCGACGCCGCGCACGAGCTCGCGCATCACGGCCTGCGCCTGCGACGGTGACCAGAGCTTCTTGCGATAGTTGAGGTCGACGCTGACGCGCGCGCCGGCGGCCTTGGCCGCGTCGATCGCCGCGCGTGTGGCGGCGGCGGGTGTGGCGCCGAGCGCCGGCGTGATGCCCGTCACGTGCAGCCACGCCGCGCCGCGGCAGACGGCTGCCCAGTCGACGCCATCCGGTCCCAGCTCGGTGATCGCCGAGCGCGCGCGGTCGTAGATGACCGTCGAGGCGCGCTGGCTCGCGCCGGCCTCCGTGAAATAGACGCCGATGCGATCGCCGCCGCGCACGATCGCGTCCGTGCGCACGCCTTCGGCGCGCAGCGCGGCGACGGCGGCTTCGCCAATCGCGTGCGCAGGCAGCCGCGTCACGTACCAGCTCTCGAGGCCGAATCGCGCGAGGCTCACCGCGACGTTCGCTTCGCCGCCGCCGAACGTCGCGGAGAACATCGGCGACTGCAGGAAGCGCTCGAACCCCGGCGGGCTCAGGCGCAGCATGATCTCGCCGAACGTGACGACCTTGGCCATCACGCCTGTCCCCGCGCGCGCCGCACGTTCGCGACGATCCGCCGCGCGTTGTCGGCGATGACGGAGAACTGACCGTCGGCGATCGCCTTGCTGTCGAGCAGCGCCGTGCCGACGCCCACCGCGACGGCGCCCGCCTTGATCCAGTCGCCGGCGTTATCCAGGGTCACGCCGCCGGTCGGCATCAGCTTCACCTGCGGCAGCGGTCCGTGCAGATCCTTCAGATATCCCGGCCCCAGCGTCGTCGCGGGAAATACCTTGACGATGTCGGCGCCGGCATCCCAGGCGTTGAGAACCTCGGTTGGCGAGAAGCAGCCGGGCAGGGCCGCGACGCCGCGCGAGTGCGCCGTCTCGATGATCGCCTGCCGGAACACGGGACTGACGATGAAGCTCGCGCCGGCGTCGGCGACGCGCCAGGCGGTCTCCGCGTCGGTCACGGTGCCGGCGCCGAGGAGAAATCCCGATGGCAGCTTCGGCCCGGCCGCTTTGATCAAGTCGACGGCGCCCGGCACGGTCATCGTCACTTCGAGCGCGCGGACGCCGCCGTCGACGAGCGCAGCGATGATGTCGGGGACTTTCGACGCGTCCTGCAGACGAATGATGGCGACGACGCCGGCGTCCTCGAGTCCGGAGACGGTAGCTTTGCGGAGAGTAGCGGTCATCGAGCGAAGATCTCCTGTGTCATCTCGCGGCCGTTGCCGGCGCGGCACGGCGATCGGCCGACTCCTGGACGGTGCCGAGCATCCACAGCATACCGAGAGCCGGGCCCGGCGTCAGGTCGTCGGCGCGCCATCGATGCGGCCCCAGCACGACGTCGCCGGCGCCGACGAGTGGATCGCCGGCCATGGCGTTGGCGCCGTCGCATTCGATGTGGACGCTCGACGTGCCGTCGGGCAGCCGGACGTAGAGGCACGCGAGGTCGACGTCGGACGTCGCAGGTCTGGCCGCGACCGGCGGTGCCAGCGGCTCGCCTGCGGCAAGGCCGACGATCAATCGGCCGGCGCTGCCGGCATCGCCGAGCAGCACGCGCGCGTTCGGCGGCGTCGCCAGACGCAACCGGCGCGAGCCGGCGTCGGCCGTACGATCGGCGCGGTAGGGGACGTGCTGCAGCGGATAACGCTCGTCGACCGGCGCCGAGATCTCGGCCACGTCGATGCCGGAGATGCCGCCGGCGATCATGAAGTGCACCTCGCGCGGGACGTAGACGAGATCGTAGGGCGCGACGTGGAAGCGCTCCGTGCCCGCGCGGATGACGCCGCTGCCGCCGAGGCAGACCAGCGCCGTCTCGTAGCGCCCGGGATCGACGCGCACCGGCGGCACGTGCGGCGCCAGCCGCACGCGGCCGTAGTGCAGCACGCGCAGCGGGCCGAGGCCAGGTGCCACCGAGCGCGTGCGCCCGGGCTCACGGTCCGTGCCGCGGACGATCCACGTCCGGCTCGTGACAGGCTCGAGGGTCATGGAAAGCTCCGAGCGACATGTTAGTGCAGGCTTACGGCTTACGGCTTACGGCTTACGGCTTGCGAATTATGAACTGTGCGCACGTCTGGCCGTCGCCTGCAGCCGGCGGACCGCGGACCGCAGCCTGTCCGTGATATATCCCTCCACAATGCCGCCCATATCCAGACGCGCGTTCATCGGGGCCGCGGCGACGATGGCCGCGATGCCGTCGATTGCTACGCGGACCGCGCGCGCGACACAAGACGCCGATCGCATCGGCTGGGATCACGCCGACGCGATCGTCGCGCGCATCCGCGCGCCGCGCTTTCCCGATCGCGAGTATCCGATCACGTCGTACGGTGCGCGGCCCGGCGCATCGAACGATGCGACGTCCGCGATCCGCCAGGCCATCGCCGCATGCCGCGACGCCGGTGGCGGCCGCGTGCGCGTCCCTGCCGGGACGTTTCACACCGGCCCGATCCATCTCACGAGCGGCGTCGATCTGCACCTCGACGACGACGCGACGCTGGCGTTTGCGACGGACCCGCGCGCGTATTTGCCGGTCGTTCTGACGCGGTTCGAAGGCGTCGAGCTGATGAGCTACTCGCCGCTGATCTACGCGATCGACGCGCACGACGTCGCGATCACCGGTCGCGGCACGCTCGACGGACAGGCCGGGCCCGACGTGTGGTGGCCGTGGAAGGGCGGCGCGGCGACCGGTCCGAATCAGAGCGCCGCGCGCACGCGCCTCGTCGAGATGGCCGCCGCCGGCGTGCCCGTCGAACGGCGCGTGTTCGGCGAGGGCAGCTATCTGCGGCCGAACTTCATCCAGCCGTACCGCTGCCGCAACGTGCTCGTCGAGGACGTGACGATCGTCAATTCGCCGATGTGGGAGATCCATCCCGTCCTCTCGTCGAACGTCATCGTCCGTGGCGTGCAGATCCGCAGCCACGGGCCGAACAACGACGGCTGCAATCCCGAGTCGTGTCACGACGTGCTCATCGAGCGGTGCACGTTCGACACGGGCGACGACTGCATCGCGCTCAAGTCCGGCCGCAACGACGATGGCCGGCGGCTGCACACGCCGGTGGAGGACGTGGTCATTCGCGACTGCGTGATGAAAGACGGCCACGGCGGCGTCGTCGTCGGCAGCGAGATCTCGGGCGGCGCGCGCCGCATCTTCGCCGAGCGCTGCCGCATGGACAGCCCGCGGCTCGATCGCGTCCTGCGCTTCAAGACCAACTCGATTCGCGGCGGCACGATCGAGCACGTCTATCTGCGGGACATCACGGTCGGGCAGGTGGCGGAGGCGATCGTCACGGCCGATTTCTATTACGAAGAAGGCGACGCCGGGCCGTTCACGCCGGTGCTGCGCGACGTCGAGGTCCAGCGCGTGACGAGCCGGCAGAGCCGCTACGCGCTGCTCCTGCGCGGCTACGCCCGCGCCCCGATCACGGACGTGCGCGTCGTCGACTGCACCTTCGACGGCGTGCGCGAGGACGACCGGCTCGACGGCGTCAAGGACCTCGAGCTGCGCAACGTGCGTGTCAACGGCGCGTTGCGGTCGGGCCGTATAAGTCGTTGAGAGCGCTTCGCCGTTCGCCGTTCGAAGTTCGCCCCTCGACAGGCTCGGGGCGACGTGAGCGAAGTCGAACGTCGAAGTTCGGAACGCCGCCGCGGTCCGTCACCGCCGTGGCCTATAATTCCCTGAGGTCATGACGAGGATCGACATGTCCACAGGCGGTCGCAAACAACATCGCATCCCGGAAGGCGGCACGCAGCATGTGGTCACGCACGTTCGGGCGTTGATCGAGCATGGCGAGCTGCGGCCGGGCGATCGGCTGCCCGCCGAGCGCGATCTCGCGCGGCAGATTGGCGTCAGCCGGCCGACGGTACGTGCCGGGCTGCGCGCTCTGGCCGCGATGGGCGTCGTCCAGTCGCGCCACGGATCGGGCACGTACATTCCCGACGGCCCGCCGATGCTCGGCAGCGAACCGCTGAGCTTCCTGGCGGCGCTGCACGGCTTCACGCGCGACGACATGTACGAGGCGCGCCGGATTCTCGAGGTCGGCGCCGTCGGGCTGGCCGCCGAGCGGGCGACGCCAGAGCAGCTTGCGTCGCTGGCCGAAGAGGTCGCGAACCTGTTCGCGTCGCTCACCGAGCCGTTCAAGTACCTCGTGCACGACATCTCGTTCCACCGCACGCTCGCGGCTGCGTCGGGCAACCCGATCATCGCGACGCTGGTCGAGATGGTGTCCGCGCTCTACTACGGGCGCCGGCGCCAGACGGCGGCGCGCGCGCTCGAGTCCGATCTGCGCGACGCGGCGGAGATGCACCGCCGGATCTACCAGGCCGTCCGCGCGCACGATCCCGACGAAGCGCGGCGGCTCATGCACGCCCATCTGCTGCAAGCGAGCGCGCACCAGGCGCGCGAGGAAGCGCACGGCGAGGCGCAGCCCGCGGGGCCCGCCGCCGACGCGCCTCCGATCGAATCTCATGTCCCGCCGGTTCCCGGCCGTCCCCGGAGCTCTCATTGATCGCATCGTCGTTGTTCGATTTGTCCGGCCGCGTGGCGGTCGTCGTTGGAGGTACGAGCGGCATCGGCCGCGCGTTGGCACTGGGACTGGCGGAGGCAGGCGCGGACGTCGTCGCCACAGGCCGCCGCGAGGATTTGGTCCGTCAGGTGTCGGCGGAGATCGAGGCCACGGGCCGGCGATCGCTGCCGATGGCTTGTGACGTCGAGGATCTCGCATCGCTCGAGCGGCTGCGCGACGCGTGCGTGTCGACGCTCGGCGGCGTCGACATCCTGATCGCCGCGGCCGGCCGCACGCAGCGCGTGCCGAGCCTGCAGATGACCGACGAGGAATGGGCGCGGGTCATCGACACGAACCTGAATGGCGTGTTCCGCACGTGCCGCGTGTTCGCGCCGCCGATGATCGCGAAAGGCCGCGGCCGGATCATCACGATCGCGTCGCTGTCGTCGTTCGTCGGGTTGTTCGAAGTCGCCGCGTACACGGCGAGCAAGGCCGGCGTCGCCGGCCTCACGCGCGCGCTGGCTGTCGAATGGGCGAAGCACGGCGTCAACGTCAACGCGATCGCGCCGGGATTGTTCAAGACCGATCTGAACCGCGCGCTGCTGGAATCGCCGCGCGGCCAGGAGTTTCTCATCCGCACGCCGATGGGCCGGTTCGGCCAGTTCCACGAGCTCGTCGGCACGGCCGTGTTCCTGGCGTCCGACGCGTCTGCGTTCGTCACGGGCCAGATCGTCGCGGTGGACGGGGGCTTTCTCGCCAGCGGCGTCAACCAATGAAGCCCGCGCTGGTCATCAGCGATCGCGACAACGTGGCGACGGCGCTCGAGCCGCTGGCCGCGGGGCTCGCGCTCGACCTCGATGGCCGGCGCGTCGTCACGCGGGCGGCGATTCCGTCCGGTCACAAGCTCGCGCTCGTCGACATCGCGGCCGGCGATCCCATCGTGAAATACGGCAGTCCGATCGGCACGGCGACCGTGGCGATCGCCGCCGGCGATCACGTCCACACGCACAACGTGGCGAGCGGGCGCGGACGCGGTGATCTGGCGCACGCCTCGTCGACTGGCGCGGCGGCGCGCCTTGCCGAGCCCGAGCCGCCGTCACCCTCGTCGGGAACGCGCGTATGAGCGAACGGCCGGGCTTCCTGGGCTATCCACGCGCGGATGGCCGTGTCGGCGTTCGCAACCACGTCCTCGTCGTTCCCACCGTCATCTGCTCGTCGGTCGTCTGCGAGCGCATCACGGCCGTCAATCCCGATCGCATCGTCGCGCTGCCGCACCAGGCCGGCTGCGGCCAGCTCGGGCCGGACATGCGCCTGACGCACGAGACGCTCGCGGCGTACTGCCGTCATCCCAACGTCGGCGCCGTGCTCGTCGTCGCGTTGGGCTGCGAGCAGGTGGTCGCGGAGATGCTGGCCGAGGCCGCGGAAGAGGCGGGGAAGCCGTCGGCCATTCTGGCGATTCAAGAGGAAGGCGGCACGGTGAAGACGATCGCGCGCGGCCGCGAGATGGCCGCGCGTCTGGCGGACGAGATCGCGCCGGCGCCGCGCGTGTGGTGCGACGTGCGGTCGCTCGTGCTGTCGCTCAAGTGCGGCGGATCGGACTACACGTCCGGGCTCGCGGCGAATCCCGCGCTCGGGCGCGTCGCGGATCGGCTCGTCGATCTCGGTGGATCGGCCGTGCTCGGCGAGATCGCGGAGATCATGGGCGCCGAGCACCTGCTGGCCGCGCGCGCCGCGCAGCCGGAGATCGGACGGAAGCTGCTGCGCGTGATCCACCGCGTCGAGACGCAGGCGATGGCGCTCGGCCTCGACATCCGCGGCACGCAGCCGTCACCCGGCAACATTCGCGGCGGATTGACGACGATCGAGGAGAAGTCGCTGGGCGCGACGCACAAGGGCGGGGAGCGCGCGCCGTTCGTGGATCTCGTCGACTACGCGGGGCTCATCTCCAAGCCCGGCCTGACCGTGATGGACACGCCAGGGCTCGACGTCGAGTCGGTCACCGGCATGGTCGGCGGCGGCGCACAGATCGTCGTCTTCACCACCGGCCTCGGCACGCCGACGGGCAATCCGATTGCGCCCGTCATCAAGATCACCGGCAACGCTCGGACGGCCGATCGCATGGCCGACAACGTCGACCTCGACGTGAGCGGCGTGCTCACTGGCGACGAGACGCTGGACGCCGCCGCGGATCGGCTCTTCGACGAAGTGCTTCGCGTCGCATCCGGAGCGCCCGTCAAAGCGGAAACGCTCGGCCACCGCGAGCTCGCGATCCACAGGGCGAACCCCACCATCTGATCATCGGGTCATCGGGTCATTGGGATATCGGGATATCGGTTCATCTGAACATCGGGTTGTCCGCTCCCTGCGGCCCGATGATCCGATGACCCGATAGCCAGATGTCCCGATGTGAGAAAATGACGGCGCTTTTCAACTGAGCCCGCGTGAACCGGACTGGCGGGACGTGTGTGCGCCGGTCGCTGGAGGAGCATCGATGGAGTTGTCGCGCTCGGCGCCCCGGACGGGGTACCTCCGATGGGTGATCTGCGCGCTGCTGTTTCTCGCGGCGACCGTCAATTACATCGACCGGCAAGTCATCGGCATCCTGAAGCCGACGCTCCAGCACGAGTTCGCGTGGAGCGAGACCGACTACGCCAACATCATCTTCGCGTTCCAGCTCGCGTACGCCGTCGGCTTCGTCTTCGCCGGACGCGTGATCGACTGGCTCGGCACCAAGCGCGGGTTCACGCTGGCGATCGTCATCTGGAGCGTGGCCGCGATCGGCCACGCCGAAGCGCCGGCGATCGGGGCCGCGGTGACGCCCGTGCTCGCGTTCTTCGGCGCGGGGCTCTCGACGTCGGTTGCCGGCTTCGGCCTGATGCGGCTGATGCTCGGCCTGGGCGAGGCGGGCAGTTTTCCCGCGTCGATCAAGACCGTCGCCGAGTGGTTCCCGCGGCGCGAGCGCGCGTTCGCCACCGGTCTCTTCAACTCCGGCACGAACATCGGGGCACTCGTCACGCCGCTCGTCGTGCCCTGGATCACCGTCTCCTACGGCTGGTACTGGGCGTTCATTCTCACGGGCGTGATCGGCTTCGCGTGGCTGGTGCTCTGGCTCGTGATCTACGCGCCTGCCACGACGCACCCGCGCCTGTCGGCCGCCGAACGCGCCTACATCACGAGCGATCAGGCGGACGCCGTCACGCGCCAGATGCCGTGGCGCGAGGTCGTGCCGCATCGCCAGGCGTGGGCGTTCGCGCTCGGGAAGTTCCTCACCGACCCCGTCTGGTGGCTCTATCTGTTCTGGATTCCCGATTTCCTCAACCGCAACTACGGCGTCAATCTCACGGAGATGGGACCGCCGCTCGTCGTGATCTACCTCGCCGCCGACGTCGGCAGCATCGCTGGCGGCGGCCTGTCGTCATGGCTCATCGGCCGCGGCTGGTCGGTCAACGCCGCGCGCAAGACGGCGATGCTCGTGATGGCGCTCGCCGTCGTGCCGATCGTGTTCGCGTCGAGCGTGCAGCATCTCTGGCTTGCCGTCGCGCTCGTCGGCATTGCGGCCGCGGCGCATCAGGGCTGGTCGGCGAATCTCTTCACGCTGACGTCGGACACGTTCCCGCGCTCGGCCGTCGGATCGGTCGTCGGCTTCGGCGGCATGTGGGGCGCGATCGGTGGCATGCTGATCTCGAAAGTGACCGGCTATCTGCTCGACACCTCCGGCAGCTACGTGCCGGTCTTCATCATGGCTGGCGGCATGTACTTGTTCGCGCTGCTGGTGATCCACCTGCTGGCGCCAAGACTGGAGCCGGTCAGGCTGGATGACCATCGGTGAACATACGTCAAGCCACTCTCGATGATGCCGAGACCATCGCCCGGCTCGTCAATCGGGCCTACCAGGTCGAGGCGTTCTTCGTCGCCGGCGATCGCACGAGTCCGGACGACGTGCGCGGGTTGATGCACACCGGCGCGTTTCTCGTCGTCGATGGCGGCGCGCCGGGCGAGCTCGACGCGTGCATCTACACGTCGCTGTCGGGCCGCCGCGCGTACTTCGGCATGCTGGCCGTCGATCCGTCGAAGCAGCGGCGCGGGCTTGGACGCGCGCTGATCGACGAGTGCGAGCGACGCGCGCAGTCAGCGGGCGCCCGGTCGATGGACATCAAGGTCGTCAATCTGCGCACGGATCTGCTGCGCCGCTACGAGCGTCTCGGCTACCTCGTCGCCGGCACCGAGCGCTACGCGCATCGTCCCGTGCTGCAGCCGTGTCATTTCGTCGTCATGACGAAAGCGCTGTCGCGGTGAACGAGCCGGGCGGCCCTCGGGTGGCGGCCCCGGCCGGGCATAGACGACGCGCATCTCGTCGTAGCCCGTAGCCCGTAGCCCGTAGCCCGCAGCCCGTAGCCCGCAGCCTGCAGACCGCAGCCTGCAGCCCGCCGCCCCCCGTGGCCGCCCGAGATCGCCGCTGTCACGGCTTGAACGGCACCTCGATCGCGATCGACGCGTCGACCGGCGTGCCGTTCGCGGTCGCCGGCGTGTAGCCCCACTGCGACACCGCGATGAGCGCCGAGAGATCGAGTGGCTGCGACAGGCTCTTCTGGATGCGCAATCGGCTCACGCAGCCGCGCGCCGAAATCGTCGCGTCGAGCATCACGCCGCCGCCCGTGCCGGCGACCGTCGCTGAAGCCGGATAGCGAGGCGGCACGTCGGTCGTCTTTGCGGGCGGGACGACGGTCGTCGCCGCGCCTGCGGCCGTCGCGGGCATCGACGGCGCGTCGACGCACGCGACGACGTCGGGCAGCACGGGAAAGACGAGCCATTGCACGGCCTCCGGCTGGATCGCCGCGTCGTCGTCGACGATGGTGACGCCGGGCAGTGCGCGCAGCGCGGCCTGACATCCCGGCGTGCGCAGCGTCTGGCCCACGCCGGCGCTGGCGGGGCGGCCGTCGGGCCGATAGGCGATCTGCACGAGGCCGAACGCCGACTCCATCGAAAGGTTGCAGCCGGACGCATCGATGAGGCTCGTCAGAAATCCCGGCCATGGCGGGACGACGAGACGCATCGGCGCCATCGCGGCCGCGTCGATCGGCGCCGATCGTGGGCCGACGCCGCCGAGCGCGGCGCGCAGCGCGTCGTCTTCCGCCTTCGAGAGGCCCGGCATGTTCGCGAGCGCCACAGCATCGCCAGGATGACGCGCGGCCTGCTGCTCGATGAGCGCGGCGAGATCGACGCGCGCGTGTGACGCATGACGACGGCTCAGAATCTCGCGTCCGGCCGCCTCCCAGGATCCGGCGGCCATCGGTTGCGTGGTCGTCTCCGCGTGATCGAGCAGCGAGGTCCAGACGTCGGCGCCGTCGGCCATCCAGCGCACGATGCGCCAGACGCTCTCCTGGCGGACGTTCACGTTCGCTGCGTCGAGGCCGGCGACGATGAATTGCTGAGCGGGCGAATCGCGCGTCGTCGGCGCCTTCATGTCGTCGAGCAGCGCGCGCCAGCCGTCGGCGGACGCGTCGCTCATCCACGCGCGCGCAAGGGCCTCGCGGATCTCGGGATGTTGGCGAACCGCGAGCGCGATGGCTGGAGCCAGGTCGGCGTCGGCGGCCTGCTTCGCGTGGGCGCTCAGCGCCGGCAGTTCGGCGGCAAGCCGTTCAGGATGCATGCGCGCGAGATGTTCGGCATAGACGCGCAGGCCGCGCGTGCCGCTCTTCGCGACGTACGCGGAAATCGCAGGCGCAGCATCGGGCACGTCACAGAGGAGCAGCGCGCGCAACAGCTCGACGGCAACATCGTCGTTCGATTCGGCCGCCAGTTCGGCGGCGAGCACGCCGGAAAGCGCGGTGATGCGTCCGACGCCGACGATGCGCGCGGCGACGGCGCGCAGCCCGGCATCGGGCGAGCGCAGCGCGGCCTGCAAGCTCGACGCGAACGTCTCGTCAGGCGCGGCGCGCAGCAGCGCCAGTCGTCCCATGTCGGGCGACACGGGCGTCGCGGCCGGTGTCGGCTGTTGCGCACGCGTGCGTGACGTTGCCGCGAGCAGCGTCCCAAGCGCGACGCCGACGAGGACGAGCCGGTGGAATCTCATGGTCCCTCCGTGAGGCCGCGCACTTCCTCTGCCGTCGTGAGCGTATCGACCTCGCGTCGGCCCGTCCACGCGATGGCGCGCAGCACGATCGCACGCACGTGCGGCGACGCGAACGTCGTGAAGTGATGGCCGAGCAGCGATACGAACGCGCGATACGGCCGGCCGTCGTCGATCTGCCGTTCGTAGGTCCACATCTGGGGAATCAGCGTGCGGATGGCTGGAACTGGCGGCGCAGGCGCGCCGCGCGAAGGGCGAATCGGCTGCGTCGAGACCGCCAGCACCTGGATGTCCGGCATCAGGTGCAGGTTCCAGTACACCTCGTCGTCGATCGTGAAATTCGCCGCGCCCTTGACGATGGGATGCTCGGGGCTGACGTACGCGTACGTGTTCTCGCCTTCGTAGTAGCGCGCGACGCCGTTCTCCCACGAGCCGCCGACGATCGTCTGGAACCATTGCGGATCCCGCGACGTGACCACGCAGTCGTGGAGGCAGACGATCCCGCCGCCGCGGCGCAGGAAGGCGAGCAGATGATCGCGGTCGGCATCGAGGATTGTGCCTGCGTCGGCGGCGAACATGACGAGCACGTCTGTCCGCGTCAGCTCATCGGCCGTCGGAAATCGCGTCGCGCCGTCGACCACAGCGCCGCGCGACTGGAGCAGCGGGGCCCACTCGCGGACCCACACTTCCGCATCGTGCAGCCCGTTGCCCGCCGGCCCGTGCGTCTTCGGTCCGCCGCGCAAAAACACGCGCAGCGGGGTCGTCTGCTGCGCGGACAGCGACACCACGGCCGCCACGACGATTACGCCCGTCCACATCATCAGTCGCCGCATGACGCGTCCTCGATTCGGCCGAACCTGAAGGTTCGGCCCTCCGAACTGCGGTTCCGATACGCGCTCGAGACACTCGCGAAGCAGATAACGAGATAACCCGATGCCCAGATAGCGCGATAGTGCGATAGCGAGATAGCGCGATACACGCGTCAGAACAACGTCTGTCCGCCGTCGACGCGCAGAAACTGGCCGTGAATGAACTTCGCCGCGGGCGAGCAGAGGAACGCGACGGCGTTCGCCTGGTCCCGCGGCGCGCCGTAGCGCATGAGCGTGCCGTCCTCGCGCAGCAGCTCCGGATCGATCGGGCGCGTCGCCTTGAAGCGCGCCGTCGCCGTCGCACCGGGACTCACGCAGTTGACGCGGACGTTGTGCGTGCGCGTCTCGAAGGCGAGGCAGCGCGTGTAGTGCACGATCGCCGCCTTGATGGTCGAGTAGACGACCTCCGGCGACACGCCGAAGTGTCCGGCCGTCGAGGCGATGTTGACGACTGCGCCGCTGCGCCGGTCGATCATGCCCGGCACGATCGCGCGGCACATCAGCATCGTGCCGATCAGATTGCGATTGAGCAGGGCATGGACGTCGTCCATCTTGATGCCCAGCGCGGTGTTCGGATGCGGCTTTCCACCCGCTGCGGCGATGTCGCCGCCGGCCGCGTTGACCAGCACGGTCACCGGCCCGAGCGCGGCTTCCGCGGTGCGCACCATCTCGCCGACGCGCGCCTCGTCGCTGATGTCGCCCGCGACGACGACGGTACGCGCGCCCGTCGACGCGACGTCCGCTGCCGCGTCCTCCAGATCGCGGAACTCACCGAACTCCGCCGGCGCGCTCACCGAGCGATCGTGCACGACGACGGCGGCGCCGAGCTCGCCGAGCCGCCGCGCAATCGCATGCCCCAGCCCCCGCCCGGATCCCGTGACGAAGGCGACTTCTCCAGCCAGTGAGTATTCGTGGTCGGTCA
>CAZNMF010000151.1:0-2390 GCA_964573795.1 uncultured Solibacteraceae bacterium
GGGGATGGAGGAAGGCTACGACGTCGGCTTCGAGATGTCCGGCCACGCGGCCGCGTTCCGCGACATGCTCCGCACGATGAACCACGGCGGCAGCGTGGCGATCCTCGGCATCCCGCCGAACGAGATCGCGATCGACTGGAACCAGGTGATCTTCAAGGCCCTGACGCTGAAAGGCATCTACGGCCGCGAGATGTTCGAGACCTGGTACAAGATGTCGAGCCTGCTCCAGAGCGGCGTCGACATCTCGCCGGTCATCACCCACCGCTTCGCCGCCGCCGACTACGCAAAGGCCTTCGAGGTCATCGCGACGGGACAGTCGGGGAAGATCATTTTGGATTGGACGAAAACCTAGTCAACTTCGAACTTTGAACTTCGAACTTTGAAATTTCGGAGCGCTCCGCCTTTCGAAGTTCGAAGTTCGCAGTTCAAAGTTGACTCGGTTCTTTCCATCCTCAGTCCTGCTTCATCGGCGTGTGCGGGTCGAGGAAGAGCCAGGCGATGGCGCCGAGGGAATAGATCGTCGCCGAGATGTACAGCGCCATCGTCCAGTTCTGGTTGGTCCACGCGAGCAGATAACCGACGAAGAGCGACGAGGACGCGCCGGCGATGCCGCCGACCATGTTCATCGCGCCGGAGACGGTGCCGGCGTAGCGGCCGCCGATGTCCATCGCGCCGGCCCACGCCGACGGCATGATGAAGTCGTTGAAGAATCCCGCCATGCCGAGCACGAACATCGCCTGCACGGGATCGAAGATCCGCGTGAAGACGAAGATCGACGCCGATGCGCCGAGAAAGCCCGTGATCGCCATGATCCGGCGCGCCTTGACGACGCTGCCGAGCGACTCGGCGAGCTTCGGTCCGAGCCGGCCCGCGATGAGGCAGCCGACGCCGCCGAGCAGCAGCGGCAGGCCCGTCAGCAGCGCCAGCACCATCGGGCTGAGCTGCAGCGACGTCTGCCGCGCCTCGCGCAAGTACGTAGGCAGCCACGTCACGTAGAACCACCAGCCGTACGCCAGACACGCGTACTGCAGGCACAGCAGGATGACGTTGCGGTTCGCCAGCAACTGGCGGAACGGGAACGTGTGCGCGTGCGAGGTCTCGGCGCGCGGCGGCAGCAGCGCCAGCTCCGCGGCGTTGACGCTCGGGTGCGTGGACGGATCGTCCCGGAACCAGCGGTAGAACGCGATCGCCCAGATCACGCCGAACGAGCCGAAGAGCACGAAGACGAGGCGCCACGACACGTGCAGGTAGCGCAACAGATAGATGACGAGCAGCGGCGTCAGCGCGCCGCCCCACCGGGAGGCCAGCCACAGCGTCGCCTGCGCGCGCTCGCGCTCCTTCTTGGGCAGCCACGTGGTGAACACGCGCGTCAGGTTCGGGAACGCGCCGGCCTCGCCGACGCCGAACAGCGTCTGCGTGATCACGAGCGAGATCTGGTTGAAGACCATGCCGGTCGCCGCCGTGAAGAACGACCACCAGATCACGATCCGCATCAGCACGCGGCGCGGGCCGATGCGATCGCCCAGCCAGCCGCCGGGGATCTCGAACAGCGCGTACGCCCAGCCGAACATCGAGAACGCCCACGCCATCTCGGTGGTCGTCAGGTTCAAATCCGTGCGGATGAGCGGCGCGGCCTGCGAGAGCGTGATGCGATCGATGTACATGACGACGGCGAGGAGCACCGCGAAGATCGTGGTGGTCCGCCGCGCGTTGGTGGGAATCGAAGACACACTGGATCGGGGCTGAGGCGATGTGGCCATGCGTATTCCTGTTCGCCGATCCGGCGCGCACTTCACACCGGATCCGTCGCGACCAAACAGTCAGGTGGCTGCTGAGCAGGCGTCACATTAGCAGGTTGGGCGAAACGGCGGCAACCCTCGGACGCGCGGCGGCGGCGTCGCCACGCGCCTCGACTGGTCACGCCACTTCGACTCGATAAACACAGGCGATACTCCACCTGACGCGCACGCCGGCGCGCGCGCGTTCGAGTACACTGTGGGATCGTGAGCGACAACAAAAAAGGCACGTACCGATCCGCGGCATGGTTCGGGAAGCCGGACAAAGACGGCTTCATCCATCGCAGCTGGATGAAGAACGAAGGTCTTCCGGAAGACGTCTTCGACGGACGTCCCGTCATCGGCATCTGCAACACCTGGTCCGAGCTGACGCCGTGCAACGCGCACTTCCGCGACATCGCCGAGCACGTCAAACGCGGCGTGTGGGAGGCCGGCGCGCTGCCGGTCGAGTTCCCCGTCACGTCGACCGGCGAGTCGAACATGCGTCCCACCGCGATGCTGTTCCGCAATCTCGTCGCGATGGACGTCGAAGAGTCGATCCGCGCGAACCCGATCGACGGCGTCGTGCTGCTCTGCGGCTGCGACAAGACGACG
>CAZNMF010000152.1:0-7304 GCA_964573795.1 uncultured Solibacteraceae bacterium
ATCGTCGATCAGCTGGCCCATGTGCTTCGCGCGGCGGGCGATGACCTCGACGCACTCGCGGCCGTCGGGCGGCAGATGCGACGCGTAGTCCTCGACGAGAATCGTGGCGAAGCCGGTGACGGCGCGCAGCGGCGCGCGCAGATCGTGCGACACCGAGTAGCTGAACGCCTCGAGCTCGCGATTGGCGCTCTCGAGCGCGGCGGTCCTCGCCTGCACGCGCTGCTCGAGATCGTCGACGAGCTGCTGGAGCGCCTGACGGCTCTCCGTGACACGCTCGGCCATGCGATTGAACGACGTCGACAGGCGGCCGATCTCGTCGCGCCGCGTCGATGGCAGCGGCGGCGCCGGCCGGTCTTCGGCGATCGCCTCCGCGGCGTCGGTCACGTTCGCGAGCGGCCGCGTCAGACGACGGCTGCCGATCCATCCCGCGAGTGCGCCAAGGGTGATGACGATGATCGTGGTGACGAGCGCGTCGCGGAGAAAGGCGCGAATCGGCGCGACGACCGGGGCGAGTGGAAACCCGATGCCGGTTGCCCACGGCGTGCCGGCGATCGGCGCCGTCCGCGTGAGCAGATCGACGCCGCCGTCGTTCGCGATGACAGCCCTCTTCAAGAAGGATGTGCCGTTCGGCGCGGTCGGCACCGAGAAACTCGTCCAGAGATCGCCGCGCGCGTTGCCGAACGTCAGATGCGCCTGCGCGCCGATCAGATTGCTGATGACGGTGAGCGTCTCGCTCGCGCCACCGGTGAGGCGGCGCTCGACGAAGTACCCGATGAGCGCGTCGCCGTCGACGATGCCGAGCGTCATCGTGTAGAACGGACGCTCGGCGTCCGCGGACTTCTGGATGGGGCTGAAGATCGACGCCGCGTGATTCGCGTCGATCGCGGCGCGCGTCTCGGCATCGGGCGCCAGCGGCAGCGTCTCACTCGTGGCGACGAGCGGCCGGCCGCTCGCGTCGAACAGACCAAGCTCCGCGACGTTGCCCGGACCGGCCGCCTTGCGCAGCAGCTCGCGCATGGTCGGGTCGACGGTGGGATCCGGCTGCCGCACGTAGCCGATCACGAACGGCGTCTTCATGCCCTGCTCGATCTGCGTCACGCGCTGGCGCACCGATCCGGCGAGCAGCTCCGACACGCGCGTCGCCGCCTGTGCGATGCGCTCCGACGCCGCGCCGACGACGAACGCGCGGACGCGCAGATAGGCAATGGCCGTCAACGCGCCGCACGCGAGCGCGAGCAGCAGCACGACGCCGATCGGCAACTTGGCGCGGATGGACAGCCCGTGCCGACGCGCCCGTGGCGACGCCAGGCTGGACGTCCGAGTCAACGCCGCTTCCACTGCCACAGATCTCTCCTGTCCATTGGCTGGGGAGCCAAAAGGGAAATCGACGGGGACGGAGAGGGCTTGAGGCTTAGGCGGGCCGCTTGGCGCTTGGTCCGCGCGGGGCGTGGGGTGTGGGGGGGGGGCGGGGCGTGGGGCGTGGGCGTGGACGTGGGCGTGGGCGTGGACGTGGACGTGGACGTGGGCGTGGACGTGGACGTGGACGTGGGCGTGGGGCGTGGGCGTAGGGGCGGCCCTTGTGGCCGCCCGGCAGCGTGGCCTGCAGACCGCAGCCTGCAGCCCGCCTATCTGTGACTCGCCGCCACCAGCGGAATCGTCTCGAGGATCGCGATTTCCCGGCGGCCGCTCGTGAGCCAGCGGCGTGCATGGAATGGCACGTCGGAATCCGGTCCGGCCCCAAGGCAATTCTGCGAGACGGTCACCGGCGCGTTCGTCTCGCAGGACAGGCCGTTCGTCCTCGCACGATCGCGCCATTCCGTGGCGATCGCGGCCATCAACGTCGTGGCGGCCGCGAGGGCCGTCGACTCGGACACTTCGTCGGACGCAGCCCCCGCGCTCGCGCCGGCCAGATCGAGCGCGACCTCGAGCGGGCAGCGCAGGCGAATCGTCCAGCCGAACCGCGCGCCCTGGACTTCGACGTCGCTCGCGATCCAGCGCACCGCGCTCTCGAGCGCCGGCCGTTGCGTGTGAACGCTGACGGCCGCGTCGATCCGCTCGCCGACGCGCCGGCCGCTGATCTCGAACGACTCGCTCAGCCATGCTGACAGCGGATGGAAGAACAGCCGCGCACGCGACGCATCGTCGACAATCGCGCGCAGGCCCGTCTCGAACGCGTCGGTGGTGAAGCTGCGGACGATGACCGCGTCGAAGAGGCCGCTGGCCTTCAGGCGCGCCATGTCGGTCGCCGCGGCCAACGCGACGATCGGCAGCGGATGGAGGCGTGTGGCGCCGCGAATCTTCTGCGCGAGGGCGTCGATCGAGATCAAATCCGACGTCGTGCCGACGAACAGCGCGTCAGGCGGCGCGTCGAGACACGCGCGAATGGCCGCGAACTCGTGCGGCGCCACCTCGACGCGGCAGATCCGCGACAACATCTGCTCGGCGACCGCCACGAGCTCCGGCGACTGATCGACCACCAGCACGCGATGGCCTGGCTCGATCGTCAACACCGTCTGCTCGCGCACGCCCGTGGCCTCACGCTCCTGGATCGGCCGGATGATCGGCGCGAGACGCGTGCGCAGATCCGCCGCCGAGAAGGGCTTGACGACGAAGCCGGAGATGCCGAGATCCTGCGCGCGCCGGAAATCCTGTTCGCCGGGCTGCCCGGTCATCACCACGACCGGCAGCGCCGCGTGATCGCGCGACGCGCGGATCGACTCGAGCGCCTCGAGACCGTTCATCAGCGGCATGTTGAGGTCGGTGACGAGCAGATCGATCCTGTCGCCGAGAATCGCGCTGAGGGCGGCGACGCCGTCGACCGCTTCCACGACCTCGACGCCGAACTCCTTGGCGAGAATCCGCCGCACGAGCACGCGCACGCCGACGTCGTCGTCCGCCACGAGCACTTTCATGCAGATCGCCTCACCTTGGCAGAATCGACGGTCCTCCACCGAGGTTGAGGCCGGCCCGACGCACGCGTGCGGTTGCGCGAAATCGCGCGGCCTTCAGTGCACGCTGAACACGTCCGCCGGCAGCGCGGGATTGACTTGCAGGTCGATGACGCGCCATTCACCGGTCGGCTCGCCATCGCGAAGCCACCGTATCCTCCGCGGGAACGAGAGGCCATTCGTCGCGCGATAATCCGACAGCTCGATGCCGGCCGTGATGGATGCCGGCGGCGCGGCGCCGGTTCCACGCAGCCTGAGGATGTCACCCATGTTGGGCGGATGCGTGTAGGTCAGCGCGACGGGCACACACGTCCTGGCGTCGAGCGCGAGCGTCGCGTTGAAGCCATCGTCGCCCGTCGCCGCGACGATCGCGCACGCGATCACGTCGGCCAATGTACGAAGTGACGACGCGCCGGCTCGCTGCGGTGCCGGAGACGCGGCGCCGACGAACACGCCCCACGACAAGAGCACGCACACGCGCGCCACGCGTCGAGATGAGATCGGCATGACGAACGCTCCTTGATGTCGAGGCGCGTATTTTATATGCAAAGACGAAGTAAGTGTGCTACAACGTCGCCATGAAGGGCAGCCGGATCGGAGAGTTCGAGGAGATTACGCTGCTGGCCGTGTGCGCGCTCGATCCGCCGGTCTACGGCGTGCCGGTCCAGCAGTTCGTGGAGCGGACCACGCGGCGCAACGTGTCGCTCGGCGCGATCTATGCCGCCCTCGAACGGCTCGAAGCCAAGGGCCACCTGCGCTCGGCGTTCGGCGATGCGACGGCCGAGCGCGGCGGCAAGCGCAAACGGCTCTTCGAGGTGACGCCGGCCGGCACGCGCACGCTGAAAGAGATCCGGCGCGTGCGCGAGCAGCTCTGGCGCGCCATCGAAGAGCGGAGCTGACATGGACGCGCGCACGCCAGCGCCGCCACGACTCGCGCAGATGATCGTGCGCGCGCGTCTGCGCGGTGCACGGCGCTCCGCGGCCGAAAGCGACATGCTCGAGCTGTTCCGCGCGCGAGCGGCATCACGCGGCGTGGGCTACGCGCGACGACGCTACTGGGTGGACGCCCTCAGTCTCTGGTGGCACGCGCCCGCCCAGGTCTCGCCGGTCACGACGCGCGTGCGCCCTCGTGTCTCGCACCGGCTGGCGAGCGATCTGCGCTGGACGTGGCGCGCGTTGCGCGCGCGCCCGGCCGCGTCGCTCGCCGTGACGACGATCCTCGCGCTGGGCATCGGCCTGGCTGCGACGATGTTCGCGCTGGCCGATCCGTACGTCTTGCGGCCGTTGCCGTATCCGGATCCGGCCGCGCTGGTGACGATCTCGCCGCCCGAAGTCCTGGCGACGTCGCCCGCCGCCGATCCGAACGCGGCGCTATCCGATCTGACCACGTTGACGAACTGGCAGGCGCGCACGGATCTGTTCACCGGTGTCGCCGCGTTCGGCACGGGCGAGGTCGTGCAGGTGGAGACGCCGGATCGCTTGACGTCGATCAAGACCGCGCGCGTATCCGCGAGCTTCTTTCCGCTCCTCAGGCTGCCCCAGCCGGTCGGCGACTGGCGCATCGTCACCGGACAGATCGAGACGCCGATCGTCGTCCCGGCCGGAGTCGGCGCGATCGGCACACGGCTGACGTCGCCCGATGGACGCCAGTGGCGCATCGCGGGCGTGCTGCCTGATGCGTTCGTCTTTCCCGACGCCGGCGCGCGCGTTCGCGTGACGGCGCTCGCGCCTCTGGCCGACGAGCACGTGTATCAGGTCCTCGAGCAGGCCGGAGGATTCCGCGCGACGCAAACGCTCTCGCTCGTCGCGCGGCTGAGACGCGGCGTGTCGGCCGATACCGTGAAGGCCGCGCTCGCGCCACTGCTCCCCAGCGGGCTCCCCACCGGCGGATCCCTCCGTCCCGCTGCGTTCGTCGAGCCGCTCTCCACGGTGATGACGAAGCGGACGCACGCCATCGCGCTTGGCGCGGTCGCCGCCGGACTGCTGATCTTCCTGGCGTGCGCGGCCAACATCGCCAATCTGCTGCTGACGCGCGTCACGTATCGTGCCCGTGAGCTCGCCACGCGGCAGGCCGTCGGCGCGACGCGCGGCGATCTCTTCCGGCTGGTGCTGATCGAAGTCGCCACGGTGACCGCCGCGGCGATTGCGATGGGCCTCGGGCTCGCCTTCGCGGCCCTGCGGCTCGCGGGCCTGATCATGCCAGCGGAGTACGCCACGCTCGGTGCGCCGGCGATGACGTCCCGAGTCGCGATCTTCGCCGTCGTGATGGGCGTGCTCGTCATGCTCGCGGGAGTGATCCCCGCCATGATGGCCTGGCGCACGATGGCGTCGACGGCGTTCACGGACGTACGGACCGTCGACAGCGCCCGCTCGCGCGCCGTTCGTGGCCTCCTGACGGCAGGACAGATGGCCGTGACGATGGTGCTGCTGATTGGCGGCGTCCTGCTCGTGCGATCGTACGAGCGGCTCGTCGCACAAGACACCGGCTTCGCACCGGACGCGTTCGCGATGACCGCCGTCTATCCGACGACGCAGTACGCGCGCCTGACGGACATCGTCACCGAGACGCTCGATCGCCTTCGACACGTGCCTGGCGTCCGCCACGCCGCCGCCGTCCTCGGTCCGCTCGCCGACGGCAACACCGTGTCGACGATGCGATTCGTCAACGGACGCCCGCTGTTCGTCGGCGGCAAACAGGTCACGCCCGACTATCCCGCGGCGACCGGCGGCACGCTCGTCGCCGGCCGGTTCTTCACCAGCGGCGACCGTGCGGACGAGGTGCTCGTCGTCAACGAGGCCTTTGCGAAGCTGTGCTGCGCGGATCGATCCGCCGTCGGCCAGATCGTGCGCGGCAACCGGCCGTCCACGATCGTCGGCGTCCTGAAGGACGCGTTCGATTCGGCGCTCGACACGCCGCCGGCGCCGATGATCTTCACCCCCCTCGTCCTCACCGGCTCGGTGGCTGGTTCCGGGCTGCCGATCGGCTACGTGTTCCGCACGACTGATGCGATCCGGGCGTTTCCCGCCGCGGCCGAACGGCACGTGATCGCGGTGGATGCCTCTGCGATCGTGTCAGACGCCTCGACGCTGGGCGCTCGGCTCTCGCGCACGGTTCAGGATCGATCGTTCGCGACGCTCGTGCTCGTGCTGTTCGGGACGACGGCGATCGTCGTGTCGGCGACGGGGCTCGTGGCGATCGTCGGATCGACCGTCGCGCGGCGCACGCGCGAGATCGCGATACGCGTCGCCATCGGCGCGCGGCCGTCGCAGGTGCGCTGGCTCGTCACGCGCGACGCCATCGTCGCGGCCTCGACGGGTGCCGCCGCAGGCTTCGCGGCGGGCTGGTGGCTCTCCGGCACGCTCACGCATCTGCTCTACGGCATTCGCCCCGCCGATCCCGTCTCGTTCGCGATCGCGATCGTGCTGATGCTCACCACCGCGGGCATCGCCGCAGCCATTCCCGCCAGCCGCGCGCTACGCATCTCCCCGAACGACGCGCTGTCGCGCGAGTAGCGATCGCGGGGTGGAGGGAGCCGTCTCTGAGGCTTGAGGCTTGAGGCTTGAGGCTTGAGGCTTGAGGCTTGAGAGGGATGTTCTTCGAACTTCGCCAAGCCACAAGCCCCACGCCTCAGGCCCTCCGCCTCCGCCTCCGCCAAGGCTACGGCGGACAAGTAAGCCGTAAGCCCTGAGTAAGATCGTTCCCATGCGCTACAAGCAACTCGGCAATACCGGCACACTGGTCTCTGAAATCTGTCTCGGCACGATGACGTTCGGCGGCCGGGGATTCTGGACGGCGATTGGCACGCTCGATCAGTCGGTCGCGGACGCGATCGTCGCGCGGGCGCTCGACGCTGGCGTCAACTTCATCGACACCGCAGATACGTACTCGGAAGGGCTCGCGGAGGAGATCACCGGACGCGCAATCGTCAACTCCGGACGCAAGCGCACGGACATCGTCCTGGCGACGAAAGCGACCGGCGTCGTCGGATCCGGCGTCAATGACCGTGGATCGTCGCGCGTGCACCTGATGGACGCGGTCAAGGCGAGCCTGAAGCGGCTCGGCACCGAGTACATCGACCTCTACCAGATTCACGCGTTCGACACGCTCACGCCCGTCGAAGAGACGATGCGCGCGCTGGAGGATCTGGTGCGGCAGGGCCACGTCCGCTACGTCGGCGTGTCGAACTGGCCCGCGTGGACGATCATGAAAGCGCTCGGCCTCGCGGATCGCCACGGCTGGATCCGGCCGATCACGCTGCAGGCGTACTACACGATCGCCGGCCGCGATCTCGAGCGTGAGATCGCGCCGCTGCTCGAAGCCGAGCGGATCGGCCTGCTCGTCTGGAGCCCGCTCGC
>CAZNMF010000153.1:0-6722 GCA_964573795.1 uncultured Solibacteraceae bacterium
GTGAAGCCGTCCTGGCGCGCATCGCAGCGCTCCCGTCGGACTGGCACCGCGCCGGGACGATGCTGGCCGACGTGCTCGCCGCCATGGTCAGGCTCCTGGGGCCGCGCGTGCGGCGATCGGTCGAGACCGGCGCCGGCAAGACGACGCTGCTGCTGTCGCATCTGAGCGCGCACCACACGGTCTTCGCCGTCGACGGCGAGAAGAGCCTGACGATGACGCGGCGCAGCCCGCTGCTGAACGCGGAGCGCGTCGAGCTCGTCGACGGTCCGACGCAGCGCACGCTGTTCGAGCATCGATTCGCCGAGCCGCTCGACGTCGTGCTGATCGACGGCCCGCACGGCTATCCGTTTCCCGAGCTCGAGTACTGGGTGCTCTACCGGCACATCCGCGAGGGCGGCTGGCTGATCGTGGACGACATCCACATCCCGACGATCCATCGTCTGTTCACCTTCCTGCGCGAAGAGCCGATGTTCGAGCTCGTCGAGGTCGTGCAGTACACGGCGTTCTTCCGCCGTACCGCCGCGCCGCTCTTCGATCCGTATTGCGACGGCTGGTACCTCCAGCCGTTCAACACGTCGCGCTTCCCCGCCACGGCCGCCGTCGAACCGCCATCGCCGGAAGAGGATTATCGCGAGCGGCTCGTCCCGCTCGTCGCGTCATGGAAGGCGTCCGCTGCGCGCGTGGCCGTGTTCGGCATCGGCCAGCACACGCAGCGTCTGCTGACGCTCGTGCCCGAGCTTCTCACGCTGCCGCCGGTGGCGTTTCTCGACTCGAGCCCCACGCACGCGGGGACGACCTACTGCGGCGTGCCGATCAGAACGCCGGAGTGGGTCGACGGGCATTGCGAGATCGTGCTGTGCTCGTCGTTCGACCACGAGCTGACGCAGATGGCATTGCTGGATCGCGCGAACGTGAAGGTGGTGCCGTCGCACCTGCGCCAGATTCCGTCGACTTCGGTGCGATAGCGGCTTACGGCTTACGGCTTACGGCTTACGGCTTACGGCTTACGGCTTACGAAGAAGGACGATAGCAGGCTTGGGGCGTGGGGCTTGGGGCTTGCGCGGCAAGATGACCAGATGCCCCGATAGCCAGATGATCCGATAGTCTCGATAGCGCGATACCAGATAGCGCGATACCAGATAGTGCGATAGCGCGTTAGTGCGATAGCGAGATACGCCTTCGTCCCCTGGTCCCTTCGTCCCTACCTCAATGCGGCGAGAAGCTCCCCCGCGGTCTCGCCCGTCACGGGGTCGCGCACGTCCGGCGCGATCTCGACGAGAGGCTCGAGCACGAACCGGCGCTCGCGAAAGCGGGGATGCGGGATCGTGAGGTCGACGCGATCGACGATGAGATCGCCGTAGAGAATCAGATCGAGATCGAGCGTCCGCGCGGCGCGTCGACCCTGCCGCACGCGCCCGCGCTCGCTTTCCAGCCGCAGCAAATCCGCCAGCAGCGCCTCCGCCGGCTGCGCAGCCGTTCCGACGACGACGGCGTTCAGATACGGCGGCTGCTCATCCGGCACGCCGACAGGCTCGGTTTCGATGTAGGAGGAGACGCGAAGACCGGACAGCAGATGGCGAAGCCGCTCGACGGCCCAATCGAGGTGCCCGCGGCGATCGCCCAGATTCGATCCAAGCGCGACGACGACGCGCACAGGCTTCAGATGACCCGATGTCCCGATAGCCAGATGGCCCGATGTCGCTACTCAATCCATCGCACGGCCAGCACGCCGTCGCCCGTGCCGTCCTTGCCCGGCCCGTTGGAGCGTCGGCCGAGGAGATCCTCGCGGCCGGCGATCATCTGATCGAAGAAGCGCTTGTGCTCGAGCGCTTCGCCCAGAATCACCTGCAGCATGTTGCGATGACGCGCGTTGGTCACCGAGCCGAGACGCGGGCGCCACGCCGCGACGAACGCGTCGGCGGTTGCCGCGTCTTCGCGCACGAGCGGCAGGAAATCCGCCTTCTTGCCGGGCGTGCCGAGCGCAGGCTCGCCCACCGTCGCGGGCGTGCCGCCGAGCTCGGCGATGGCCTGCTCGAGCCAGGACAGATGGACGTCCTCGCGCGCGATGATGTTCTGGTACGTGTTGTTGAAGTCGTAGTCGCTGACGAAGCGCGCGACGGCGACGTGCCGCTGGCGCTGGGTCAACCGCTCGCGATGGAAGTCGATCAGCGTGGTGAGGAGTTCGTTGGCGCTCACGAGTTCTGCTTTTGTTTGCAGGTGATGCACACCCGCGTCCAGGGAATGGCCTCGAGCCGGGCCGCCGCGACGGGCTCGCCGCAGTCCCGGCAGATGCCGTAGGTGCCCTTGTCCATGCGGATGAGGGCCTCTTCGATGGCTTGCAGGATCTTGGCGTCGGTCTGCTTCAGCTTGAGCGCGATGTGGACCTCGTTGTTGCCGCTGGCCTGATCGGCGAGGTCGCCCTGGCGGCTGTTGACGTCCATCGATTCGGGCAGCGGCCGCGTTCCCGTCGAGGTCGCGAGAATCTCGCCGCGCTTGCGCAGCAGCGCGTCCTTCAACTTCTCCAAAAGGGCATCGTCGAGCACTTTGTCCGTCATCGCAAGGAGGCGCTCCGTCCCGCCGCTCCAGCCCAAAATCATAACAGAGGGAGAGCCCTGTATCGCACTAGCTCACTATCGCACTATCGCACTAGTTGGACTATCGCGCTATCGCACTAGCTGGACTATCGCACTAGCTGGACATCGGGCTATCCGGCCTATCTGCCTTCTCTATTGTTCCCCGCGCAGCGTCGCCAACGGCTTCTTGAACAGGACGTCGAGGCTTGCGAGGACGCCGATGGCGCAGACGATGACGGCCGTCAGGCCGATTCCGGCCGCGAGCAGGCTGCCGAGCGGCTCCCAGGCGACGTGGAAGAGCCAGCGCGACAGCGCCCATGACAGCAGCAGGCCGCCGCTGGCGCCGAGGACGCCGGCCAGCAGCCCGAGCAGGCCGTACTCGGCCGCCAGCATCGCGGCGACCAGGCCCGTGCTCGCGCCGAGCGTGCGGTAGATCGCGGCCTCGTAGACGCGCTGGTACTTCGTCATGGCCACGGCGCCGACGAGGATGAGCACGCCGCCGGCCAGCGTGACGAGGCCGACGATCGTCACGCCGAGCGTGACGTTGTCGACGACCGACTTGATCGTGGCAATCACGTCGCGCACGTCGATCGCCGACACGTTCGGCGCCGCGCGCACCAGATCCCGCTGCAGCGCGCCGCGCTCCGCGGCATCGTCGTGCGCCTGCACGAAGCCGACGTAGCTCTGCGCCGCGCGTGCGACGGCCGGCGCAGGCCGCAACACGAACACGAACCCGCCGTTCTGCGAGTCGTCCCACGCCACGTGCCGGACGCTCGTGATGCGCGCGCGGACGACCGCCCCCGCGAGATCGAAGCGCAGGACGTCGCCGATCGACAGCCCCGCCTCCTCGGCCAGCTCCTGCTCGACGGAGACGTCGGTGTCGATGGCCTCGGAGATCGGCGCGTCGAGCGGCGACGTCCACAATTCCCCGTCCGTGATCCGCTCGTTCGGCTCGAGCGTCGTCCGGAACGTCAGCCCGAACTCGCGGCTCAACCCGCGCCGCGTCCGGACGGCGTCGACGGTCGGCAGATCGATGTGCGCGCCGCTGACGGCGACGATGCGGCCGCGCACGAGCGGCACGATGCGGGCCGGCGCGCGCAGGTACGGCGCGACCGCGTCGCGGACGCGATCGATCTGATCGCGCTGGATGTCGATCAGCACGAAGTCCGGCGAGCTCTGCCCCACCTGCACGGACAGCTCGCGCAGCAGCGTCGTCTGCACGGCGCGCACGCCGACGATGAAGAAGCAGCCGAGCCCGACGCTCATGACGATAACGCGCGTCTGGTTGCCCGGCCGCGCGAGGCTGATGGTCGCGTGCCGGATCGCGACGCGCGGCGAGCGCGCGAGCGGCCGCGTCAACCTGACGATCAGCGTGCTGGCGATCGCCAGCACCGCGGCGACGATGGCCAGCGCGATCGCGACGTACGTGCCGGCGCGGATCGATCCGGCCTGCCACATCGCGACGAGCGCCAGCGTGGCAAGCGCCGCCGCGCCCGCGCTCCAGGTGCGCCAGTCGCGGCGCCGCGCGGCACCGCTCGCCTGCGCGCGCAGGAGCAGCAGCGGCTTCACGCCGCGGATCTCGAGCAGCGGCACCACGGCGAACAGCAGCGACACGAGCAGTCCCACGGCCGTTCCCTGCACGGCCGCCGACGGCGTCACGGCGACGCGCGTGACGCTGAGCGCTTCGAGCGTCGCGGCCGGAATGGCGGCCAGCGCGGCAGCGGCCAGGAAGACGCCGAGCACGCTGCCCGCGGCGGCGAGCGCCAGCACCTGCAGCGTCGAGATCGCGAGCGCGCTGCCGCCCGACGCGCCGAGACACTTCAGCACGGCAACGCTGCGGATCTTCTGCTGGACGATGACGCGCGTGACGCTCCAGACGCCGAGCCCGCCGAGCACGACGACGGCGAAGCCGACGAGGCTGAGATAGTTCTCCGCGGTCGCCAGGTTCTCGCCGATGCGATCCTCGAGCGTCTGCCACGATCGGACGGACGTGTAGCTCTCGCCCTTCACCGCGCTTCGCAGCTCGGCGGTCAGATCGCCGACGCGCGCCGCGTCCGGGACGCGCAGCAGGCGCTGATAGCTGGCGCGGCTGCCGAAGCCGAGCAGCGAGGTCTGCCGCAGGTCGGCGAGATCGACGTAGACGCGCGGGCCGAACGCGATGCCGTTGCGCTGGATCCGATCGCGCGCGATGACGCCCGTGATGCGGAACGTCTGTCCTGCCAGACGAATCGAGTCGCCGGCGGCGACGCCGAGCGTGATGAGCAGCTCCGGTTGCACGATCGCGCCGTGATGCTCGAGCAGCGCGTGCGAGTACGCGAGGCCGCCTTCCAACTCGATTGCGCCGTAGAACGGGTAGGCGGCTTCGACGCCGCGCAGCTCCACGAGCCTGACGCCGCCGTTGCCCGTCCCCTCCGCCGCCGTTGCCATCGTCTGCGTCTCGACGACGTCGGTGACGGCGGCCACGGCGGGCGAAGCGAGAAGGACGGCCACGCGATCGCCGGCGTCGCCCGTCAACGGACGTCCGGATTGGACGATGACGTCCGCGGCGATCAGCGCGCGCGTCTCGCGCGTCAACGTCGCACGCACTTCCTGCACGACGCTCCGCAGCACGACGATGGACGCCACGCCGAGGCCGACGCAGAGGAAAAAGAAAATCAGACGCAGCCACGACGCGCGCATCTCGCGCCAGGCCATGCGCAGCACGAAGGGCGTCTGCGCAACGGCGTTCACGGCTGTCGCTCCCGTCGCTCGACGAGGCGGCCGTCCTTCAGCACCAGAATCTCGTCGGCCATCGCGGCGAGATCCGGATCGTGCGTCACGAGCACGAGCGTGCGATCGCCGGCCTGCTTCATCGCCATCAGCAGCTCGATGATGTGCGCGCCCGTCGTGCTGTCGAGATTGCCCGTCGGCTCGTCGGCGAGCAGGATCGGCGGGTCGTTGGCCAGCGCGCGGGCGATCGCGACGCGCTGCTGCTCGCCGCCGGACAACTGCGACGGATAGTGATGGCCGCGATCGCCCAGCCCGACGTCCCGAAGCAGCGTCCTCGCCCGCGCCGCGGCGTCACGGACGCGCGCGATCTCCATCGGCACGAGGATGTTCTCGTACGCGGTCAGCGACGGCAGCAGATGGAAGAACTGGAAGACGATGCCGATCTGCGCGCCGCGCAGCCGCGCCAGCGCTTCCTCGCCGAGCGCCGTGATGTCGGTGCCGTCGATCTCGAGGCGGCCCGTCGACGGCGCGTCGAGCCCGGCCATCAGCCCGAGCAGCGTCGATTTGCCGCTGCCAGATGCGCCGGTCACGGCGACGATCCGTCCGCGAGCGATGGCGAACGACGTCGGGTGCAGGATCGTCAGCGGCCCCGCGCCGCTCGAGACGGTGCGGGAGACGTCGTGGAGCGCGATCGCCGGACGCGTCATCCGCCGACGACCGGCAACTGATCGACCATGTCTCGCAGCAATGGATACATGTGCTGGGCGATGATGCGCGCGCCGGCGTCGTTGGGATGGATGCCGTCGGCCTGGTTCAGGGACGGATCGCCCGCGACGCCTTCGAGCAGGAACGGCATGAACGTGATGCGGCCGCGATGGGCCTGGAGCAGCCCGACGAACGCGTCATGGAAGGCCTGCTGGTAGTCGCCGCCGAGATTGGTCGGCGCTTCCATGCCGGCGAGCAGCACCGCGCGGCCGTGCTGCAGCAGCAGGCCGACGATGGCCTCGAGGTTGGCGCGCGTCTGCGTGACGCTCAGGCCGCGCAGCGCGTCGTTGCCGCCGAGCGCGACGACGACGATCTTGACGTTCGGCGCGAGCAGCGACTCCACGCGCCGCAGCCCGCCGGCCGTCGTGTCGCCAGAGACGCCGGCGTTCTCGATGTCGACCTCGTCGTAGCCCTCGTTCGCGAACAACTCCAGAACGCGGTTGGGATAGGCCTGGGCCAGCGTCAACCCGAGGCCGGCCGTCAGGCTGTCGCCGAGAAAGAGGATGACCGTCTTCTGCGCCTGGGCCTGCTGCTGGGCGTCGAGCACCGGCGCGTTGGCCTCGGCACCGCCGTTGGCCGTCGCGCTCGACGCCGGCGCGGGGGCGGCCGCCGCCGCCCCCCCGGGGGGGGCGAGGTGGGGGGGGGGCCCCCCCCCGGGGGGCACCCACCGCCAGG
>CAZNMF010000154.1:0-2585 GCA_964573795.1 uncultured Solibacteraceae bacterium
GTACGCCGTCATCCTCGTCTCGCACGATCGCTTCTTCCTCGACGCCGTCGTCACGCGCATCGCCGACATCTCGCTGCGCACGATCACGGACTACGTCGGCAACTACTCGAAGTACCTCACGGATCGCGACGCGAACCTCGAGCGGCTGCGAAAAGCCAAGCAGGAACAGGACGACGAGGTGGCGCGGATGCGGGCGTTCATCGATCGGTTCCGGTACCAGGCGACGAAGGCGGCGCAGGTCCAGAGCCGGATCAAGATGCTCGAGAAGGTCGTGCCAATCGAAGTGCCGCCGGAGCGCAAGCGCGTGCGCTTCACGTTTCCGTCGTGCCCGAAGAGCGGCCGCACGGTGCTCGAGCTGCACAACGTCCGCAAGGCGTACGGCGACCTCGTCGTCTTCGATCGCCTCAATCTGCATGTGGAGCGCGGCGATCGCATCGCGCTCGTGGCGCCGAACGGCGCGGGCAAGTCGACGCTGATGCGGATGCTGTCCGGCGCCGAGACCCCGGACGCGGGCGAGCGGCGCGAAGGGCATCAGGTCGTCATGCAGTACTTCGCGCAGGACGAGGCCAATCGCCTGCCGCCGACGAAGACGATTTACGAAGTGATGGAGTCGGACTCGCCCGTCGGCATGGTGCCGATGATCCGGAACATCCTCGGCGGGTTCCTCTTCTCCGGCGACGACATCACGAAGCGCTGCGGCGTGCTGTCGGGCGGCGAGCGCACGCGGCTGGCCGTCGCGCGCATGCTGCTTCGTCCAGCCAACACGCTGCTGCTGGACGAGCCGACCAACCACCTGGATCTCGATTCGAAGGACGTGCTGCTCGAGGCGCTCGAGGACTTCGGCGGCACCTTGATCTTCGTCTCGCACGACCGCTACTTCGTCGATCGCCTCGCCACCAAGATCATCGTCGTCGGCCACGGCACGATCGAGGTCTATCCCGGCACGTACGAGCAGTTCCTCTGGAGCCGGACCGAGCGCGCCCGCGCGCAGACCCAGCCGCGCTCCGCCGCCGCGACGACGCCGAAGCGCACGGCCGCCGCGCCGCCTTCACCTCCCGCCACCCAGAAGAAGCCGAGTCCCGCCAACGCCGCGGCGCCTGCCAACGCGAGCACTCCCGCGCCATCGTATGAAGAGAAGAAGCGCGCCGATGCGGACGCCCGCCGCCGGCGGCGCGAGGAACAACAGCGGGAAAAACGCATTGCCGAGCTCGAAACCCTCATCGCGGAGCGAGAGCGGACGATTAAGGATCTCGAGGCCTGTATGGCGGCCGACGGGTTCTACGACGATCGCGTCGCAGCCGAGTCCGTCGTGTCGCGTCATCAAGCTTTGATGTGGGAGGTCGGTGACCTGATGCAGCAATGGGAAGCGCTGCAGGCCGCCGATGTCGTCGACCAGGCGTAGACTTACGCTTCTGTAACCAGACGTCACATCTGTAATCCGACAAGAGTTTCGCAGTCTGGCCGCGCCCGATCCGACCACGATATCGACGGTCTCTCGGGCGATTGCCAGACGGGTACAGCCCTTGCCATCGGCAAAGGGTGCCCCGGGGGTCGACACGGATGTCTCGTCAGATCAGCTCATCGCCGACCGCGTCGACGGGCCGCCGCATGCTGCGCGCGGACCTGCCGGCTCGGCGTGCGGCGAGCAGTCCGGACGACATGCAGGCCGACCGCTTCTTCCGTCACCTGGTGTTCAACCTCCGCACGGGCGTGCTGGCCATCACGCGCGACGGCCACGTCGCGGCCATCAACGACATCGCGTATCGCGTGCTGGGACTCTCGGCGCGGCCCGGCGATCTCGGCCGTCCGTTCGGCGAGGTCCTGCAGGACGTGCCGGAAGTCTGCCGCGTGCTGCAGGAGGCCTTCGAGGTCGACGACCTGCCCAACCGCGCCGAGATGCGCCTGCGCAAGACGGGACGCGCGATCGGCTACACGCTCTCGCGCATCCACGACGACGAGGGACAGCTCGTGGGCGCAACGCTGTTCTTCAAGGACCTGACGCGCGTCGAGCAGATCGAAGAGCGCGATCGCCTGCGCGATCGGCTCGCGGCGCTCGGCGAGATGGCCGCGGCCATCGCCCACGAGGTCAAGAACCCGCTCGCGAGCATCGAGGTGATGGCCGGCGTGCTCAAGCGCCAGGTCACCGATCAGCCCGAAGCGCTCGAGATTCTCGGCGACATCATCAAAGAAGCCAAGATGGCCAACGCCATCGTCGTCGAGGTGCTCGAGTTCGTGCGGCCGATCAGCCTGCAGGTCGATCGCGTGTCGCTCGATGAGGTGCTGAAGGACTCGATCACGCTCGCCGAGGGCAAGATGCGCCGCGGCGCCGTGACGATTCACACGCGGCTGGCGCCGGACGTGCCGGAGCTGCTGGCCGACTCGCACCAGTTGCGGCAGCTCTTCTCGAACCTGCTGGCCAACGCGTTCGAGGCCCTGGGCGGCGAAGGCCACATCGACATTCGCGCGGAGTACGTGCCCGCGGAAGACGAGCCGGTCGGCACGACCGAGCCGCTGCCGCCGCAGATCTCCGTGGAAGTGCGAGACAACGGACCGGGCATCGCGCCGGACGATCTCGAGCGCATCTT
>CAZNMF010000155.1:0-9846 GCA_964573795.1 uncultured Solibacteraceae bacterium
ACTGGGACTTCATCGATCTATACAGTTGCGGACCGTATCAGTACGATACTGATGCCATCCCAGACATGCATGGCATCGCAAACTCGTACGCGACGAGCTACGCCTGGGGTGATGGCGTCTACTGCGACCCTTATTGGTACTCACGGCTCGGAAGCCTCGAAGACCCGGCCTACTACGACAGTGCCTGGCCTACATGCCCTGGAACTAACTGCGGCAGCAGCTGTAGTTGGTAGGGTGGCAACGTGCGATCGGTCCCAGCAATTTTCGGGACGCTTGGCGTTGCGAGCAGTTTCGTCGCCGGCATCGCCGCCGTGCAGCAGCGGCCGACGTTCACGGTCCGCAGCGATCTCGTGCAGCTCGACGCGGTCGTGCTCGATCGCCAGCGGCGGCCGGTCTCCGGACTGGCCGCCGCGGATTTTCTCGTCACCGACGATGGCCAGCCGCGAGCGATTGACGCGTTCGCGGAAGTGACGATTCCCGGCGCGCCTGCCCGCGAACGGCCGGGACCGCTGCCGATGGCCTCCACGGGCGTCGTCAGCAATCAACGCGCGGACGTGGGACGGCTGGTCGTGATCATGATCGATCAGTCCGTTCCCACGGGCGCCATGATCGAGACCGCCCGCCGCGCCGCACGTGCGTCCGTCGACAGCCTTGGGCCGCAGGATCTCGCCGCCGTGATTACGGCGGGCTCGTTCGGCGGCGACGGCACGGCGCAGGGATTCACCAGCGATCACAAACGGCTGTACGACGCCATCGCTCGCCCGTTCATGGGCGCGACCAAGGCGCCGCCGAACGGCACCGGCGGCAGCGACGGCCGCGTCCCAAGTATCAAAGAAAGCATCGCCTGCTACTGCGGCACGTGCCAGTGGGAGGCGATCGCGCGCATCGCAGACGCCATGCGCGCGGACGTCCATCGACAGAAGATCTTGATCTTCATTGCGCGAGAGTTGCAGGTTCAGGTCGATGCGGCGACTGATCAGTGCGCGTTCGATGTGCGGGATGCAAGGGAGCGCGGCCTGCGTGCGCTCGCGCGCGCGAACGTCACGGTCTATCCGATCGATCCAAGCGGGATCGAGACGCTTGCAGCCATGGCCAGCACCACGAGGACCTACGGTTCTGGCCAGAGCGCGGCCGTCAATGTCGCGCACAGCCTCGCCGAGCACCTTCACAGGATCGGCGATCTGACCGTCCTAGCCGACTACTCCGGCGGCCGGGCGGTCTTCAACACCAACGATCCCGATCGACTGGTGCCGGATCTCTTCCATGAGTCGAGCACGTACTATGCGATCGGCTTTCGCGGCGACATGACCGCGCGCCGCGATCCCCACAAGATCCACGTCAGCATCCGCGATCGTCCCGACCTGATCGTGCGAGCGCGATCGACGTATTACGCGGGTGCGTCTGACGCCGACACAGACGCGGCGAAGACGTCTGCAGCGAGCGATCCGTTGCGCGCGGCCGTCACCTCGCTCCTGCCGGATCAAATGCTCCATCTCCAGCTCGCCGCGACGCCGACGTTCCTCGCGAGCGGCCGGACAGGCGTCAACGTGCTGCTGGGCATCGACGGTCCGACAACGCCGCGGAAGGTGGCGCTCCTGCTCGGCGTCTTCGATCGCTTCGCCAAGCAGGTCTCGTCGTTGCGTACGGACGCCCAGGCCGAGCCGGCGCCGGATGGATCGGGATTGATCTGGCGGTCGTATTTCCCGCAGAAATCTGGCGACTACGAGCTCCGCATCGGTGTGCGGGACGCGGACCAGACGGGCAGCGTGTACGGCTATGTCGAAGTGCCGGATCCCGGCCGCGCGCCGGTCGCGTTGTCGGGCGTGAGACTCGCCATGAACGGCCAGCCGACACTGCAACGGCGATTCTTGAAAGATCAGCCGTTTTCAGTGTGGACCGAGTTGCGCGGCCGAACGCCTCTTCGCAAGGACGCCACGCTCACGCTCGCCATCGTCGACGCGCGCGGGCGCAGCGTCCGTGAACAGACGCACGTCGTGCCGATCGCCAGCTTTGGCGCGGGCAATGTCGCCGACGTGCGTCTCGACGTGCCCACACACGATCTCGCGGCGGGCCGCTACGTCCTGCGGCTGACGCTCAAAGGCGCGAAGCCGGTGCAGCAGGACGAGCTCGCGTTCGATCTCGAGTGAGGCGGTCCGAGGGCCGGACCTGAAGGTCCGGCCCTCCGTCACATCTCGATCTCCGCGCCTTTCGGAGCCCCGAACCTTCAGGTCCGGGGGCACCTTTCGACGCGTTCCGGATGCGCGTAGATGTTGAACCGTTCTCCGCGCACGAAGCCGACGAGCGTCATCCCGCCGTGTGTCGCAAGATCGACCGCCATGCTCGACGGCGCCGAGACGGCCGCGAGCAGCGGCGCGCCGGCGAGCAGCGCCTTCTGCACCAGCTCGAACGACAACCGGCCGCTCACGCACAGCAACGCATCGCTCAGCGGCAGATCGCCGTCGAGCCAGGCGCGGCCGATCAGCTTGTCGAGCGCATTGTGACGTCCGACGTCCTCGGCGCTGCGCTCGAGACGTCCGTCGCGATCGAACAGACCCGCCGCGTGCAGCCCGCCGGTCTCCGCGAACGCGCGCTGCGACTCGCGCAGTGTGGATGGCAGTGCCGAGACGATCGTCGCGGGCACAGTCCACGCGGCGGTTGCGACAGCGACGTCGCGCTCGAGCGAGTCCGCGCTCACCCGCCCGCACATCCCGCACGACGAGCTCATCGTCACCTGCCGGCGCGTGCGCAGGATCTCCGGCAGCGCGGCGGCGCGCGACGACGCGAGCGTGACGTCGACCGACGCGGCGTCCGCATCGACGGCGATCGACACGACGTCGGCCCGATCGCCGATGACGCCTTCGCTGAACAGGAATCCGGCGGCGAGATCGCGATCGGCGCCCGGCGTCCGCATGATGACGGCGAATGGCTCGCCGTTCAGCCGGACTTCGAGCGGCGCTTCGACGGCGACCGCGTCGCTCGCGGACGTCGCACCGCCCCCGTCGATGCGCAGCACCTCACAGGCGCGGACGGCCAAAGACATGGCAATCAGTATCTGATCATCTGGCTATCGGGTCATCAGGTCATCGGGTCATCGGGTCATCGGGCTATCGGGTCATCGGGTCATGTAGCGTTCGCGCCCCGATGTCCCGATGCCCAGATGATCCGATGTCCCGATGATCCGATGTCTCGATGCGCCTATCGTCCCTGAATGTATTCCCGCAGGAATCCGTTCTCGTACGCCGTCTCGTCGAGCGTGGCTTTGACGGCGTCGCCGATCGAGATCAGGCCCACGACGCGGCCGGCGTCCATGATCGGCAGATGGCGAATCCGGTGCTTCGTCATGATGCCCATCGCATAGTCCACGTCGTCGTCGAGCAGGCCGACGACGAGATCGGTCGTCATCGCGGCCTTGACGCAGACGTCGTCGAGCCGATCCGCGCCGTCGAGGCATTCGCGCAGCACGTCGCGCTCCGTCACGATGCCGCGCGTGATGCCGTCGGCGTCGATGACGAGCAGCGCGCCGATGCGATGCGCCATCAGCACGCGTACGACGTCTTGAATCGAATCGTCCGGGCAGACCGAGTACACGTGACGGCCCTTCGTGAGCAGGACGTCTCGAACCTTCATAACCGCCTCCATGCCAGCGCAATGCTGGGGACAGGACATCGGACCGGCCGGAGAGGACGGCGCGGTCGGGCGAACGGATTGGCCGGTTCGGGCAGGATACGGCCGCGCGTGCGGGCGGTCAAGAACAAGAAGCAGCCGCCGCGCGCACGCGGCGGGCCTGGAGCGGGAACGAGCCTGGCCCGGCGGGACGCGCGTCGCGCCCGCGCCGGGCCATCGCTCGAGGAGGGGTTAGTGCTTGTTGAGCGGCAGCGACACGCCGAAGAAGAAGCGCGTCGCATCGGCGTCGCCGAAGATGAAGGAGACCTCGCCGCGGAAGTTCAGGTTCGGCTTCCATGCCACGTCCACGCCGAAGCCCAAGCCTGGCTCGAAATCCGTGTCCCCGCAGCAGTGCACGAGTCCGACGACGAACTGTCCGTACGGCACGACTTTGCCGCTCGTGTTGAACGTGTACCGGCCGCCGCCCATGACCGTCGTCACGGTGCCGCCGTCGAAGTGATTGATGCCCAGGTCGCCCACGACGCCGATCCGGCCGTTGCCGGTCGTGGTCAGCGTGTTGAAGAGGATGTTGCCGGCGACGCCGATGCCCGTCGACTCGCTGACGTTCATGAACGTCAGCCCGGCGCTCGCCAGCATCGTCGAGTCGTTGCCGCCCGTGGCCGGCCGGCTGGGCTGCTGTGCCTGCGCCGCCGCGGGCGCCATCACCGCCAGCGCCAGCGCCAGGCTACACGAACCTATGAAAGACCTCATGCTCACACGTACCTCCAGTTGAATGAACGGACGCCAGAATCAAAGGAGCACGCCCATCGTACCCCAGCGGCGCGTCCGGAGGATTAGCGCGCGTCAGACCAGCAGACGCGAACGATTGGCGAAACCGTAGCGGGCGGCAATCGGATAGCGGCGGCCGATGCCGAAGGCCTTGGAGGAGATCTTGATGCCCGGCGCCGCCTGGCGCCGTTTGTACTCGCTGGCGTCGATGCGGCGCAGCACGTCGGCCACGATCGCGCGGTCGTGGCCGCGCGCGACGATCGCGTCGAGATCGAGCGCGTCCTCGACGTAGGCCTGGACGATCGGATCGAGCACGTCGTACGGCGGCAGGCTGTCGGTGTCGCGCTGATCGGGCCGCAGCTCGGCGCTCGGCGGCTTGGTCATCGTGGACGCCGGGATGATCTCGCGATCGCGGTTCACGTACGCGGCGAGCCGGTACACGAGCGTCTTCGGCACGTCGCTGATCACGGCGAGGCCGCCGCACATGTCGCCGTAGAGCGTGCAGTAGCCGACCGCGAGCTCGGACTTGTTGCCCGTCGAGAGCAGGATCGATCCGAACTTGTTCGACAGCGCCATCAGCACGGCGCCGCGCGCGCGGGCCTGGATGTTCTCCTCCGCGGTGTCCGGCGTCAGCCCGGCGAACACCGGCGCGAGCGCGTCGAGGTGCGCCTGATAGATGCCGTCGACGGGAATCAGCCGGTACTCGATCCCCAGCCGCTCCGCCAGCGCCGCGGCGTCATCGACGCTGCCCTGCGAGGAATAGCGGCTCGGCATCGCAACGCCGAGCACGTTCGACGGCCCGAGCGCGTCGGCGGCGAGACACGCCGTGAGCGCGGAGTCGATGCCGCCGGACAGTCCGAGCACGGCGCGCCGGAACCCGCACTTGCGCGCGTAGTCGCCGAGCCCGAGCACGAGCGCGCGGTACGCCGCCTCCTCCGCCGATGCGCTCACGGGACGCACGATGGGCGCCGGCGCCGGTGCCGCCTGCGCACGCGCGTGCGCGCCGACCGGCACGTCGCAGACGAGGAAGTCCTCGTCGAAGTCGCGGGCGCGCACGATCTCGCGGCCGTCGGGCGCAATGCCGATCGAGTGGCCGTCGAAGACGATCTCGTCGTTGCCGCCGACCTGGTTGAGATAGAAGAAATAGCGCCCGTAGGTCACGGCCGCCTGCCGGATCATGCGACGACGCAGATCGGCCTTCTCCAGCTCGAACGGGCTCGCCGAGATGTTGATGAAGAAGTCGGGCTGCTGCGACGCGAGGTCGGCGACCGGATCGCGGTGATAGAGCCGCCGCGGCCAGAAGTCCTTGTCGTTCCAGACGTCCTCGCAGATCGTGACGCCGATGCGCACGCCGTGCAGATCGAGCGGCGAGACGTCGGCGGCGGGCTCAAAGTACCGGTCCTCGTCGAAGACGTCGTAGGTCGGCAGCAAGGACTTGTATCGCCGGCCGACGATCGCGCCGCCGCTGCAGAGCGCGGCCGCGTTACGGAGCGCCTTGCCCGGCGAGCTCGCGTTGCGATCGACGAAGCCGATGAGGATCGCGAGGCGATCGTCGGTCAGCGCCGCGACGCGATCGACCAGCTCGAGGTTGGCGTCGACGAACGCGTCGTGCGTGACGAGATCGCGCGGCGGATAGCCCGTCGCGGCCAGCTCCGACAGCACGAGCAGATCGGCGCCGGCCTCGCGCGCGCGCGCGGCGGCGTCGGCGATCCTGGCGAAGTTCGCGTCGAAGGCGCCGACCGTGAAATTGAGCTGCGCGAGCGCGAGCCGCATGCCCGGCGCCTCAGGCCCGCGGACCGGGCAGCAGCAGGCCGTTGAGGATCCAGCTCACGACGCTCACCACGAGCGCGCCGACCAGCGCGGGCCAGAACCCCGCAATCGAGAAGCCGGGCACGAGCAGCGACGTCAGCCACAGGCAGATCGCGTTGACCACGAAGATGAAGAGGCCGAGCGTCACGAGCGTGAACGGCAGCGTCAGCAGCAGGATGACGGGACGCACGGCGACGTTGACGAGCCCGAGCAGCGCCCCGGCGGCCAGCGCGGCGCCGGTCCCCGACAACTGCAGCCCGGGCACCATCCGCGCGGCGATCAGGATCGCGAGCGCGTTCAGGAACAGACGCGCGAGGAAGCGCATCGATCAGCCCTCGACCAGGGCCTTCAACCGTGCGAGATTGGACGTGAGCGCCGCGCGCATCGGCCCTTCGATCATCGACGCCGGCAGAAAGCCGAGCCCCGCGGGCTCGCCGACGTTGCGCCCGCGCGCGCGCGATCCGCCGGCGGATCGCTGGATGTCGTAGCGCACCGTGCCCAGGAACGGCCCGTCGGACACGCGCAGCGTCAGCACGTGCGGAAAATGGACCGCCTCGACTTCGGTCACCCACGCGACGTCGCGCCCCATCACCCGCCCGCGATGCCGCACCTTGGCGCCCGGCGCCAGCGCCTGATCGATCAGCTCGACCTCCTGCACCATCTCGATCCAGTCCTTCTCGCGCTGCGGATCGAACATGATGGCCGCGATGTCAGCGGGATCGGCGGCGATTTCGATGTCGGCAGACACGTCGATGGGCATGGTGATCAAAGTATCGCACTAGCGCGCTATCGCGCTATCGCACTATCTGACATCGCGCTATCGGGCTATCTGCTCTCCATCGGGCTATCTCGCTATCGGTTCGCCGATAGCAAGATGAGATAGTCGGATAGCAAGATGAGAGGCAGATAACCCGATAGCCAGATGTCAGATAGTGCGATAGCGCGATAGTGAGATAGCGAGATACAACGCTCTCATCCCCCAATCATCTCCTGCTTCCGCCTGACGAGCTGCACCGGCAGGCCCCAGGGATCGCGCAGCATCGCGAGCTCGTCGCCGGACTCGGCGCGGCGGACGTCGCCGACGGCCGTGGCGCCGGCCGCGATGAGACGCGCGCGAACCGCGGGCAGATCGTCGGCGCGAAACGCGACGTGCAGCGCGATCGGATCGATCTGCCAGTAGTCGGGCTGCGCGACCGACGGGTTGTTGTAGAGCTCGAGCATGACCGCATCGCCGTCGTCGGCCAGAAACCGGCCGAACGGCGGCCCGGCCTCAGCGCGCTTGATCGTCAGACCGAGATGGTCGACATACCACTGGCTGGCCGCAACCGGATCCTTGACCTGATAGGCCACATGCTCGATTTTCACGGCGACACCTCCGCGCCGCGCGCCCATCGCCCCGGCGGCGAGGCGGACGCGACGCAGGGATGATACCCGGTCCATCGGGTCATCGGGGCATCGGGGCATCTGGACGTCCGGCTATCGGGTCATCAGGCTCCGATGTCCAGATGGCGTCAGCGCGCGCCGTCGTGCGTCGTCGGCGTCAGCGCCTCAGCCAGCACGCGGCCCTGCGCGTTCGGCAGCGTGATGCCGGAGAGAAACGCCAGCGTCGGCGCGATGTCGGCGGGCGTGGCGGGCTGCAGATAGTCGCCCGGCGCGACGTGCGGGCCCATGAGCAGAATCGGCACGCGCGTGTCGTAGCCGTACGGCGTGCCGTGATTCGTGCCGCTCGCCGACGTCAGCCAGTACGGCTGCAGCAGCACGATCAGATCGCCGCTGCGATCGGGACGGAAGCTCGCGGCCATGCGGCGCGCGACGGGATCGGAGGCCGCGGTGACGGCCGCGAGATCGTCGCGCGTGTAGACGGCCGCGACGCCGCGAATCGCGCGCAGGCGTGCGCGCAGGCGCTCCACGAGGCCCGGCGTCGCCTTCGCGCGCGCCCACGTCCCCGCGGTCAGATACACGTCGTCGCCGTCGGCGTTGGCGACGTGCGTCCCGGGCCCGAGCACGGCGAGCTCCCGCTCGACCGTGTCAGCGATCGCCCGCGAGCCGAGGCGATTGGCGTCGAGGCCGAGCACGCGCGCGGACTCGGGAATGGGCGCGATGCCGTGATCGGCCGACAGCGCGACGACGTACTGGTCCTTGCCGACCATCTGATCGAGCCCGGTGAACAGATGATCGAGCGTGCGATCGAGGCGCACGAGGACGTCCTGGACCTCGTGGCTGCGCGGCCCGAAGTCATGGCCGACCTTGTCGAGCGTCGAAAAGCTGATCCCGAGGAAGTCCGTGTGCCCCGCGCGGCCGAGCTGCAATTGCCCGGTCAACGCCAGCGCCATCTCCGCGAGATACGCGTCCGCGTTCGGGCTGTTCTGCCACTGGACGAAGAAGGCCGTATCCGGCTCGGCGCTCGCCTCGCCGAGCCGGTGCGGGAAGCGATCGGTCATGCCGCCCTTGGGCACGACGCCGACGGCCGCCGGCTCGAACAGGTAGCGATCGATCGGCAGCAGACGATCCCACGTCTGCTGGAAGTCCGCGTCGATCGGATGGCTCTTCAGAAACGCGGCGACCGCCGGGACGGGCGCGCTCGTGTACGCGCTCGACGTCACCCACGATCCGCGATCGTCGAGCCAGACGGATGCGTCGGCGCGCTGGCCGGCCAGCGTGACGGCCGACCGCGCCTTCAGCGAGAGCGTGACGACCTTCGCGGCCGGATCGAGCTGCGCGCGCAGCTCGTCGGCGAGCGTCGACGTGCGCAGCGCACGGGCGCTCTCGCCCCGGCCCGTGAGCGGCCGTCCGTAGCTGACAATCGTCGCCGCGTCGTCGTCGGCGCAGGCCACCGTGCGCCTGGCCTCGCGATCCCACCAACTGTTGCCGATCATGCCGTGTACGGACGGATACGATCCGGTGCTCACCGTCGCGTGCCCTGCGCAGGTCACGGTGTGCGCGTAGGGATAGTCCGCCTGCCTGAACCAGGCGCCGCTGGTCAGAAACCGCCGGAGCCCGCCGGTCCAGTTCGCCTGAAACTTGTCGATGTAGTCGCCGCGCATCTGATCGACGATCAGCATGACGACGAGGCGCGGCCCCGGCGTGCCGACCGGCTCGCCGAGCACGACGGCGCTGGCCACGACGGCCGACAGCAGCGTCGCATACACCCGGTGGCGCGCGCGTTCGAATGATTGATGGGTTGCGATCATCGGTCCCTCACGCGTCGTTTGTAGATCGACGACGTGACGGGACGGTGACGGAACATCTCGCTATCGCACTATCGCCCTATCGCACTATCGGGCATCGCGCTATCTGCGGTTCATCGCGCTATCGGTCTATCGGCTTTCCATCGGGCCATCTGGCGACCGGCTCGCCGATAGCCAGATGAGATAGTCAGATAGCGAGACGGGAGGCAGATAACCAGATCGCCAGATGTCAGATAGTGCGCGAGCGCGATAGAGAGATCGCGCGATACGACCGGGCGCGCCGAAGCGCGCCCGTCCCTAGCTTCCCCACCGCACCAGCACGACGTTGCTGCGCTCGTCGAGCGTGCGCATGTTCGGCCAGGCGCGGGCGGGCGTGGTCACCATGAGGCCGAAGACTTCGCCGGGCCGGGGCACCCACGAGCGCAGCGGCTCCATGTTCGGGCTGTAGAACGCGTCG